>JAAYJM010000163.1 GCA_012522895.1 Ignavibacteria bacterium
ATATTAATTGGCAAAGCTGATTTTGTAGGGAAAATTCCAGACAGCTTTAAATACAAAGTATCACCAAAATTCTTTTCAATATTCTCTATTTTATTTATTACAATTTGCTCGACCTCTGGAAGCAAAATAAATTCATAATTATTGAATATTGTATCGTTAATCTGCGTTTCTATTTCCACAAAGCCAGTGCTATCGCGGTTAAGCAAGACCATTGCTTTAAGAAAAACTGATGAGCTTGGCTTGATTAAACTCGGGATTTGCGGCTCGGCTAAAATTTCAAAGTATTTTATACCTGTTTGGCTAATATTTAATTTTTGTAACTCAATTTCAGTATTTCCTTTGTTTTTTACCTCAAAATTTATTTCCGATTCTAAGCAAGCTGTTAAATTCTGAGGAGTCGATAGAATTATTTCCATTTCCGTTGTGTCTGACGAAAGAGCATAGCCTCTGAGGTTAATGTAGGACAGTCTTCTCTCGAAATTTGCTGCTGCATCATGGCTTATTTCCAATTTAAGCCTATGCTCTCCAACCCGCTTTGGGAAAAAGCTAATCGGCATTTCGTAATGAAAAGCAGAATCGATTTTCAAATCTTTTAGCTCGGAATAATCAATTATAAAAGAGCTTGTATCCCCTTCGACTGGCACGATATAGTCGATTGAAAGCAGCTCGTTCCCAAAAGAATAAATATTTTTTGCAACTGTGTCTTTGGCATTCCAAACGATTATTGTATCGAAATCAACGTCAAAAGTGCTAATTTTTGGAACTGTCCCAATGCCAAGCAAATCAACAGATAAATCGCCGTGCAGCTCCCAGTCAAGGTTTAAAGATATTGCTGCGCTATAATAGCCAACTTCTTTTGGATTAAAAGAAAAATGCAGGGCTATGCTATCATTTGGAGCAACGATTTCAGAAAGTTCAGCAATATTATTTGTATTAAAAACACTGTCAAACTTAATAAATTCTGAAAATGTAAGCTCGCCGGGAAAATCTCCCTCATTTTTTAAATATATCGTTGTGTCGTTTAGCGTTCCAATTCGCCTTTTTTTCCAATCAATAATTTTGGATAGAAAAGAAGGAGAGGCGCCTCTCCCTGTCAATTTAAAAGGAGCGTCTATCTCAAATTCATTATTAACTTTTACGTCAAGTTCAAAATGCCCAAGCGACTGCGGACAAAATTCAGCTTTAATAAACATAGTATCTTTTGGCGCAAGATAAAAAGGGAAAATACCAGCAGTATCCAAAGCAAAAGGAGAATTATTTGCAAATTCAAGCGATTCTAAAATATTTGCAACATTTCCAATGTTCGTTATAAAGGCTCTCCCTTCTTTTAAATCCCCAACGCGGACAATTCCAAAGTCATATCCCAGAGAAAGCAGCTTTGGAGCAATGATATTGCTCATTATGTTAGTGAAAACAAAGCGGTAGCAATTAAAATATAATTTAACTTTTTCAAACAAACTTTCTGTATTTCCCTTTGGAACAAAAGCAATAGCTACATTCCTTGTTGTGTTGCCAGCGATTACAATCGGAAAACTTTCTTCTAAAATCATAAGCCGCTTATCTTCAAAGATTCCAACGGAATCAAGCACAATATCGCTGCTATTCGGATTGTTTATCGCTATGTGTATTACAACAGAGTCATCATCTTTAACATTTTTCACATAAATATTTTCCGGAACCTCAATGTTATTTCCGGGGTAAACAAAAGAAAAGCGACTGCCATTCCCGTTCTTATCGCGATAATCAAAAACAATCTTTGCTTCTTGCGTGTAATCAGATGGAGTTGCATAAAACTCAATATATGTCGTTGTGTCCGTAATTTTTGTATGTTCCCAACTGTAATTATACGTGCTGTCCTTCAGCACAAGCAGATAAGCAATTCCGGTATTCAAGCTATCTTCGCTTTCCCTAATCTTGATTGCAAGCTCGCCGCAATACTCCTCAAATGTTAAAAACGGCGGGATGGTATCTTTAATATATGGATTTGAAAGCGAAGAGCCAAGAACCATAGCATAAGAATCAGCCCTGCCAACGCCATAAAGTAAGCCGCAAAATCCACCCTCATTGCATTCTATTGTGTGTTTGCCTTGCTTTAACTCAACGCGAATGCTGAAGGTATTGTTATCAATATTTGTATATGGCTGTATTTGTCCAATTGAAGAAACAGGAGTATCATCAATTAAAAGAGTTTCAAGAGCAGATTTATCTGCAATAATACTCGCATAATGCTTTACATATTGATTTGGGTTTCCGGGATTATTGCCCGGGGTTAGGAAAACAATTTTTTGAACAAACTGCTCGGCAGGTGGAATCATCACCATAGCAGGATCGTAGTTATCATCGTCTTCCTGTGTTCCCGTTCTCATAATCATTTGTGCAAGCTGAACAGGATAGTTTGAGGTCCAAAAGCCTATTTCATTCATTGGTGCGATGACGGCAAAAGAGCCGGGCTCGCTCAGCTCATAAGTTTGAGATTTAGTGGGTGTAAAAACTGTTACAACAGTATTAGGATAAATACTTGTGAGTTTAAACAGATCGCCTGTTTTGTTTATGCCAAAGGGAGCGGTAAAAAACTTTTTCCCCCAAGCTTCCGTAGGAAAAAGCATTTCTACAAGATGATCTTTGCTGTCGTAAGGATAGGCGGGAGTTTGCGGATTTGCAGTTCTCACGTGCCCGGACAGCACTCCAATCGGCTTGTCTGAACGTATAATTGTTCCGGTTAAATCGCCTGTCCCGCGCTGCGACTTCAATGCTTTAACAAGGTAGCTTTCCCCTTTATTCAAAGTTATTTCATAAGTTTTATTAATTTGTTTCCCAAGCTCTGTAATAGCTTTTGGAGTAATTGTGATTTGGCTATCATCATAAGCCGCCATAATTAAAAACTCACTTTGACGCGGGTCAAGCCGCGAAGCTGAATCTTGCGGAGACATTGGGAAAAGCGGCAAGCTATATTGGTCATTTGGAAAAGAGGAAACAACGTATTCTTTGCCCCAACGAGCTATTGGGATTGCTGTATAGCTGTCGCTTGTAGTATATTGACTTGAAAAGGCATAAATCGTGATAGGAACATCAGACAAAACTTCTATTCCTTTCCTTTGCGCAATTTCCGAGGTCCTGCTTTCTATAGAAGGCGGAAATTCTACCTTTAAAACCTCATTAGCTTCCAATGAATAAAAATTATTCCCCTCGCCCGGGACTCGCACTTCAATATATGCTTTTTCTGAGCTACAAATAAATATTTGAAGGTAAATACCTTCGGGCATAATTCCATTTTCATTTTGCATAAAAGCTAAATAAAAATGCGTTCCCTCGTAAGAAGAACTGTTTGCTTTTGAACTAAGATTGTGTGAAAATGCGATTAAAACAAATAGAAAGGCAACAATCTTGGGAAAAATTTTATTATTTGTCATTGGAACTGCCTTTTCTGTTTTTTATTGAAGTATGACAGATTTACAGTGCTCAGAATTACTTGGTGCTCCCTACAGGATTCGAACCTGTGACCCACTGATTAAGAGTCAGTTGCTCTACCGACTGAGCTAAGGAAGCAGCTTAGCTTACAAAATTACAAATAATTATTATTTTACGCAAAATTATTTTATTCTGCTCTAAAATTCTTATCAAACAATTTGTTTATTTTGTCTGCCTCGGCAGCCGCTTGCTCAAAAGTGGGGTAGCCCCAAATTTTCACCTGATATTCGGGATTGTTTTTTATAATTACTCTTTCAAAATATGACCTATACCCCATTTTTTCCCAAATATTTGTAAGCAAGGCAGCCTCGCTTTCTATTTCAGTTCGCTCAGCAGATATTTGATAAGGGAGCTGCTTTGGGTCTAAAATTTTGACTTCCACTCTGCGATTGTATTTTTCTTGAAATTTATCGCTTGGCTCAAAATAAATTGGCTTCGTTGTTTTTTCACTTTTTACTTTAATTTGCTCTGCATTTGCACCGAGGCTCAGCAGTTCCTCCATTAGCTTAGCAGCGCGCAAGCTCGCAATTTCTTGATCGTCCTCATCATCGCTTGAATGCCCAATTATTTCAATTTTTGTGCTATTATTTAAAAGCAGATAGTCCGCAATATTGATAGCATTTTGCTTATATTCACTCTCAATATTAAATTTGTTTTGGTCGTAAAGAGCGATAATAAAACGGGGATAATATTTTAAATCTTCTTTTAAAAAGATACTTGTTTCATCGCTTATTTTCGTGCTGTTTAAAGAAAAATCAATTTTCGCCTTGATTTCAGTGCATTTGTCTATATGAAATGAAAGCGGCATCTCAAATTGATAATATGTTCTTTGAGAAAACAAAATCTCCGAAAGAGCATCTTTAATTAATGAAAGCTCTTGCTCCTCTAAAATGTAATGCCTCCCACCAGTGGCGGAGCTAAGAAATCTAAGCCCATAGCCATCAATTTCATTGCCAAGACCAATTGAATAGATAGATACTTCATTTCTTCTAGCTAACTGAACTAATTCATTTATATCCACATTGAAGGAACAGTCATCGGAAGAAGAAGAAATAACTATTACATTCTTTTTGTCGCTTGAATTTCCTTTTAATTGGTAAATTGCGGAACGAATCGAAGATAATAAGGAATTAAGTCCGCTTTTCTCTGGCAATGCAGTATTGGACAGAGCAAGATTCGCCGCTTCGGCTTCGCTAATCGGGACTATTTGACGATAGCTCTGATTAAACATAGAAAAGCCCAAATTGTCTTTTGAAGAGAGCTGCTTTGCAAATTGCAAAATTTGTTGGTAAACTTGAAAGTGATTGCGGCTTTTACTCGACAAGTCAAGAATTATTAAATTGTCTGAATAAAAATCACTTGTAGTGTCGTCAATCAACTCAATTTTATTAATACTCTGCGAATATTCGTCTTCTCCGCAATAAGTTTTCGCCTCAATTTGAAGAGCATCTTGCTCGTCTATATTTCTCAAAAAATTGCCCTGTTCATCTAAAATTAGCGCTTTCATTAAACAGCTGTTCGGAGAATAATATGGATAAATAGCTCCAACTGTTTTAAAGTTGACTGGAGGGTTTGCTCTGCTATAATCCAGCTCCCCTTTTTTAAAGTAGCTTGCCGCTTGGCTTTCAGCGCTTGCTTCTTCTTCAACTGAGAGTGGTCCGCGATGTATCTCGCCGTTCGTGAATTTTTCGAGCTTTTTTCTTATCTCAATATTTGAAAAAACGATTAAAGAATCTTTTTCTGAGCTAAAAGCAGTGATTTTGATAACTGTTGCGGATTGCGGCTGCAAAACAATGCTGTCAATCGGATTATAAAGTTTATTATCGTAATCGGTTTTTACGAGCAGTGCGTTTTTAAACTTCCATACTACTGTTGCTTTGTCCCCTTCTTCTATGCTTAATTCTCTTGTTAATTGCTTTATTTCTATTGGGAAAGAGCCGCAAGCGCTAAGCAAAAGCAGAAAAGCAAGCAAAAAGTAAATCTTTGCCTTTTTTATACTATAAAATTTAATATTATCAAATTTAATAATATCAAGTATTTTGAATAAACAGTTCATTTTATTTTTGCTTATAAAAAATGAATTCGTTTTTTGGCGTAATATCAACAATTACGCTGTCCCCTGTTATATATTCATTTGCAAGCAATTTTAATGCCAATGGATTAGAAATATGATTTTGCACGGCTCTTTTAAGCGGTCTTGCCCCATAGTGTTCATCGAAGCCAAGCAGGGTAAGCAAATCCAAAGCGCGCTCAGTTATTTTGAGCGATATTCCATTTTGCAAGGTCTTCTCTTTCAAAATTGAAAGCTGAAGTCTTGCAATTTGCTTGATTTCTTTTTTCGTCAAAGGCTTAAATAGAATAATGTCGTCAACTCGATTTAAAAATTCTGGCCGCATTCTCAATTTCAGCATATCCAATATTTGATTTTTTACGTCTTCAAAAACTGCTTCCTTTTGATTTTCTTCTGCCCCGCTTAATTCCCTTTCAATTATTTCTGTTCCAAGGTTTGAGGTCATTATGATAATTGAATTTTTAAAATTTACGGTCCTCCCTTTTCCGTCTGTCAATCTGCCGTCATCAAGCACTTGCAATAAAACATTAAAAACTTCCTGGTGCGCCTTTTCAATTTCATCAAGCAGAACTACGGCATAAGGCTTTCTGCGAATTGCCTCAGTCAGCTGTCCCCCTTCTTCGTATCCAACATAGCCAGGGGGCGCTCCGATTAAGCGCGAAACAGAATACTTTTCCATATACTCGCTCATATCAATCCTAATCAAAGCACTTTCGTTATTGAATAAAAATTCGGCAAGAGCTTTTGCCATCTCGGTTTTTCCAACGCCGGTGGTGCCAAGGAAAATAAATGAGCCAATGGGTCGGTCGGCATCTTGCAAGCCTGAGCGCGAGCGGCGAATTGAATTAGATACAGAAACAACTGCTTCCTCTTGATTAATCAAGCGTTTATGAATACCATCTTCCATTTTTAAGAGCTTAGTTCTCTCGGTTTCAAGCATTCTTTGGACGGGTATACCTGTCCATTTAGCAACGATTTCTGCAATGTCCTCAGCATCCACTTCCTCCTTTAAAAGCTTCCCCGCTTTTTGAATGCTTTGAAGCTGAGTGCTTGCTTCATTTAATTTTTTTTCTAAATCTAAAAGCGTGGAATATCGAATTTCAGCAACTTTTTCCAAATTACCCTGCCTTTCATACTCATCGGCACGGATTCTTGCTTGCTCAATTTCCTCTTTGTAAGAGCGAATTTTTTTAATAAAATTCTTTTCAATTTCCCATTTTTGGCGAATTTCATCTCTTTGTTTATTCAAGACCTTTAATTCTTTCTCAATATCATCGAGCCGCGTCTTTATTCCAGAATTCAAATTTTGCTCCTTCATATTTGCACCTTTTTATAAAAAACATTTATAAATTTGACAATAAATTCTTAATTTGCAATTTTAATAATTTTTCTAATAATAAAGAAAATAATAAAATTTTATTGTTAAATTTATAATGGTTTTTAAATGAGTGTCCTAGTTAATAAAGATACAAGAGTTATAGTTCAAGGCATTACTGGAGCGGAAGGCACTTTTCACAGTTACGAAATGTTGCAATATGGGACGAAAATCCTTGCTGGCGTTACGCCCGGAAAAGGCGGACAAAAATACGCCGGAAAAGAAGGTATGAAATTTAAGCGGGAAGTTCCAGTTTTCAATACGGTTAAAGAAGCAGCAAAAGCAGTAAAAGCAAACGCAACTGTTATTTTTGTTCCACAAGCTCTTGCGGCTGATGCAATTTTAGAGGCAATCGAAGCAGGTATCGAGCTTATTGTTACAATTACAGAAGGTATTCCGGCAAATGATATGACCAAGGTTTTTGACGCTTTAAAGCGATCAAATAGTAGAATGATTGGACCCAACTGCCCCGGCATTATAACGCCAGGCGAGTGCAAAATTGGGATTATGCCAGGCTTTATTCATAAGCCCGGTAGGGTTGCCGTCATCTCGCGAAGCGGCACCTTAACTTATGAAGCGGTTAAGCAGCTTTCCGACCTTGGAATTGGACAGTCTACCTGCATTGGAATTGGAGGAGATGCCATTATCGGAACGCAATTCATAGATGCAGTTCAGCTTTTCAACGAGGACGAGGACAGCGATGCAATACTTATGATTGGAGAAATTGGAGGCAATGCAGAAGAAGTTGCTGCCGAATACATTAAAAAGAATGTGAAAAAGCCAGTTATTAGCTTTATCGCCGGGAAAACTGCTCCTCCGGGAAGACGTATGGGACACGCAGGCGCAATCATCTCTGGCGGACAAGGAACAGCAGAAAGCAAAATTGCGACACTTAAAAAAGCGGGTATTCACATTGTAGAATCACCAGCAGAAATTGGTAAAAAAGTTGCTAAGGTTTTAAAAAGAAAAAAAATAGCTTAATTTATGGGAAGAACACTTGCTATTATCAAACCAGATGCGGTTCGGAAAAACATTTTCGGCTACATAATCTCAGCTATAGAAGAAGCGGGCTTTAGAATTTTAGCAATGAAATATATAAGAATCTCGACTGAGCAAGCAGCTGAATTTTACGCCGTTCATAAAGAACAACCCTTTTATAAGGACTTGATCGAATTTATGACTAAAGAAAAAATTATTCCTATGGTTTTAGAAAAAGACAATGCGATAGAGGATTTCCGGACATTGATTGGAAATAAAAATCCAGCACTTGCCGAAGAAGGAACTATTCGCAAAAAATATGGTGAAACTGTAACATATAATTCCATACACGGGAGCGACTCTTTGGAAAATTCAGAAAAAGAAATTTCTTTCTTTTTTTCAAAAAGCGAGATAATGGGAAATTGCACAGGCTGATTTTTGCAATTGTCTATACTTTTTTAAAAACGAAAGCAATGCTCAAAAAATTAGAAAAAATTAGCTCGAAAGTTGAATTTAAAAATCCTTATTGGAAATATAGCATTGATCAATATTTTCAGCCAGATGGAAAAATAGGAACTTATCATTATGTTGATTCTTTTGGCTCAACTATGATAATTCCAGAATTAAAGCAAAATTTATATTTACTTGTTCGTCAGTATAGATATTTGAATCAAAAAATTAGCATTGAGTTTCCCGGTGGGGGGCTTCGCGAAGGACTTGATTTTTTGCAAAACGCGAAAAATGAATTGCTTGAAGAAACGGGTTACGAAGCTAAACAAATCATTGAAATTGCTGGATTTAATCCCTTTAACGGGGTAACAAACGAAATTAGCAAAGTTTTTTTAATGAAGGAACTCCAATTCCTCGGCAATTCCCCAGATGACAGCGAGGAATTTGAGCTGCTTCAATTATCAAAAACAGATATTCATTCACTAATAAAAAAGGGGGAGATATGGGATGGAATGACACTCGCAGCTTGGTCGCTTTTTACTCATTCAGAGTTTTTTTCTTAATTTTTGCTCTTAGCTTTATCGGATTAAGCAAAGAAGCTAAAGCTCAATATAGCGATGATATTCCAAGATATAATATTTCTATAAGATACCCGCTCAGTATTTTACACAACTATAAATACGAAGAAAGCTCGGAAGTTCTTCGCACTTTCAGCGATAGCTCGCAGCGTAAATATGAACGCAAAGTAGAATATTTTTTCACTCATAACAATAATCACCTCAGAGATGACGGTATAATCGTTTTGGACGTCTCTATAGATTCTCTAATTTATTCTTTTAAAGAAAAGGATATGGAAGTCTATCACCATTCGCAAGGCGATGACTACTCAGCTTTAAATTTTCCAGATTTTAAAACTGTATCAGTCCCGCTTTCAAAGACTTTCAAGCTATTCATTTCTCCTTATGGAGAGCCAATAAAAATTGAGGGAAAAAGACTTAGCGAGTTTCGTAATTATATCAAACAAGGTGCGGGTAGTATCGATTCTTTAGAGCTTTTTTACTGGGAAAGCGGCGTTTCAGACGAACGCTTACTCTCGGTTGTGTTTCCTAACAAGATTTCTCTACCTTCAAGCGTTATCGAAAAAGATAGCTCTTGGAAATCTTTAATAACGATGCAAGCAGATTATAAAGCATTTTACGATAGCTGCGATGTGAAGTTTTTAGGCTTTGTTGAAGGTAATTACAAATTAACGACAGAAATAAGTAAATTTATTTTCAATAAGAATGAACAGTATTTCCCATTGATGAGCAAGTTAGCAAAAATTGACTCGATTAAAGGAAAGCAAGATTATATTTTGAATATCACTCCAAGAGGCACTATAAAATATGCCTCCGCAGAAAGCAATATAACTGTATTTGGCACTCATATACGCGACTTTTTTTACGATATAATTAGAACTAAATCGACTTGGGAACTTCTTGGGCAATATAAGTTTTAAATGAGAAGTGGCAATGAAAAAGACTCAATACAAACTAAAAGAACTGCTTGCCCCAAGAGATGTTTTTATTCTTCTTGTAATCCTTCTTGGCCTGTTTTTCCTTGTCATTTTATCGGAAATTGAGGTCAAACTAATTGGAGCTTCAATAGCTGTTTTAGGAATCATTTTCTTTGCTATCGACATTTCCAACAGAATAAAAAACTATATTGGATTAGCAAAGCCCGGAGAAAAGCCACCAGACTTTGAAATTGATGAAGTCAAAAAAGATGGAGTGGTGAGGATAATCTATAAAGATTATAAGAATTCCTTTGGAGACTCAAAAGATTATATTGAAGATAGAGAAGAAAAAGTTGAAAAAGCAAAAAACGAAGAAAATGTTCTTGTTAAAGAAAGTGTTATAAAACAAGCAAAGTTTAAAGACAGAAGTGATGAAAGTTTTCAAGCTGATGAAGATCTTAGCTATGATGATGGTGAGGTTACTATTATCACTAAGGTTAGTCCTAAACCAGTTGCTGCTTATGTTGCTAAGGACAGCGAAACAGCTCAAGGACAAAAAGAAAAGTTAACAGAAAAAGATGTCCAAGACGCAGGCATTCCAGAAAAGAACGAAGAACAAGAGCAAGGCAATTGCAATGCTCATCTATCTTCAATTAGGATTCAAAAAGAAGAGAAAGCATCTGAAACAGAAGAGCCAAAGGAAATAGACAGCAAATCAGAAGAAAAAGTAGAGGAAAAACCAAGCTCGCCTTACAAGAAAAGCAAAATTGATGTCCCTGCTTCGCTTTATAAAGACGATAGCGCTTTGGGAAATGAACCTCTGGAGGCTCTGCAGTTTTTATTGAATAGAATCCTCACCATTATTCGCTCTATAACAAACACTAAAACAGCAGTTTTTCTTTTAGTAGACCAAGTAAAAAATAATTTTTTAATTATCTCCTCTGTCAGCGATAACCAAGATAGATTAAGGAAAGACAAGCTAATCCCAATTGGGCTGGACATAATAAGCCAGATATATAAAGGAGCAAGCCCGGAAATAATAACAGAGATTAATATCAGTCCTATTAAAGATTTAATACCTTACTATGATGAGGACACAGAAATTGGCTCATTTATAGGAGTGCCAGTATTTTACGGCAAGAGCGTTCACGGGATACTGTGCGCCGATTCTGAGATGAGCAATGCTTATACTACTGTGACCGTGAATTTCCTGGGACATTTCACTCGCATTATAAGTGCATTATTCAAAAATTATTTAGAAAAGCACGATTTAAGCCAATCCCAAAAACTGCTTGATGCAATACATTTGTTCGGGAAAAAAACTCAACAAAACTACTCCCAGCAATCAATAAGCGACTCGCTTAGCGAGGTTTTATGCCATTTACTTGAATATACGTCCATAGGAGTATGCTTAATGGATTTTGATTGCAATTCTTTTGTTATAAGCACTTATATTTCTAGATCTGATAGCGCCGTCAATATTGCTAAAAACAAAGTTAATTTAGATAATAGTTTGATTGCTCCTTCAATACTGGAATCGCAAACGGTTCTTTATAATGATTTAAGCGATCAATATTTGAGGGTTTGTGATGCTGAATACAGCATTAACACGAACTACTCTTTTCTCTCAGTTCCAATTCGAACTAATACAAACAGCTATGGCGCAATTTTTCTTGAAGCAAGTGATGGGAAAGCTATCAGCCAAAACACGGTGAGTATTCTTGAAACACTTGCCAGGCAATCTGCAACCGCCATTGAGTCTGTTTTTTACGATAATTATATAGAAAATTCTCAACTAATCGACCCCAATACTGGAATCCTTAATTACACAGCTTTCATGCGCCGCTTCAATGAAGAGTTGGAGCGTTCTCGCGCCTTTGGAATTGAGTCTTATCTTTGCATTTTTCAATTAGATAAGTATTCTTCACTAGATCCAGAGCATTATAGCGATAGATTGCAAAAAGCGATTTTTCAAGTGCTTAAAATTGCGAGAGAGCAAATTAAAATATTCGACCTTTTAGGCAAAATGACAGATAATGTGTTCGCTATAGCCCTATTCGGTGATAGTCCGCAAGATGCAAGGATTTGGGCTGAGCGTCTTCGCACCGAAGTGGCTCTTGCTGTGCTTGATATTAATAGTCAAAGATTTACTGTTACAATTAGCATTGGGCTCACTCAAGTAAGAGCCAACGACAGCATTAAAAATGTTTTCGACAAAGCAAGTAAAGCGCTTTTTATGTCTGCCGAAAAAACTAATGCTATAACGGTTTTATAAAAATGTATGCAAAATTAAGGTTTTTTAAAAATTTTTTCTAAACAAAACAATGAAGGCATGCAAAGGCAAGAGCCTAATAGCAGTTTTTTTCCTATTTTTCTTAGCTTTTTCTATTTTTCTTAGCTCTTCTACTCTTTTTGCGCAAAAGTTTGGAACGGTCTACGGGAAATGCTATGATGCTCAAACAAATTCTTTGCTACAATTTGCAACAGTTAGAATACTGAACAGCGGCTTTGGCACTTTCACAAACAAAGAAGGCGAATTTAAAATCAGCGGGCTGCCCGATGGCGAATACAGTTTGCTTGCAAGTATAGTTGGATACGAATCCCAAAAGCAAACAATTCAGATAAAAAATCAAAACAGCATTAAGGTTGATTTTCACTTAAAGGAATCTTCTTTGTTCACAAGCGATGTCCTTGTTTCAGCAAATAAAACATTACAAGCAGTTCAAGATGTTCCGGTTTCGATTTCTCTTATCAGCTCTCATCAGCTAAAAAATAAAAATATCAGTAAAATTGATGAAGCTCTGCAATACGTATCGGGTATAGTGATGAATGACGACCAAGTCAGCATACGTGGCAGCTCAGGTGTTGCTATTGGTGTCGGTTCCCGTGTCGCATTGCTTGTAGATGGTGTCTCAATTTTAGCAGGCGACCAGGGGGATATAAAATTTGATGTAATCCCTGTTTTCAATATTGAAAGAATTGAAATTGTAAAAGGGGCTGGCTCTGCTCTTTATGGTAGCAGTGCCTTGGGCGGCGTTATAAATATTATTACAAAGGAGCCTGAGGAAAATCTTGGCATTTCTTTACGCGCTTCAAGTGGAGTTTACACAAAGCCAACTCATAATCAATGGATATACCGAAATGGCTTATCCACGCATTCCACTGCTCAAGCTGGCTTAACTTTTAAAAATAATATTTTTAAAGGAATTTTGTCGCTTGGCTATCAAAATGACGAAAGCTATCGCCAGTTCGATAAATCTGAAAAATTTAATCTGTTTTCTAAAATTGCTTTCGATTTATCGGAATGGACAAAGCTTTCTTTTCTAACAAACTATGCAACCGACAATAAAAACGATTGGGTGTATTGGAACAGCTTAGATAGCGCGACCCGTCCTCCGACTGGCACTAATCTTTCTGATGAGCTGCGCTCAAATAAATTTTTCCTTTCCGGCACTTTAAAACAGATTATTGATAATTTTCAATTCATTGATTTAAAGATTGGCTGGTTTTCTACTTCCTTGGAGCCTAAACTTTTTGACAATAGCAATCCGCGTCAAACTTCTGCAAACTCAATTCATACGGAAATCCAGTATTGCTATAATGTTTTTGAAAAAACAAATTTCACTTTTGGAGTTGATAACACAATTAACATAGTTGATTCAAAAATATACGAAAACGCATATCAAACTATTTTCGCGGGGTTTGCGCAACTTGAGTATTCAAAGATAAAAGATTTTATTCTCAGTGCTGGCGCAAGATTCGATTTAGAAAAAACCTCGCTTCTGGACGACAAAAATACTCTAAATTCAGAAATCTCAAACGATGCGATGAAAACTAAACTGCAATTTTCTCCAAAATTTGGCGCTTCTTATGCTTTGGCTGATGATAGCAAGCTGCGTTTTTCCCTTGGGACTGGCTTCCGCTCTGCAACGATTGGTGAGCGTTTTGCAACCATACAGTATAGCGGTTTTTCTGTTGTTCCCAATCTTGACTTAAAGCCAGAGCGAAGTCTTTCAATAGAACTCGGAGTAAATCAACGTTTTAGCCTGTTGGGGATACCTGCTGTTTTCGATTTATCGCTATTCCATAATGATTTTTACGATTTGATTGAGCCAACATTTCTAAGCGATGCTTCTGCAAATATTCAGTTTCAAAACATAGTTCGGGCAAGGGTTCGCGGTGCGGAACTTGATTTAAAGTTAATGCTTTTAAAAAATCTTGGAATTGAAAGCTCCCTCAGTGCGATTGATCCGATTGACAAAGAAAAGAATGAAGCTTTAAAATACCGCTCTAATTGGACTTGTTATAACAGGATTTTTTATAAATTTTGGGATTTTGAAATACAAGCAGACTATCGTTTTTTAAGTCGCGCCAAAAATATTGATGATTTACTTGGCTCATATATAAAAGATTATGACGCTCGCGTAAATGTAAACCTTGTAGATTTGCATTTAATCTATAACTATCAAAGCTCTGCTATCCCTCTTACTTTTTCTTTGAATTGCTTTAATTTACTGAATTATTATTATACGAAAACGCCGGGCAATCTCGCCCCAACACGCTTTGTTTCCTTTCAGCTCGATTGCAAATTCTAATTTTTTTCCAATTAAGGATATTTGACCTGCTTAAGTTATAAATACATAGTAGAAGAGCCTGTTTTAGTGTTTGAAAACGTATTGATATTTCCTGAAACTCTAAGGATACAAAGCGCAACGAAAACACAAATAAATTTCATTTAAAAAGTTTAGTAGCTTTTCTTATTCAATTATAATTATAGTAGGATAAAATATGGAAGAATAAAAGGCAGATAAATTTTGAATTTGGAAAAATAGAAATAAGTATATAATTTTGTAAGTTTATAAGAATAAAAAATTTTTTATAAAATGATTAAAATATATATACAAGGACTGAAAGACGGCGAGTATCCAATAGACAGTCGCTGCCAGGCTTCAGAAATACCAGATATGTTCCCAGAATTTGAGGGAAATGTCCAGTTTTCTGGCTTTATGAAAATTATTGGAAAGCGTATATATATAGAAGGAAAAGCAAGCTCAAACGCTGATTTAGTTTGCGACAGAACTCTTGCAAAATTTAAAAAACTGATAGAAGCAGAAATAAAAATTGATTTCCTTTTAAAAGGAAACAGCATTCGCGACAAAAATAAAGATGTTCAAGAGGAAATACGAGCGATTTATGAAGATGAAAAATATATCGACATAAGCGCCATCGTTCGCGAGGAGTTAGCATTGCATTTACCAATGAGACGAATCGCCCCAGAATTCGAAAACAAAGAACTTGATGAAATATACCCAGAGCTTGCTCAAAAAGAAAGCTATAAAGCAAAAGACAAATTTAACATTATTGATGAGCGTTGGGCTCCTTTAAAAAATATAAAAATTAACTAAGGAAAGAAGAATAAAATGGCAAATCCAAAACGCAAAGTATCTAAGCAAAGACGCGATAAACGCAGAACGCACTACAAAGCTTACCCGGCTACGATGTCTGTTTGCCCAAAATGCGGCGCCTCAAAATTAGCGCATCGCGCTTGTGGCGACTGTGGATATTACAACGGGAGAAAAGTGTTAACATATATATAAGATGAAGGATTCCGAATGCAAATAATACTTAAATTGACTTTTTAAGTATTTTGCATTCAGAAAAAATGAATACTAAGTCAACATATAAAATAGCCCTCGATGCAATGGGCGGAGATTTTGCACCAGAAAACGAGGTCAAAGGCGCCGTGCTTGCATCAAAAATATTAAACCAAAATAATAAGCTTGAAATTGTTTTCGTTGGAGATGAAAGCAAAATCAAAGGTGCTCTAAGCAAAGAGGATACGAGTGCTATAAACTACTGCATCCATCATACAGACGAGGTGGTTGATATGCACGATGACCCGACCCAAATTATAAAAACCAAGAAGAATTCCTCCCTTTATAAAGCTATGGAGTTTTGCGCTGAGCAAAAAGCTGACGCTTTTGTTTCAGCTGGCAATACTGGCGCCGTGCTTTCTACTGGAACAATCCTTCTCGGCAGAATAAACGGCGTGAGCCGACCTACGATTGGCTCTTTTTTTCCTACTGCCGGAAACAAGCCAGTGCTTATTCTTGACGTAGGCGCCAATTTGGAATCGAAAGCACGTTATCTTTACGAATTTGCAGTTATGGGCAGCATATTTTCTAAGCAAATGCTGAATATCGAGCAGCCCAGAGTAGCTTTGCTCAACGTTGGAGAGGAAGAAGAAAAAGGAACTCAACTCTTGCAAGATACATATAAATTGCTTAGCCAAAGCAATTTAAATTTTGTTGGAAATGTAGAAGGACGAGACATTTTGCAAGGAAATTTAGATGTTGTAGTTTGCGATGGCTTAGTTGGGAATATCCTTTTAAAATTCACAGAAGGCATTCCCCCTTTTATGAAAACAAAAATTAAGACATTAGCCAATAAAAGCCTTTTAAGCAAAGCTCTTTTATTATTTATTACCCCTTTCATGAAAAATTTATTCAAAGAATTAGATTATCAGCAATATGGCGGTGTTCCTTTGCTCGGGGTGAATGGTGTAGTCATTATTGGACATGGGAAATCAAGCCCAACCGCTATTCAAAATATGATAATCAAAGCTGTAGAGTTCATTGAAAAAAATATTAACGAAAAAATTAAAATTGCACTTAATTCATAAAAGAAAAGAAAAATTATGAGAGCAACAATAACTTCAGTAGCACATTATGTTCCACCCACAGTATTAGATAATGCTTATTTTGCAAAATATCTTGATACAACAGATGAGTGGATTTTAACGAGAACTGGCATTTCGGAAAGAAGAATTGCCAAAGAAGGAGCAACATCTGACTTGATTGTTCCAGCTGCAAAAGAATGCATTGAAAAACGCGGCATCACAGCAAATGACATAGATTGCATTATCGTAGCAACTGTTACCCCAGACCATTCTTTCCCTGCAACCGCTGCACTTGTCCAGCATAAAATTGGAGCTAATAATGCTTGGGGATTCGATTTGTCTGCTGCTTGTTCCGGCTTTTTATTTTCTTTTATAACTGCTTGTAAATTAGTAGAAAGCGGTGCCGCAAAACGCTTACTCCTTTGCGGCGGAGACAAAATGAGCAGCATAACTGATTATGAGGACAGAAGCCAAGCTATGCTCTTCGGCGATGCAGGTGCTGCTGTTTTAATCGAGCCTTCCGATGACCCAGATTGCGGGCTTATTGATTACATAGCAAAAATTGACGGCTCCGGTGCTCCTTATCTAAAAATGATTGCAGGGGGAAGCGCTAAACCATCCTCGCTTGAAACCGTTCAAAACAAAGAGCATTATCTCAAACAAGATGGACAAACTGTCTTTAAAGCTGCGGTGAAAGCAATGGCAGATTGCAGTGTTGACATTATGAAAAGAAATAATCTTGAAAACAAAGACGTTGCCTGGCTCGTTCCCCATCAAGCGAATATGAGAATTATTGTTGCAACTGCTGAAAGAATGCAATTACCAAAAGAACAGGTTATGATTAACATCAACAAATACGGAAACACCACCGCTGCCACCATTCCGATGTGCCTTTCTGAGTGGAACGCGGCTGGCAAAATTAAAAAAGCTGATAACGTTATTATGAGCAGTTTTGGAGCTGGCTATACTTATGGCTCTGTTCTTTTACGTTGGAATGCAAACAAATAAAAGGAAAAAAAATGAAAATAGCTTTGCTTTCATCTGGGCAAGGTTCCCAATATGTGGGTATGCTTAAAGACATTTATGAAAATGTTGAATCGGCAAAAACAAGAATTGAAGAAGCAAATAATATTTTGGGCTATAGTTTAAGCTCTATTATGTTCGATGGACCAATCGAGAAATTAAAAGAAACGCGATACACCCAGCCCGCTCTTTTTCTACACTCTGCTGTTTTAACGGATTTAATAAAAAACAAGTTAGATTATTCTGCTGTAGCCGGGCACTCGGTTGGAGAATATGCGGCGCTTTATGCTGCTGGCGTGCTAAATTTTGAAGAGGCGCTTAAACTCGTTTCCTTGCGTGGTAATCTTATGTTTAGCGCTGGAGAGAACTTGCCCGGAACTATGTTTGCAATAATCGGTATGGAAGACGAAGCGGTAGTTGAAATTTGTGAAGATTTAACAGAAAAAGGCAATGGAAACTGCGTTGTTGCAGCTAATTTCAATTCACCCGGACAGATAGTTGTTTCTGGCTCTCGCGATTTTTTAAGAGAAAATATCCATTTCTTTGAAGAAGCTGGCGCAAGAATGGTTACTGAATTAGTAGTAAGCGGCGCCTTTCATTCTCCTCTTATGGAGCCTGCAAAAAGAGATTTGGAGCTGGCAATTTCAAATGCCGAGTTTAAAGACGCAAAAGTTCCCGTCTATACTAACGTATACGCAAAGCCAACGCAAGACAAAGAAGAACTGCGTAAAGCCCTTATCCTTCAATTAAGCGCTCCAGTCCTTTGGACACAAACCCTTAAACAAATGCAAGAGGACGGATTCGATACTTATGCCGAGGTAGGAGCCGGCAGAGTATTGCAAGGTTTAGTAAAGCGAACTTTGAAGGGCGTGAGCATTTTAGGCTATGATAAATTTGACGATTTGAAAGAAATTTTTTAAGACTGTTCTCTAAAAGTGAAAACAAGACGATTGAGAGAAAAATAATTTTTGTAGAATTATTAAAAAATTTTCATATATTTGTAACTTGTTTAATTATGAATTGGGGCAATGGAAAAAAAATTTATTAGTAAAATCGCAGTAGTAACGGGTGGATGCAGAGGTATCGGGCTCGCCATTTCAGAAGAATTATTAAAAAATGGCGCCTACGTCTTTGCACTTGATTACGTTATTCCCGATAATATTGAGCTTCAAGACAACAGCTGGAAAGAAAATTATAAAGCAATCCAAGCAGACGTTTCTTCTGAAGAATCTGTGAATACTGCGTTTGAACAAGTTTTAAAAGAAAAAGATGCAGTTCATTTCCTTATAAATAACGCTGGGATAACTCGCGATAATCTTCTGATAAGAATGGCTGAGAAAGAATGGGATTCTGTTCTCGACACAAACTTAAAAGGAGCTTATCTTTGCAGCAAAGCAGCGGCAAAAAAAATGATTTCTCAGCGCCAGGGTAGAATTGTAAATATAGCCTCAGTAGTTGGGGCGATGGGAAACCCGGGGCAATCTAACTATTCAGCTTCAAAAGCTGGATTGATGGGTTTGACCAAATCTTTGGCAAGAGAATTAGCTTCTCGAAATATTTTAGTAAACTGCGTTGCGCCGGGCTTTGTTCGAAGCGCAATGACAGACGCACTTAACGAAGAGCAAAAAAAACAATTTTTTGCCAACATACCATTAAAAAGAGTAGCCGAGCCGATTGACATAGCAAACCTTGTTACTTTCTTAGTATCAGAAGAATCAAGCTATGTGACCGGGCAGGTTATCCATGTTAATGGTGGTTTATATATGTAAAAAAAATTAATTAATATATTTGTTTAACCAACAAAATTGGGGATTTTTATGGCAGACATTAAAAGCCAAGTAGTATCAATAATCGTTGACAAATTAGGCGTTGAAGAATCTCAGGTAACTGATGATGCAAATTTCACAAAAGACTTAGGCGCCGATTCATTAGACACAGTTGAATTAATTATGCAATTAGAAAAACAATTCGACATTTCTATTGAAGATAGCGATGCGGAAAAAATTCAAACCGTTGGCGATGTAGTCAAGTTTTTAAGTGAAAGAATAAGCTAATCAAAATCCCTAATCTTATTCTTTAAGGTTAGGGTTTTTTATTCCTAAATTTTTATCATAAAATTAGAAAAATTATGTCAAAACATAACTTTCCAAGAGTAGTAATAACTGGAATAGGTGCTGTTACTCCCATTGGCAATAATGTTTCCGATATGTGGCAAGCAATGCTCGAGGGGAAAAGTGGCGCCGCAAATCTTACACGCTTTGACGCAACTGATTTCGATACAAAATTTGCATGCGAAGTGAAAAATTTCGACCCACTTCTGTATATGAATAGAAAAGAAATTCAAAGAATGGACTTGTTCTGTCAATTTGGAATATCTGCCGCTGCTATGGCAGTAGAAGATTCCGGAATAGATTTTGAAAAAGTTGATAGGGAAAGAATTGGAGCTATCTTTGGCTCAGGTATTGGCGGAATGACGACCTACCACGAGCAGCAACAATCCCTTTACGAAAGAAATGGCAAACCGGATAGAATTTCTCCTTTCTTTGTCCCAATGCTTATTATTGACATCGTCTCCGGACATATTGCTATCAGATATGGCTTAAAAGGTCCAAACTACGCAACTGTTTCTGCTTGCGCAACTTCTTCACACGCAATCGCAGATGCTTTTATGATTATTCAACGCGGAATGGCTGACATTATGCTGACAGGAGGCAGCGAAGCTGTTCTTTGTCCAATGGGTGTGGGAGGCTTCAATGCAATGAAAGCGATTTCTACTCGCAATGATTCGCCCCAAACTGCAAGCAGACCTTTCGATAAAGATAGAGATGGCTTTGTTATGGGCGAAGGTGGTGGAGCTTTAATGCTTGAAACATTAGAACACGCCAAAAACAGAGGTGCAAAGATTTATGCTGAAATTGCCGGTATTGGCTTAACTGACGATGCCTTTCACATTACCCAACCTGCTGCTGGCGGCGAAGGGATTGTCCGCTCAATGAGAAATGCTATTGAAGATGCAAATTTGACCATTGAGGACATTGATTATGTGAAAGCACACGGCACCTCCACTCCTTTTAACGATAAGACTGAGACCCAGGCTATAAAAACGCTCTTTGGCGACAGAGCTTATAGCATTGCGATAAGCTCAATTAAATCCATGATTGGGCATCTGCTCGGCGCAGCTGGAGCTATCGAGGCTATTGGAACTATTTTATCTATAAAAAATAATATAGTAACTCCGACAATAAATTATACCACTCCAGACCCAGACTGCGATTTGAACTACACGCCAAACAAGCCAGTTGAAAGAGAAATCAGAGCTGCCGTAGCAAACACACTTGGTTTCGGCGGGCATAACGCCTCTATTTGCTTTAAAAAATTTGAAGAGTGATTTTTTTGGAAAGACCAAACGAAAATATTTTTCAAACTGTTTACAATGGTATTTTTAAACTTACACCTTTTAAAAAGCATTCTAAACAAAAGTATTCCAAGAAAGCCGAACCTAAAAAATTCGGCTTTCTTACTATTGAAAAAAAAGAGCAGCTTAAGCTTTGCTTAGGAGTTAACATAAAGAGTTCTCTTATTTTTGAGCAAGCATTGACGCACCGTTCATACCTGCAAGTTCGGATTAAAGAAGAACTTGACTCTAACGAAAGACTTGAATTCCTTGGCGATTCTGTTCTTAGCTTGATTATTACTGATTATCTTTTTGAGAATTATCCCGATTTAAGTGAAGGTGAGCTTACAGTTCTTCGCACTAAATACGTTAGCAAAAAAGCTCTGCTCAAAGTGGCAGAGGCTTTGAATTTAAAAGATTACATTTTGCTTGGCAATAGCGCTCAAAAAGCTTTAAAAGATGGAAGCGATTCTTTGCTTGCAGATGCGGTTGAAGCTATTATTGCCGCTATTTATATTGATTCGGGCTTAGAAAAAGCAAAATATTTTATATTAAATAAATTTGTTCCAGCGATTGCAATATCTTTAAGTGAAAAAAATGATAATTTTAAAAGCATTCTTCTGCAAAAAACTCAACAGCAATACCAGGTTTTCCCAACCTATAAAGTAATTGAAGAAAGCGGACCTGCACACGAAAAAGAATTTCTAATCGGTGTTTACATTAATGATGAACTATATGGAACTGGTAAAGGACATAGCAAAAAAGAAGCTGAGCAATTTGCTGCTCAATACGCATTAGAAATATTAAAATAAAAAGAACTATGGAAAAATTAATTTTAGAGAAAAGTAAAGCTGGTAGAAAAGGATATACTCTACCTAAAAAGCAATTTGATTATTGCGTTTCTGAACATATTCCAGAAAAATATTTAAGAAAATCTGAGCTAAATTTGCCAGAGCTATGCGAGGGAGACATTTCGCGGCACTACACAAAATTAGCTCATTTAAACTACAGCATCGAAGAAGGGCTATACCCGCTTGGCTCTTGCACGATGAAGTATAATCCAAAGGTGAACGAAAAAACCTCTTCTTTAGCTGGTTTTACCGAGCTTCACCCTTGCATTGGCGATGAAAGCGCGCAAGGCGCCTTGGAGCTTATGTTCAATCTTGGAAACTGCTTAAAAGAAATATGCGGAATGCCGGGCGCCTCGCTTCAGCCCTCAGCCGGCTCTAACGGTGAATTTACTGGAATTCTTACCTTCCGCGCTTATCACCTTGCCAATGGTGATAGCAAAAGAACGAAAATATTAATTCCAGACTCCGCTCATGGCACTAACCCAGCATCAGCAGTTATCGCAGGTTTTAAAACTGTAAATGTAAAATCTAACGACAAGGGCAGGATTGATTTAGAGGATCTTAAAAGCAAATGCGGAGATGACGTTGCGGGCTTTATGGTTACCAACCCAAGCACGCTCGGACTTTTCGAAACAGAAATCGTAGAAATCGAACAGCTTATCCACGGCTGCGGTGGGCTGATGTATATGGACGGTGCTAACTTAAATGCACTGCTTGGGATAGCTCGTCCCGGTGATATGAAATTCGATTGCGTCCACATGAATTTGCATAAAACATTTTCCACTCCTCACGGAGGTGGAGGGCCAGGCTCAGGTCCCATTTGCGTTAGCGAAAAACTTGTTCCCTTTCTTCCCAAACCGCAAATAGTAAAGGAAAATGGCAAATTCAAACTAAACTATGATTTGCCGCAATCTATTGGAAAAATCCATTCTTTTTACGGGAATTTTGGTGTTTTGGTTCGGGCTTTAACCTATATTTATATGTGTGGTGCGGAAGGAATGAGGCGTATTAGTGAAAACGCTATTATTAGTGCCAATTACATACTTTCCAAGCTAAAAGACGAATATGAAATTCCACATTACGAATACTGTATGCACGAATTTGTTTTAAGCTGCGACCGTCAAAAGGAGCATGGCTTCAATGCGAAAGACATTGCAAAACGTCTATTAGACTATGGCTATCACGCTCCAACAATTTATTTCCCCTTGATAGTTCGCGAGGCTATGTTGATTGAGCCAACAGAAACAGAAACGCTTGAGGCATTGCGTGGTTTTTCCGAAACTATGCTAAAAATCAGTCAAGAAGGCAAAGAAAACTTAGAGCTTTTAACTAAAGCTCCTTTCGAAACACCGGTCAGGCGACTCGATGATGCTCTTGCTGCAAGGAATTTGAATCTTGCTTGGAAATAAGAATATTTAATTTTATTATAACTATAACTCCTTTACACTCTTTCCTGAGAATAAAGGAGTTTTTTTTATTATTAAGAAAAAGGCAGAATTCAAATATTTCTTTTTTCTATTCGTTTTTCTTATATTAACAAAGGGAAAATGTATGACTATAACATTCACATTAAGGAAAGAGGAATTAGATTTAAATTTCCTTGAAAAAATTAAAGGGCTTATTAGCAGCGACCAGCTCACTATTTCCGTTGAAAGCCACGATGAAACTGAGTATTTAACCCGCTCAGCAAAAAATTATAAAATGCTAAAAAATTCAATTAGAAATGTTGAAAAAGGAATTGCTTTGACAGAAGTCTCGGCAGAAGAGATAGAAAAGATGATTTATGAGAACAATAGTATTTGAAACTGCTGGCATAGAACAGTATAATTGGTGGGCTGTTCATAACAAAAAAACATTCGTAAAAATTGCAAAATTGATTTTAGAAGCAAGCAGAACTCCTTTTTCTGGAACAGGATCACCCGAGGCGCTAAAACACGATTTAAAAGGATTTTGGTCAAGACGAATAAACGAGGAACACAGATTAGTTTATAAAGTTACTGAGAAATCTATTATCATCATTTCTTGTAAATATCATTATTAGAAAAATAGAACAGCAAGCAATCAAATATTTTATCCCTAATTGTTTTTTTATCAGCAATGGGAAAATGCATGACTATAAAATTCACATTAAGGAAAGAGGAGTTAGATTTAAATTTCCTTGAAAAAATTAAAGGGCTTATTAGCAGCGACCAGCTCACTATTTCAGTAGAAAGCCACGATGAAACTGAGTATTTAACTCGCTCAGCAAAGAATTATAAAGTGCTGATAGACAGAATAGAATATGTTGAAAAGGGAAAAGAGTTAATCGACATTTCTACGAAAGAAATTGAAAGTATTCTACAAAAGACGAACATAGATTAATCCACACCGACTACCGACTACCGACTACCGACCACCGATTCCCGATTCCCGATTCCCGATTCCCGATTCCCGATTCCCCTAATATTTTTAAAAAACTCCCTAATAAGTGCAGAAGATTCTTTTTCTAAAATCCCGCTAACTACATTGCATCTATGATTTAACCTATGGTCTTGAGTAATACTATAAAGTGATTTGCAAGCACCTGTTTTTGGGTCGCTTGCTGCGTAAATCAAATTCGGAATACGGGCAAGAACTATTGCTCCCGCACACATAGTGCAAGGCTCCAAAGTAACGTAGAGCGAGCAATCCAACAAATATTTATAGCCAATTACTTTTGCAGCATCTTTTATTGTTAGAATTTCGGCGTGGGCGCAAACGTCCTGCTGAAGCTCAACTTCATTATGTCTTGAAGCGATTACCTCGTTTTTATACACAATGAGCGCTCCAATGGGAATATCTTGATGCTCAATAGACCGCTTTGCTTCCTCGATTGCTTTACGCATATAATACATATCGTCCAAAATTGCTCCAGCTCTTTCTTTTTTAAAATAATTTATTAAAAAAAATGTCCAGCAAACTGCTGGACATTTGTATTATTGCAAAACAATAAAATTGCTATTAATTTATTATTTATTTATAATCATAACAGTGGCGATTCTTCTTTCAGCAGAAGTTAAAACTACATTATATACGCCGCTTGCCAAGTTGCTTGCGTCAAAGTGTATTTTATTAAAACCAATAGAATAGTCTTTTGCAGCAAGATTATCTACTAGTTCCCCTCTGAGGTTATAAATTTGAATTTCTGCATTTGCTTCATAAGGCAATGTAAATTCAAAAGAAGTGGAGCTTGCAACTGGGTTTGGAACAATAGCAATTCCAAACTTGTAGTTTTCTTCGCTTGGGATAACTGCTTTTGCTAAGTAAATCGCATTTGTTTTATAGCTTAAACAATCACTTGCATCGCTATTTGTTATCTCGCTAATACCAACTAAATCAATATCTACTAATGAATTATCGTTTGTATTGTAAAGTTTAACGAATAGCAATTCATTGTCCAAAGCAGCTTTTGTATTTGGGTTAAATTCATCATTTCCCCAAATAGTAAGTGCTGCAACACCATTATGAATTGCTCCTGAGCCAATAAGAACATTATCGGAATTGAAAACGCCAATTTCATTCCCATCATTTTCATCGACAGTTAAGATCAAAGTAGCGTTGTTTCCGGTATTCTTGCAATCTGGAATGAGGAATTTTGCAACTGGTGTGGTTTCTGTAACCGATGACTTTGGCGAGCTATTAGCTGGATACATTAAAATACTATTATCGTTTAAGTATAAATAATAACCTTGCCCGGGCATTAAATTGCCAATGGTGTTAATTCCATAAGTTGGGCTATATAAGTCACCGGAATTGCTCTTTGCTAAAACAAGGACTGAGCTTATACCTGTTAAGGCATTTGAAGACGACATCGGGTTGTCTCTAAAGTAAGCGGACATATTCCAACCAGTGTTTAGGAATATTGGTGTAGATTGTGGAACAACCTTTGTTCCGATAACGCTTAACGTGTTAGCATTTAACATATTCACTAAATAAGCATCTGAATAATACCAATTTCCAATACTGTTAATTCCTTGCGAGGGATCGTATATTTGGCCAGCGCCATTCTTTACTATTTTTAAATCATCAGATATTTCTGCAAAAATTTCTTCTATATCGCTATCTTCTGGGGTGATATAGCTTGAAATCAAATTCCAACCAGTGCCTAATTGAATATTAAGCGATTCTAATTCTGTAGTAAATGACCATGCAGCTGCCCAAAGACCGTAAGTGCCATATTGGGTTACTGCTCTTACTCTCCACCAATACTGAGTTGAATATTCAAGATCTAGCTCAACAAAAAACTCAGTATCTGAAGTTATTTCGTTTACTACTAACTGATCAAATTCAGAATTTTCAGAAAGCTGAACGACATAGTTAGCTGCGTTAAAAACGCTTTCCCAAGATAATAGCGGATTTTTGCTTTCTCCTGTTGCACCATTTTCTGGTAAGCTTAAAACAGGCGCATCTGGTGCCGTTTCGCCTTCCATAGCCACAAATCTCATATTTGGTCTATCGGCTGATGAAACTGCTGTTCCAGGGTTAGTGCACACTTCTGTATTGTCTGCCGCTGTAACCAAAACTGAATTATACGGAGTTTCGCTATAGTATGTTCCTTGATTTGCCGAATAGAAAGTATTGTTAAAGCAAACATCGACTATAACATTAGATTCGCCGTCCCACATAAATGGAGTATCGAAGCTATGATAGTTCCAACCCATTGTATTGTAATAAGCTGCTGAACTATATACTTGCTGCAAGTTATCTACTTCCCAGCCTGTTACTAATTGATTAAGATTAGTTTGCTTCATCTTAATAGTGAAATCGTAAAGCGGATCTAAGCTGTTAATCGCTCCGACCTCAAAAGCTAATGCAGTAATAAATCCAGCGTTAGCACCGGCGGCTTCCATTTCTTCGGCAAGCATTAAAATCTGATGCTTTGCACCCCACCAGTAATTACCATAAGGGGCTGGGTATTCATACTCGTCATTCATTGTTCTGTCAGTTCCGATTGTAAACAAGTAGCCAGTTGTAAATGTCCATACTTCTGACCACTGGCTTTCGCTACAAGGATTTCTCATCGATACTCTCCAATAGTATTCTGTTAAAGGAGCGAGTGATGAATAAGTATAGCTTGGCTCAGTTAAATATTCGTTATCAACTACTATTCCAGTAAAATCTTCTGTTGAAGATACTTGTATATGAAACTGAATTGCTGCTAAATGCCCTTCCCAATTAAAAGTTACAGTTGGATTTACGCCGTCCATACCATTAATTGGACTTGACAAACTGGGAGTAGGCAAATCACCTTCTGTAATAAATGAAAATTTCCCAGACCAATAGCTCTGGCAGCCAGGTTCGCCAAAAGCCATAACTCTCCAATAGTAACTTGTTAGGTTTTCTAAAGCATTTGCCATTGGAAGAGAAAAGTTAGAAGAGTTGATTTCGTCATTTTCATAGACGATATTGTTGAAGTTTTTATCGCTTGCAACTTGTAAAGCATAATAATTGGCGCCAACTACGGTATTCCAATCAAAGTCTGGGGTAATGCTTTGGCAATGACTATTATTTTCTGGCTCGCTTAACTGTGGAAAAGCAAGGCAAGGCTCAGCAAAAGGAATAGCAAAACCAGTCAATTCCAAGCCGCCTGGGAAAGCGCCCACAAGCGTAGGTATTCCAGTTTCAATGTTAACTGTATATAAACCACCAGAAGAAGTGTAAGCAGCCCAATAGCAAATATCGTTTTCTAAATCGAATTCCATATCTTGAGCATAGTTTACATCGGCGCCAGTTGGACCAATTAAAGTTGGTATTCCAGTATATTTATCAATATAATAAAAGCCGTCATCAACTAAATCCACTGCGTAAAGATCGCCATGAATATTGCAAGCTAAATTGATAAACAAATGCTCTCCCGATACTCCAACCAAAGTGGCGGAACCATTTGAAATGTTGATTGTGTAAAGGCTTGCACCATCATCTGTTGAAACCGCTGCGTAAAGTGTTTCAGTAGTAACGTCATAAGACATACCGGTAACGTTAACCGAGTGATTGCCAATATTTGATCTTGCTCCTGTAACTTTATCTATGCTTATTAATGTTCCTACGTTATTATCGAAAATAGTGCCATACCAAGTTCCATTTGCCCAAGTTGCAGCCCTAACAAAAGGCGTTCCAGCTTGATTTTGAAGCACATACATATTCGAAGGTGTGTTTCTGTCGAAAACAACTGTTCCGACTGATAAACCGCCACCGCTTGCGTTATATCCAAAAAATGGGCTTATATCCGTTGTTACGAAGCTCCATTCCTCAGACCAATCGCTCGACACAGAAGCATTATAAGCTAAAACTCGCCAATAGTAAGTGCTTCCTAATTCCAAAGCTCTTGCAAAAAATCTATTTGTTGAAATTTCTTCTTGGTCATAGAGCAGGTCGTTAAAAAACTCATCGCTTGCCAATTGGACATGATAATTCTCGGCGCCTGATACAGATTGCCAAGTTAATGTTGGATAAGAAAAGACCTCTGTTGCTTCATCGCTTGGAGATGTCAAAATTGGTGGGAGCAATTCGCCCTCTGTAGTAAATGACCATTTATTAGACCAATAGCTATTGCAATTGTCTCCTGAATGCGCCATAATATGCCACCAGTAAACCGTTGTAGCCTCAAGTTCGGATCCAAAGGGAAGATTGAAATAGCTCCCAACAATGCCATCTTCTTCAAAAACCACTTCTTCAAAACCTGGATCAGTTGCGATTTGAATAGAGTAAGTTTCGGCATCTTCAACGTCTGCCCAAATAAAAGCTGGAGAAAACTGAACCTCTATAGCGCGGTTAGTCGGCTCAACTAATTTAGGGAATGCCAAGCACTCTGGGGTAAATGGTATTGCAAAGCCAGTAACCTCCAAGTTGCTATTTGGGAAATATCCGGCAACGGTTGCCTCACCGGTCTCAATATCTATTCTTAGCAAATTCCCTATCCAACCACCATCTTCGTATATAGATGCTGCATAGCAAACGTTTTCTACTAAATCGAACTCCATATCTTGAGCATAATTAAGGGAGTATCCTATTTCGCCTATTAAAGTTGCAACGCCTGTTTCCTTGTCGATTATGTGCAAAGCATCATCATATAGGTTTAGCCCATAAAGGTTGCCATTATTATCGCATGCTAAGTTGATAAAAAGCATACCAGGCCCAATTGAGCCTACAAGCTGGGTTGCCCCTGATGCTAAATTTATGGTATATAAATTACCATTATCATTTTCCCAAGCAACACCATACATAGTATTTGTAGTAATGTCATAAGACATTCCGTTGATACTTCTACCCATATTACCTATCATGGTTCTATTGCCGGTTACTGTGTTGAAAGTAATTAAATTATTTCCAACGCAAGCATACCAGACTCCATTAGCCCAAGAACCAGACAGCACTAGATCTTGTCCTTGTTGATCTTGAATTGAGGTAAGCGTCCCAGCGTTTTCTAAGTAAAAGTAGAAAGGTCCAACCGGAATACCTCCTCCGCCATTTGCATTATAGCCATAAGCTTTTGTTCCTTGAGCGCTCAAAGAATTAAAGCTAAGGAATAAAGCGAGAAATAAGCTAATTATTGAAAATGACAGCTTTGTCAATTTGTTCATTATAAACCTCCATAGAAAAGTTTTGAATAATTTCATATAGTTTTAGCAGAATTTACTTCAATAATATAGTTTAATTTAATAAATACAGTTTAATTTTCAAATTAAAAAAAAACAATAAAGAAAAAAAGTATTTTTTACGTTTAATAGTTAAATACTTAAAAATATTATCTTTTTTACGATGAATGAAAGCTCCTTGTCAGTTTTATTTTTTATTATTAATGCAAATTTTTTGCCTCTATTATCTTAAAGCAATAGCAAATTCAATAATCTCTTTTGGTAAATTATAATGCGTAGAGTTTTCATCGTCAATCGCTTCCTCCAAGCTTAAAACAGTTGGGGGATGCCCAATATTATAACCGGTGTAAAAGCCACTTTCACAGTGATTAAATGCGCATTTTACCATTGAGTGAGCAAGCCAGCTTGCGTGTAAAATATCTTGGACAGCTGCTTTTCCACCTCTTTGGAAATAGCCCATATCAACAGTTCTAATTTCGTGATTTACTCCCCTTTTTGTGAAAATCTCTTCTAAAATTATTCTTACATCTTCAATAGATTTATCATAGCCTTCGGAAACAATGATTCTGCTATCTCTATCCCTTTCGTTTATCATATTTGCCATTTTTTCATAATCAACGTTTTCGCCAGGTCTTATCACATATTCAGCTCCGGTGGCAATGCCAGCAAAAAATGCAAGATAGCCCGAGTCCCTCCCCATAGATTCTATAATGTAAACACGGCGGTGCGCGCTCGCTGTATCGCGTATCCACTCCAACATTTCTAAACTTTTGTCGATTGCGCTGTAAAATCCAATAGAATAGCCGAAATTATTGCACACATCATTATCAATAGAGCCAGCAGCAACAAGGATCTTTGTTCTCAAGCCACGCGATACGATAATTTTATTTACAGTCTCAGCAGCTTTTAAGCTACCATTTCCTCCTATAACGAACAGATAATCGAAATTATTATCATGAAGATTGAGCGCAACTCCCTCTTGCGCGTCAATATTATCTTTAAGCTCAGGCGCTCTTAAAGTTCCTAAAATAGTTCCTCCCGTGTGGGCTATGCCAGCCATTTCGCGTTTTCCCAACTTTTTAAAATTTGAATCTATCGCTCCACGCCAGCCATCAATCACTCCCCAAACAGAAGTAGAGGGATTTAAGTTCAAACTGCTGCGAACGACAGCCCTGACAAATGCGTTCATACCGGGGCTATCCCCTCCGCCAGTGAGTATGGCAAATTTCATATATCTCCTTTTGTATGCTTAGTATGGCAAATATAGTAAATATTTATTTATAATAATATAAAATAATATTTTAAATATCTATAATTGTATTTGTATAAATAAATATAATTATTTAAATTGCATATCTTTACAAATGTAAATTAAATATTTTGACAAATAATTAACTTTTTTTTTCAATAAATGGAGCATTCTTAATGACCGATGAAGCAATAAACATTGCTGAAGCAAATATCGGACACGATGTTTCTCTTGAGCAGTCAATGCTTTTAGATAAAGAGAAACCACAATCAGCCAAACAGAAAGCAACTGTGTCATCACTTCTTGAATACGGATTTGGGGAATTCCCAATAGACGATGAAACCTACCGCAAACTTTCCGAAAAATCTGTCTTAAATATCAAAGAAGACGAGCTTGTAAATGGAACAATCACAATTATAACCAAAGACGAGGTTCACGTCGATATTGGCTTTAAATCCGTTGGTATAGTGCCAAGAGCAGAGCTACTAAATGCTGAACTACTTAAAGTCGGCGATCAAATTGACGTTTACATCGAAAAAATAGAAGATCTAAACGGACGTCTACTTCTTTCTCGCCGCAGAGCTGATTTTATGCGTATCTGGGAAGATATAATTAAACTTTACGACAAGCAAGAAGTCGTCCTTGTCCGCATTTTAAGACGCATCAAAGGCGGCATGGTCGTTGATTTACTTGGTATTGAAGCATTTTTGCCTGGCTCTCAAATTGATGTAAGACCAATTAGAGATTTCGACAGCTGGGTTGCTAAAACTATTGACGTCAAGGTTGTAAAAGTTAATCACCCAAGCGAAAACGTTGTTGTTAGCCATAAAGTTCTTCTTGAAGAGCAGTTGCAAGAACAACGCGCAGCCATAGTAAGCAAGTTAGAAAAAGGATTAGTTCTCGAAGGCACCGTTAAAGCAATTGCAGATTTTGGTGTATTCGTAGACCTCGGTGGAGTAGATGGACTTGTCCATATTACCGACCTTTCTTGGGGTAGAGTTAACAAACCAAGCGAGGTGGTTGAGCTCGATCAAGTTGTGAAAGTTGTTATTCTGGATTTTGACCCTGATAAAAAAAGAATCTCCCTCGGTATGAAACAATTAACACCGCATCCTTGGGACACTATTGGAGCTAAATACGACATAGGCACCAATGTTCAAGGAAAAGTTGTTAGTTTAACTGACTACGGCGCCTTTATCGAAATTGAAAAAGGCATCGAAGGGCTTATTCATATTAGCGAAATGTCTTGGACTCAACATATTAAGCATCCTTCACAAATGGTCTCGATGGGACAAATTGTTGAAGCTATTGTTCTTAATATTGATAAGGACGATAAAAAACTCGCTCTCGGTATGAAGCAGTTAGAGCCAGACCCATGGGCAGATTTAATGCAGAAATATCCAGTTGACTCCCAGCATAATGGCATTGTAAGAAACCTCACTAATTTTGGCGTTTTTATTGAACTTGAACCCGGCGTAGATGGGCTTGTTCATATTAGCGACTTGTCCTGGACAAAAAAGATAAGGCACCCCGGCGAGTTTGTCAAAAAAGGCGATGAAATTGATGTCGTTGTTCTGAGCATCGATCCTGAACAAAGAAGAATAGCCCTCGGACACAAGCAAATTATTGATAATCCTTGGGACTACTTTGAGGAAAAATATAAAATTGGTGCTTATACAGAGGCAAAAATTGAGCGCATTATAGAAAAAGGCGTTATTGTTGAGCTTCCAGACGAGGTGGACGGCTTCGTTCCCGTTTCGCAGCTTTCCTTCGCTCCTGTAAAGAATATAAGCGAATTCTTCCAGATTTCTGACGTCCTTCCACTTAAAGTTGTGGAATTTGACAAAGAGTCTAAAAAAATTGTCCTTTCTGCTGTAGAAGCATTGCGCGACAAAGAACAAGCTGATATTGATGTTTACAACACAAAGCACCCGGTTCCAAATGCAGATAAATTTGTTAATGAAACTGTTAGCATTTCCGATGAAGAAAAATCCTTCTTCGATTCAGAATTTTCCTCGCCTACTCTTGCTGATCATCTCCCCAAAGAGCAAAAAATTGTTCCAGCAATTGGCAGCGTAGAAGAAGAGGCAAAAGAAGAAGTTAGTGCTGAAGCATCTCCAGTAGTTGAAGAGACAAAAGAAGAAGAAGTAAAAACTGAAGAAGTAAAAACTGAAGAAGTAAAAACCGAAGAAGTGAAAACTGATGAAGTAAAAACCGAAGAAGTGAAAACCGAAGAAGTGAAAACTGATGAAGTGAAAACTGAAGAAGTGAAAACTGAAGAAGTGAAAACTGATGAAGTGAAAACTGATGAAGTGAAAACCGAAGAAGTAAAAACTGAAGAAGTAAAAGAAGAAACTCAGGCTGAAAATACAGAAGAAGCATAGAATTTCTTGTAAGAATAAACGGTATAAATAAAAAAGTCCAGCAAAACACTGGACTTTTTTTATACATTAATTATAATTATTTTTAGCATAAAATTTTGTTTCAGCGACTTTTTACTGAAATTTTAAGATTACAATTAGCAGATTAATTAATTTTATACTATTTTTGTTTCTGAAGAATTTGAAATTTTGTATTTGAATGAAAATTAAACTTAAATATTTATTTATTGCTTTCATTTTATTGCAGAGTTGCAGCAGTTTAACTCGCTTTTCAACTTCATCGCAAAATGGAGACAGCCATCCGCAAGGAAATGTTTTTTACGGCTTAGCATCTTATTATTCCGATGAATTTGAAGGACGCCAAACCGCAAATGGAGATATTTATAATAAAAATAAACTTAGCGCTGCCCATAGAACATTAGGATTTGGCACAATGCTGAAAGTGAGGAACTTGCAAAATAATCTGACTACCATCGTAGTTGTCAACGATAGAGGTCCTTTTGTGCAAGGACGCATCATTGATTTATCAAGAGCAGCAGCCGAGCAAATCGGAATGATTGAGCAAGGCATAGTTGAAGTAGAAGTTACAATTATTAAATAAACAAAAACGGAGAATTGATGATTTATTTGAATAACACTGCAACAAGTTTTCCAAAACCCGAAGCGGTTCACAAAGCAGTTAACGAATATGTAATGACCCCCCCAGTGCATTCAGCACGCTCAAGTTTTGAACGCGAAATGGAGGATATTGATTATTGTTGTAGGTCAAAATTAGCCCAGCTTTTTAATGCACCAGACCCATATCACATTGTTTTTTCTTCTGGAAGCACAGAATCCTTAAACCTTGCAATTAAAGGCTCCGGACTTGAAGGCGGACACGTTGTCTCTACTGCGATTGAGCATAATTCAGTGATTCGTCCTTTGAAAATGATGGAACTTGAAGGCAAAATTGAGCTTAGCTTTGCTATTTGCGATAAATATGGAAATGTAAAGCCCGAGGACATTGAAAACGAAATTAAGCCGAACACAAGGGCTATTGTGCTAAACCATAGCTCAAACGTTACTGGCTCCATAACAGACATTGAAAAAGTAGCAAAAATTGCACATAAGCATAATTGCTTAATAATTGTTGACGCTTCCCAATCTGCTGGCAATATACCTATTGATGTCAGCGCTTGGGACATTGATTTGCTTGCTTTCACTGGGCATAAATCCCTCTTTGGCTATTCCGGTATTGGCGGGCTTTACGTTAAAGAAGGCATTAATTTAAAACCATTTAAGGTAGGCGGAACGGGTGTTTTAAGTGAAGTGCTGGTGCAGCCCGATGGTTTTCCATTGCATTATGAAGCTGGAACGCCAAATTCCGTTGGCATCGTTTCGCTAAAAGCTGGCGTAGAATATATTTTGGGCATTGGAATTGATAAAATTCACGCAAAAAAATCTCAGCAAGTCTTATATATGATTGAAGAGCTAAAAGACCACCCAGATTTGACTATTTACACCTCAACAGAAAACAATAATTTATCTAATTTCTGCTTCAATATTAACGGCATTGTGCCAGAAGAAGTGGGCTATATTTTCGAAAGCTCTTATGACATTATTGTTCGGACTGGTATCCACTGCGCTCCGCTTTTGCTTGAGCCAGTGGGAGTTCATCCTTGGGGAACAGTGCGTTGCAGTCCTTCTTACTTTACAACTGACGAAGAAATTGAAAAATTTATCGACTCAGTAAAAGACATTACTAAAGTCTTTTTAAGAAGAAGAAAGCCTCAATAACTGATTAAATGATTTCAAAGATTATGATAGTCTTTCTGAATCTAACATCAACTCATCCGATGACTTCGAGCCATCGGATGAGTAAAAAACTTGCGAATTAGAAAAATTTGTGAAATTACAGTTCAGACAAAAAGCAAAACTACTTTTCTTCTTCTACTTTTCTAATTTTCATTTCTATTTTTTCTAATGGATTATCTTTTTTATCCCGCTCTGAGTTGACTATCTTATCTGCAACATCCATACCCGACACAACAGCTCCATAAACGGTATAGTTCCCATCGAGATAGGGAGCATCTGCAACGCAGATAAAGAATTGAGAAGAGGCGCTATTTGGGTCTTGAGCACGAGCAGCAGAGAGAATGCCGCGTTTATGTGGGGTTTTGCTAAATTCAGCTGGAACTTTTGTTTGGGACGGGTCGCCCATTCCCCAGCTATCTTTCGATTTATTTTTTGAATTTGGGTCGCCGCCCTGGATCATAAAGCCTGGTATTACGCGATGGAATGCGGTCCCATCGTAAAATTTCTCGGCTACTAAGCTGTCGAAATTATGGCAGTGCTTTGGAGCAATGTCTGGATATAGCTCTAAAGTTATATCTCCGAGAGAATTGCCGCTTTGGCTAACAGAAATAACATACTTTGGTTTCACTTTTGTTCCTTCATTTTTTTCTTGATTTTCTTGTGTTTCTTGAATTGCTAAATTTTCTTGGCTTTCTTGCGTTTCTTGATTTTTACCATTGCAATAG
>JAAYJM010000164.1 GCA_012522895.1 Ignavibacteria bacterium
AAATATCATTCTGTCTTTTCGTAATAATTAATAATTTTTAAATCATCAAAGTAAACAGATTGATCTCCACTGTTGTATAAGTAGATTTTCAAATCATCAACTCTCAAATTCTGAGGTATCCAAAAGCTTAAAGCTAACTTCACCCAACCCGTTTCGTCGTTAGATTCTACCTTACTGCTAGAGAAATAAAAATTATTACTACCCTCTGCAACAATATGAGATTTGTTTTCTTCTCCCAAACTCCAAATGCTGATATGCATATAGCGCATTTTTTCAATATCATCAAAAACGAATGGTGAACTGTAAGGATCTTTAGCACTTAGTTTTATGCTGTGGTTTTTGCTAAAAGACCTCTCAGTAGTCAGTTTTGAAGCGCTTTCTGCCACTTTATCATTATTAAAAAGCGTCTGATTAGTGATATGGTCAATAGTTTCGAAATTACAAAACAAGGTATCACTTGATAGAACTAATTTATTTGCATTAATCTTTTCAACTCCAGGAATTGACTGTTTTGATTGCAAAAGAAAAACCGGAAATTCCTGTGCCACAATTTTCCAGCCCGAATCGTATAAGTACATATTTCTGTTTTTTTCATTTTCCTCATGCGAAATCATAAAATAATCATCAAAAACTGAAAAAGCTATATATTCAGCATCCCTTACAGATGGAAAAAGATAAATATGCTGACGTTGCGCAAGATGGGAAAGTAGATGATCGGAAGCACTGACTTTAGCATTGGCTGGAATTTGCCTTAACAGTTTGTTCACCTTTTTTATATCAAACGAAGCTTTCCAGAAGCCTTTGTAGTAAATTTTTTCTTTGGACGGATTTAATGTCCAGGGAATTTCAACATTTTTTCTGTCAAGTTTGTAAATGGTCATTGAGAGCGTGGCAATACATATAATGAAAGAAAGTATATTTTGAAGTTTTTTTGATTTTAATGATGTGAGTGTCCAAAAAACAGATAAAGGAAGCATTGTTACTACCTCAATAGAATAATATGTTGAAATTCCCCAGCGAATATATGAATCGTTGAGTACTTTCTGAGCAACAATTGGTATAAACCAAATAAAAAACTGTGGTCTTAGCAGCAGAATAATACCTCCCGATATCAGATAAACAATATAAAATTCGGCTTTTACTCTATTAAAAGCAGGATTATCAAGGTGATTAATAAAAAACAGTTTAATGCTTTCCATCGGGTTTTGAATGATGAATTTAAGCGCTTCTCCTGGATTGGAGCCCAGTGCAGAGTAGTTAAAAAGCGTAAACTGCTTCTCTTCGGTTTCAATGGCAGGAATGAATATTTTAAAGAGTAATATAAAATAGAGTATTGAAACCGCAATCCCTATGAGGCTGAACAATACCGCTTTTTTTTCTTTCCGATGTTGAAAGATTAAAACGATAAAAATAAAAATAAACCAAAGTGGAATATTTTCTCTCGAAAACAGAGAAAGAATTAACAGGACTGAAGATACAAGATATTTTTCCTTCTCAAAAAAATAAAGAAATACTGGAATGAAACATGAAGAAATTACAGCAAGATTAACGTCGCACGAAAAAGTCGTATATCTTCCAAGCAATATGAAATAATAGACCAAAACTCCTACTCCAAGCCAATGATTATCGGTTTTAAGCATTACAAATTTATAAGTGAACCATGCAGCAACCAATATTAAAACGTATTGAATGATTATAAGTGTGTATGTTCCGGTTAACCAATTTAGTAGCCAGAAAACCGGAATAAAATACATTAATGTGAACGAAAAGTGGTCCTGTAAAAAATTACCTGGATAGGTAGGCATCGGGCTAATCCTGAAGTGTGAATAATCCCAAAAAGCAAAGTTATAATTGCCATAATCATAAGTCACCGTACGAAAAAAATAATGATTGGCAATTCCCATAAAAAATAGGAGAACACCAAAAAAAGCTATTATGTAAAGTGGCAAATATTTTCCATGAAACTTAAGCTTCATATTAAAGCGCTATAATAATTCCTATAAAGCAAACATAATAATTTTTGTTAATGTAGCAATACCATTTTTTTTATTCATTTTTGCAACTGAAATAATATAGTATAGGTTATGAAAATCTCGGTAAATAAAATCAAGTGCCTTGAAGTTCTTTCATATTTGTTTTTTTTGCTTCTAATTGGTCTGTCTATTATTTACACAAAAGAAAGAATATTGATTTTGGATCCTGCCTATTACTTTTTCAATATTGTTAATAGCCAAGATTTCTTCATTCCTCATGGCCGGTCAACAACTATTATTAATCAGGCTTTACTTGTGTTGGCAACTAAATTTAATTTTTCTTTATTATTATGTTTATATGTTTACTCTACTTCTTTTGTCCTCGTAAAGCTATTTTATTTTTATTTAGCCAATAATGTCTTAAAAAACAAAGCTGCGGGTTTTGCAATAATAGCAATATCTGCCATTGGTGTTGGAGAAAGTTATTTCAGACCAACATCTGAAAGCACAATTGCATTGCTAAATAGCATTTTGCTTTTTGCATGGCTGTGTTACGCCGACAAAAAGAGCATATGGGGACAATGGAAAGTAGCAATTACCCTGCTGGTTTCCTGCCTGTTTGTAGTTTTTGGTTATGTGTCTCATGCTATTGCATTATTTTCGCTCATTTTCTCAATTTTGTTTTACGTCATTCTTAATAATAGGTTTAAAAGTATCATGCCATATCTGTTGCTTACTTTTACTTTGATTCTTTTTTTGTACAAAATATTTATTGGAAATGACAATCCTGAGCATCAAAATCTATACGAAAATGTTTTGAAATCCCCATTCTCTGTACTAAAAGAGTTTGATTCTTACTATCCATATGGCTTTTTTAAGCAGAAAATTAAAACATTATACCTACCATTGCTATCTGTTTTTTTCATTACAATAGTTATCTCTTTGCGCAAACGAAAATGGACTCATGTCTTATTTTTGACACTTTTTTCAATCAGTTATTTTTTTGTTGCCTGTGTATCTTTTAAAGAAGGAGAGTCAAATATGCAAATGGAAAAAATATTTTTACCACTGACAATGTTTTCGACCATTGTATATTATTCTGCTATTAAAAACTTTTCAACTTCTAATCAATCTGTTTTCACCATAGTTGGAATTTTATTAATATTATTTGGGATAAGCACTTTCAAAAGATACGCCCCATTATATGTAGGTAGAATTGATGCAATTTATGAATTAGTAAAAATCGCGAATGAGCAAGAAGACAGAAAGTTAATAGTTTCACAAAAGTTAGTAGATTCACATTTCTCTTCTTATCCATTTGTTGGTGACTGGGCAATTGGTATCGAAACTTTAATATTGAGTACTATTGATAAAGACTTAAAACCTTTAACAATATTTGTTGATAACGGGCAGTCAAATTTTGAGGAAAAAATGAATATACCAGATAATTTCATGGCTACTACTTTTCATACTTCTTATAGCTATATGAGTTTAAATAACAGCCTGTTCAGGTTACCAGAACAAACTTATTCTTTTTGGGAAGTTGATTTTAAGCAGGTAATGGAAAAATAGAGTGCATCTGTTTTTTCTTACCCTTTATTGGTAGTCAGACTCATCCTTTTAACTCTTAATTAGTCACTCTTTATTAATATTTTAGCCAACTTATTGATAGTAATTTAATTTAGATTTCAATTATTTTTAACTACAGAAAAATGTATCCTTAAAGCATAAAAAAATGCAAATTTTGATTGGAAAATTACTCAGTAAGGGATAGTGCGTTTTGTTTCAATCCATGCTTGAAGATTTATTGACATATATTGAAAAAACCGGAAAATCAAAAAAGTGGATGAAGCTCTCTTTTGCCGTGATTTTGGTCGGGATGATCTGGCTCAACCAGTTTCAGACTAACCAGTACCGCACCTCGCTGCTTCACTGGGACAGC
>JAAYJM010000165.1 GCA_012522895.1 Ignavibacteria bacterium
TAAATTATATAAAGCAATAACAATATTATCACATACTAAGGTTTTAAAATCTAAAAAAAAGCAGAAAAAATGCAAAAAAATAGTTTACAATTGATTAATTTAGGTCAACGTATTTCAGGACAAGACAGTCGGGAGTCGGGAGTCGGAGTAAGATTATAATAACTAAGGGGTTAACCCCTTGATTGATATTTTTATTTGTGTTGATCTAACTTTCCACAAGGGGTTGCAACCCCTTGTGGAAAGGGAACAGGCATGCCAGTTCCCTACGCTGTCCCACTCCTTTCCATTTGAGCTCGGGAAGAAGAAACAGCGCAGAGATGGACGCCACCTTCAAGGTGGAGTCCATCTGCATCTTCTCTTATTTTAAAATTATTATTTGTTGATACCTTCGCTCTGTTGGCGTGGAAAGTATAACAGTATAGACACCGTTTGCAATTTCATTTGTGTTATAAATAAAACTGAACGATTTACTTGAATTTGGAGCAACGCTCCAACGGAAAAGCTCTGTTCTTTGCTCGTTCAAACCAAAGAGCTCAATTCTATGCTCACCTGTCTCGTTTGTTTGCACATCAATCGCAATTCTTTCTGCTGCTGGAACTGGGTAGACTTGCAAATAAAGTGGGTTGCTGTATTTTAATAGTCGCTCTCCTCCTTGCTCGCAAATTTCAGATTCCATAACTGAATTTCTGAATCGCAATTCCGCAATTTCGTTGCTTTCATTTGTGAATGAAATATCGCTCCAAGAAAAAGTAGTCGTCTTTTTATCTCCAAGAAGTGTGCTTGATGGGAAACTACGTATCATCTTGCTTGCATAGCTGACTTCAGTTTCTTCAAAGAACAAATGCAAAACTCTTTCGCTGATTCCTTCCGTTTCATTGAAAATAACACTATCTTTCAGAACTTTAATATTATTTAATTCATCGTTATAAATGTAAAGCAAGCTCGCATTGTATCTCAAAGTCGCATTGAAACTCAGTTTTATTGGGCTTCCATCGTTTTCAAGTTTTGCATAAAGCGGGAGCGTGAAGTCGCTAATACTTGGGCTGACAACTGTATCGGGTAACCACACAGTTACAGAATTAGCCGGCATTCCATTTCCGCGAATGGAAACTTTTTTTGAATCGCCGCAAGTGCCAACTTTGTAATAAAGTGCAAGCGAATCGTAATAACTCGCTATTTCGCTTGGACTAAAGCGAATAGTTATAACGATGCTGTCGTTTGGGGCAATAATTCTATCTTTATAATTCGGCTGATAAGCAAACTGCGGCAGATCTCTTTCTAAATGCAATGAATCGATAAGGATCGGGACGATACCTATATTTTTTATTGCAAGTTCCTTTACCTCGGTAATCCCAATGACTACACTCCCAAAAACAATCTCGCTTGGCAAAGCAATCATAGCAGACACTTTTTCACCGCTAAGACCTGTTACAAGCTCAACCTCCTGAGCATTTACAATAGCATTAATCACTGCGTTGCAGCTTTTTGCTCCATCGCTTGTGTTGGCTGGAGTGAAATTTATTTGAAATTCCGCCATTTCAGTTGGCTCTAAATTGAGAGGTAGAGCAGGCTGACTGACAATAGAAAACAAAGAAGCATCTTGTCCAATCAAGTTAATACTTTGCAAAGTAACAGGGGCGTCTCCAGTATTTTCGATAGTCAAACCCCTGGTTTCGTCCTCGCAAGAGGCAAGCTGTCCAAAATTAATATAGTCAGTTACAGAGATGTCTCCTTCAAGCGCCCTGCCGGTGAAAGGCACCCTTATTGTGTCGTTGCATTGCAAGTCGAAAATAATGCTAATAGTTCCATTGTTATCTCCACTATTTGCAAAGAATAAGGAAAGGTCTAAAGAAATATCTCCTCCGTTTGCGACTAAATAAATATCCTGATTCGGCGTTGTAACTAAATTAGGGTTATCAGAAACTATGCTGGAAATTCTTGCATCAAGCTCTCCGTGATTAGTCAAAGTCAATATTCGATTTGCAGTCCCTCCAATAGGCACAGAACCGAAGTCAAGTTCATTCGGGCTAAGCTGAACGTTAAGCTCTAAACTTTCGCCAGTCAAATTTATTGAAATTTCCGAATCCACAAAGTCATCAGTATATATCATTAATTGAGCAGTTTTCGTTCCCGAAACGCTTGAACGCGGATCAAACTCAACTATATAAGCGACGGTAGTTCCTGGGCTGATCCTCATTTTCGAAGCAGGAGATTGGACAATCCTGAAGCGAGAGCTATTTTGTCCAAGGATTTCTGGCTCATTAGTTAAATTCACATCGCCAGTTCCATTGTTTGTTAAATAAACTGTGTCGAGCTTTGTTTGGCAAATAGCAATTTTTCCGAAATCGCAGATATATTTCGACATAACGATTTCCGGCTCTACTATAGTCGCTTTAACTGAGAACTCAGCGTAATCATCACAAGCGCCAGCGTTTGCAAATGAAAAGACGGTGATAAAAGTAGAGTCGATTAAATTGCTTGTTGGTGCAAATTCCAAGTCGAATGACATTTCAGCGCCAGCTGGCAAAGAAAAGGGAGGATTTGCAGGGTCGAAACTTATTATTCTAAATGGCGGGCTTACAACTGGATAATCCCTTATAAATGCAGAGGCGCTTCCATTGTTTATTAAAGTTATTCTAATTGTATCTCTTTGTCCAATTCTAACAGGCTCGAACAACTCGATGCTAACTATTTCTAAATTCGTTTCTACTACATTTGCACTTATGCTTATAGAGTCACTAAAAGTGCCGCAGTCAGTTGAGCTAATGTAAATCTTTCCTTGCAAAGCCCCTATTCCACTCGCAAATGCTTTTACAATGATTTCTGTAGAATCATTTGGCTCAATCTGTAGACTATTAATTGAATAAGTGCTATTCGGCAAAGTTAAGTTAATATCATTTATATTAATCGGAAAAACATCATTATTTTTTACAAATAAGTTAAAGAAAATTGAGTCATTGTTACATATATTTCCTAAATCAATTTGCTTTCTTGATAAATCAAAACGGGCTATGCGACCTGTTCCAAAAAGACTTATTTCTTTTATATAAGTATCGCATTCATCAATTCCAAAGGTCAAAATGGAGTAATAATCAATTTCCTCAGTGGGCGCGAAAACAATTTCGACAAGACAGGTATCATTAGGATCTAAACTCCGCTCTCCCGCAATATTGAACGCAAAACCAAGGCTTGGATCCAGAATTCCATCTTTTAAATTTACTGTTAAATTAGAGTTATTACGAATTACAACAGAAGCGATATTTTGCTCGTCAATGCAAGAAGCTCCAAAATCAATGTCTGTAACAATGTTCGTGAGCGTTAAATCATAAATTTCTAGATCAAGGTCTTCAATGTCTGCAACAAGTCTTATTAGCCAAGTGCTTTTATTGGGGCTATCATTTGGAATCATCAAGCTGTCGGTTATCGTTCCGCTTTGACCTGTTTGATAAGTAAATCTTAAAACAACTGGAATAGATTCGTCGCTTGGGATAGTGATCTCACTATGAGGGCTAATGAGTTGGAAGCCTCGGTTTCCATGAAGAAAATTAGCTTGATCAAAGCTGACTTTAACAGGGCTGTCGCCATTATTCCTTATATAAAGAGTGCTGTCTTTATACGCATTCTCACAGTTTGCAATTTGGAAATAAGCGAGCGAGTCGCCAGCAATTTCCGACATTCTTCTAATCATTAAAACGTTTGCAGCAGCTTGCGAAAAAATTCTTTCTGGCTCCAATCGGTATTGAATATTCGATGGATTAGCAACATCTTGGGTTACAACAAAATAAAAAATAGTATCGCTTGTAAAATTCAAGTCTAAGTTAGCTGACCAGCTTTCTGCTCCTTGGTTTAAAGCTATCTCTGTCCAGTTGCCATTTTCTGGTTTCAAATAAGCTGAGAGTGTTCTTCCAAGTTCCTTGCTCCCTTGGATTGTATGAATTCTATCAATGTGGTGGCTCGTATCACTTGCAAAGCCGTGATAAGTAGAAGCAGTAGAAACTGGATAATAATTATTAGAAATATATTGCAAAGCATCAGCACGAACTCGCCCGCTTCCTCCGGAGGCTGATCCGACCGTCCCGCCCGAGACATAAGAAGCAACTCTATCAATAGCATGCTTGGCAGAGATGGAAATCAATCCTCCAGAGCCGCTTCCTCCGTCTCCGTCTCCTCCGCCACCACCGCCACCATTAGCGTAAAATGACATTTCCCTAATTGAACTCGCAAAAACCGAAATTGCGCCACCACCGCCACCACCTGAGCCTGAGCAATTTCTCATTCCTTGTGGGTTGCCACTTGCTCCACCAGAGCCGCCGGCAAGCGGAACTCCCATAGAATTTCCTACGGCTTTCCCTCCGGTATTCGAACTTACAGTTGAAGATGAGCCTGCTGTGGCATAGCCAGCCGAGCCACCTCTTTGCATTTGCTGATATCCACTTCCACCACCATAGCCGCCTGGGGGATCGCAATTAACACCGTCAGAGCAACCCATACCAGAAATGCCAAAAGGATGTCCTGTCCCTCCGCCAGATGATTCATACCAAGCGAAAGCTGGAGCGGCAACTCCATTTAAACTTGCGCCATTGCTAAAAGTCCCTATGCCAGTTTCATTTTCATAGTTGCTAGAAAAAGGGCTTCCAGAATTATTGCGTCCCCCGGGACCTCCGCCAGTAAAGCCAGAGCCGCCTGCATCACCATCGCCAGACCAGTCGCAGAATCTCCCGCCTCCTCCACCAGCACCTGGGCCACCATTCCCAGCTTTTCCAGACGAGGGAGCGCTGCCATCGACAGATATTATTGTATTTATATGTTGTCCTTCTATTTTGCCTTTTGAAAGCAGGACAAAGGGCAAATATGCTTGATTGCCGGGGCTGATTGGATCGCAATCACTTTTTGAAACAGTGTAAACTTGCCTCATTGCTAATATTAAAGAATCTACTATCATAGCGCCACGGCGGGAGCGTCTTCCAAGTGTTCCTTCTCCGAATACTTTTTCGAGATTTGAACTAATATCTCCAAGATTATAAGGTCTAACAATATAAAAAGTATCTACATTGCTAAAGGCGCCATTAACGCTTACTCTAATTGGAATGCGAAATTCATTTTGCAAATCGTCCCAATAAGAAGAATTTGGCTGGACGGCTGGGTTTACAAATGCCTGCGAGGAAATCATCCGTCCCTCCCAGCTCAAGATGACTGGTCCAAATGCGATTTTCCACTCATCGTTTTCATTTAGACATTCAACTTTAACATTGCTCGTTTGGTCGTTCAGATAAAACCCGTCTGTTCCAAAATTTCCAGTTGCATTGCTTGGACCAATAATTTCAAAATAAACATTCATACCGGGCGCCGCAATGTCTGGCAAAATATAAGATATTTCTTGAGCGAAAGCGCTAAAAAGTGAAAGTTTTAAAATTATAAGGATTATAAAAAATAGTTTCATTGTTTTCATTTCAATGCCTTTTAATTAACGTTTACGTTTTTGTTAAATTTACAATTATTTCTACTTGCTCTTGAATAGTGAGCAAAGAATTATCTATTTCAATGGAGTCTCCAGCTTTCTTTAAAGGGGAGTTCTCGCGAGATGAATCGTAATTATCGCGAGCTATTAAAAGCTGCTTCACTTCTTCGATTGTTGCGTTTTTACCTTGGGCAAGCAATTCAAGAGTTCTCCGTTTTGCACGCTCCTCAGGGCTTGCAATTAAAAATATTTTTAAATCTGCATTCGGAAAGACAACCGTTCCTATATCGCGACCGTCCATAACAACTCCACCGTTTTTCCCAAGCTCACGCTGCTGAGCGACTAAATAATCACGAACAGAAGAAATTGCTGAAATTGGGCTAACGTATTTTGTTACAATAGGCTCGCGTATTTCATCGCTAACATTTTTTCCATTTAAAAAGGTTTGCTGTCCATCTTTACTTTGTTTAAGCTCAATTTTAATGCTTTTTAAAAGATTTAAAATAAAATGGCTATCATAACTCTCGTTCGGGATTGTCAGAGCTTCTTTATTGCTTTCGGGAAAAATAGAATTATTTTGATTGCAGGCACGAAGCCAAGCTACTGTAACAGCGCGATACATTGCGCCTGTGTCAATATAAATATAGCCCAATTCTTTCGCAACCAGCCTCGCTGTTGTAGATTTTCCAGAGCTTGAAGGTCCGTCTATTGCAATCAATCTTTTCATTTCAGACGATTTAAAATATAGGTCATAATTTTAAAAATATATTTATTATAAAAAATATGTTATCCCTTTTTGCAGAGCCTTTGCAAGAAAAGGCTCTGCACTTTAAATATTATTTCTAATTCTTTGATTTTAATACCTTCCAAAATCATCGCTTTCTAAGCTAATAATATCCTCGGGCTGCGTTCTGTCAATGTGAGTCCTTTCTGGCAAAACGTTGCTGCTGTGGCTTCGCCCTGAAACCATCCCGCCGCCAGAATAACTATTCCCCATATTTGAAGAATAACTTGAATGGCTTCCGCTGTCGCTAAACTTGAAACGGTCAATCATCTGCCTTAATTGATGCGCTTGTCCAGAAAGCTGCTCGGCTGCGGATGCGCTCTGCTCTGCGCTTGCTGTGTTGGTTTGAGTTACTCTATCTATCTGAGTTAAGCCCTCGTTGATTTGGGCAATTCCTTGAGCTTGCTCATTCGATGATGTCGTAATTTCAGAAACAATGTCAGCTGCTTTTATTGAGCTGCCCTTTATTTCTTCTAAAGCAGTGCTGGTCTTACTTGCCAAAGCTGAGCCTGTTTCAACAGTCTTTATGCTGTTCTCAATCATTTCAGATGTCTCTTTGGCAGCGGTTGCGCTTCGGGCAGCAAGATTGCGCACTTCTTCAGCAACTACTGCAAAGCCCTTGCCGTGTCTTCCGGCGCGTGCCGCTTCAACAGCTGCGTTTAAGGCAAGTAGATTAGTTTGGAACGCAATTTCATCTATTACTTTAATAATATTTGAAATATTTTTGCTTGAATCATTAATTTGGTGCATAGCTTGATTTAACTGATTCATTTCCACGTTACCTCTTTCTGCGGAATCGCGTGTTTCAAGCGTTAGCACATTTGCCAAATTTGAATTTTCTGCATTGTGCTTGGTTTGTGAGCCAATTTCTGCCATCGAGCTTGTTATTTCTTCAAGTGAAGCAGCTTGCTGGGTGGCACCTTGAGAAAGAGCGGTGCTTGCATCTGAAACCTGCATAGCGCCTCGGTTTACCTCCTCAACAGTTGCGCGAACTTGTAAAAGAATTTCACTTATTGAATCAATAGTTTCATTTACAGCATTTTTCAAAGCTAAGCTATCGCCTTTATAATCGCTTAAAATTCGCTTTGTCAAATCGCCATCAGCCATTGCTTGCATAACTGCAATAGTTTCTTTAAACGGCATTAAATCAACAGTGGTATTTAAAGCGTTTTTAATAATAGCATGATCGCCTTGATAATTGCCTTTTACTTTCACTGAAAGGTTGCCTTCTGCCATTTGTTTTAGCACATCCACAGCTTCGTTTATCGGATTTAGAACTGAATCTAAGGTGTTATTCACTCCCTCGACAATTTTTCTAAAATCACCTTGGTGTTTGCTTGCGTCAGCACGGGTTTCGAGCTTTCCTTCAACAGCGGCAACAGACAGAATATTTGCATCTTTAACTAATAAAGCAACTGCATCAATGCATAGATTTAAATTGTTCTTTATTTCATTAAAATCACCCTTGTATTCGTCTGTAATTTTGGGCGGTATATCGCCTTTGCTTATTCTATCAACGTATCCTGCTGCAACTTGAAGTGGCATAATAACCGCATCTAATGTATTGTTTACTCCCTCGACTATCTTGCGGAAATCTCCTAAGTGCTTTGATGCATCTGCACGTGTTTGGAGCTTACCTTCAACAGCGGCAACAGACAGAATATTTGCATCTTTAACTAATAAAGTAACTGCGTCAATGCACTGGTTCAAGTTATTCTTTATTTCGTTGAAATCACCTTTGTATTCGTCTGTAATTAATTGCGGTATATCGCCTTTGCTAATTCTGTCAACATATTCAGCAGCTACGTTTAAAGGACCAATCACAGCATCGAAAGCACTATTTATTCCGCTAAGCATCTCAGAGTAAGCGCCAGACAAGCGGCTCGCATTTCCTCTGACGTCAAGTTTTCCTTCGTTAAAAGCTTCAAGCAATATCATTAATTGCTCAACAACCTCATTTATATTGCTTTTTAGAGTATTTACGCTCTTTACTAAAATGTCATTTGAAGAGCGTTCTTGAATATCAACGTTAAGATCGCCTTCTGAAATTTTTACCAAAACGCTGGCAACTTCATTATTTGAATCAATTAGCATATTCAAATTATTCTTTATTTCATTGAAATCGCCTCTATATTCTTCTGTAATCCTTTGTGGAATATCGCCTTTACTTAATCTGTCAACATATTCAGCAGTAAGATTTAAGGGATTAACTACTGCGTCTATTGTCGCATTAAATCCATTTACTATTGACTTAAACTCTCCTTCAAAAGAGCTTGTGTTTCCTCTTCTGTCTAATTTTCCTTCCACAGCGGCTTGGGCAACGCTGTTCATCTCAGCAACAAGATTTTTTATTGAGCCTGCCATAGCCTTCATTGATGCGAGTAATTGTCCCGTTTCATCTTTTGCATCAGTTTCTAAATCGACATTAATATTACCTTTGGCAATGCTTTCAGCAGCTTCGACACCTTGCAATAACGATTTAGAAATTCTTCTTGCAATTATGAAAAGCACCGTCAGAACTATGGCTAAAGCAATGATAACAGAGGCAATTATTATCAGAAGCGCTTCATTAAAAACAGCATTATAATCTTCATCATACCAGCCAACAGCAATATAACTATCAATAGGCTCAACGTAGTTGAATACTTGGGTTTTCATTTTCCCTTCCCATAGATAATTTACCTGCCCATTCTTTTTTGCTTGCATTTCTTTGAAAAAGTCATAATCAGCAATGGAAATTCCTACAGTTTGTGGGTGAGCAGTTACAATACCCTCGTTATTGACAATATAAGGATAACCAGAGCCAAAGTAATTTTTTTCTTTAAAATCATTGGAAAGCTGTTGAAAATTTATTTCCGGCTCGCCCACGTATAGCATACCTTTAATTTCACCATTTACTCTAATTGGCTGATAAGCAGTGGAATTCCAATTATTACCCACACGTGCCCTGCCTAAATATTTTTCACCTTTTTCTATTGCTTCAATTACCGGGCTACCATAAGGGACATAAGTTCCTAAGGCACGCTCTCCTGTTTCTGTTAGAACATTTGTGCTAACCCTTAAATAGCCCTTGTCGGTCTTTTGCAAAATAGTTGACGAGTGAATGCCTAAGCTTTGTATGTGGTCCACAATTTCGGAATTATTTTGAACCTGCTTCCCGTTGATAATCCACTTATTGACATTGATATCCCCGACTTTTACTTGCTCACTTGTCTCGGTTATCGCCCCCAATGAGCTGAGATAGCTAAAAGCAACCTGGGTAGCCAATACTTCGGTGCTTCTTTTTGATGCAATTTCAAGATTAATCATTTCAGCATAATTATTCAAATACTCTTGCATTGCTTCTTGATAGCTTGTATCGAGATTTGTTTTTAGCATGTTGTATGAATAAATACCAAAAAACGAGAAGGTAATAACTACCACAGCGCCGATAAAGACGTAAAGTTTTGTCCCAATTTTCATAAAATCACTCCTTATATATATAATATTTTATTATTCATAAAATTTTTTTAAAATATTTCAATTTAATAAAATAATGTGAATTACTCAAAGCATTTATTCTGTAAATTAAAGCAATTTGAAAAATATATCGTAAATTGATATTTTAACGGAATAATCGCGGGCTTTGACTTGTGGAAAAGCTAATATTGAATTTAATTTTTCAATAAAAACTAAATAATTATTATATTGAATTTTTTTTTATCCAAGTTATTCAATGGAAAGAGCAAAAATTGTTGAGGAGTTTAAAAGCTTAATCGGAAAGAAAGAAATTGAGCTTAATCAAGCAATGCAGCTGCGTTTTGAGTATGAGCCAATAAACGATTATGTTGAAAACATCTCTTTGAAAGGCAAACCAGAAACTGCTGCTGGCGAGCTTTTAAGAGCGTTAATCAAAGATTTAATTCAGGAGAACTGCACTGCCGAAGTAAATTTCCTTGGCGATTTCGTCGACTTTGTGATCACTGAAACAGGGATGGGAAATCCTTTGTGTATTGAGCTTAAGCCTTTTTTTAGATATAATAAAAGAAAAGACACAATTTATCAAGCAGATTTTAAATACGAAATTCATCAAGCCCAAATACAAAAATATCTGCGAAATAAAAGAATTGAATATGTAATCCTTACCAATTTAAACAAAGCATATATTTTCAATAGAGCTGCCATTGTTAATTTTGAACCATTTTTTGAAACGAATCTGCCGCAAATTTTTGAAGATTTTCTGCTCTATGAAAATCTTTGGGACTGTTTAAGACGCTATGAAGATAAGCAAAAGGCGCAAGATTTGGATATACTTTTTTTCAATGACTTAAAAAAATGGTTCAATCAATTCGACATAGCAAAGGTAAAATTTAATGAAAGCGCAGAAATTTCCCGCGAAGAAATTATTGTCCTGCTTTTAAATAAATTAATATTTATAAAAACACTCGAAGACAACGGCTTAATTGCATATAGATTTTTGCAAGACCAATACGAACGATTTATAAATCTATGGCAGCCAAAAGGCTCTCATAACGTTTTAAGTAGATTTTTTGCAGACATAGAAAGCTTTTTTGAAAATTATTATAACACCGAGCTTTTCTCATCAAATTTCTGGGATTATATTGATAAAGATAGAGCAAATATTGAACGATTTAGAAAGGTCTTAGAGCTTATTCTTGGGCTTGACATTTGGTCTAAAACTTTCGAAAAAGGAATTGTCCATTATAATTATCGCCAGATTAACGAAGATATTTTTGGAAAAGCTTACGAAACTTGGATCGCTGAAAATAGAAAAGATGAAGGTATTTACTATACCCCAGTTGAAATTACTGAATATATGACTGAGCGAATTGTAAGCACATTGTTCGATGAGCTTGTAAATAGTTTAATAAACGAGTTAAAGCAATCCAATCTAAATTATGAACTTATAAATAAGCTGACAGAAGATTTAGCTGAAATCAGAATTATTGACAGCACTTCTGGCAGTGGCAGTTTTTTAATTAAAGTTTTTCGTTTAATTTTTACAAAATATCAAATTCTTAATGAAGCTACGAGCTGGGTGAAAAATATTGATACGAAAAAATTATTTGGAATACCTGAAAACATTAGGTTCATGAAAGAATTTAGAGAAAAAATGGGCTTTGATGGCGAAAATGAAATTTTGCAAATTTCAAGAGTAATTCTCAATCATATTTTTGCCGCCGATAAAGACGAGCGCGCTATCGACACTGCAAAAGTAAATCTTTGGAAAGAAGCAATAAAAATCCACCCAAATATATATAATTTCAGAAAGTTAGAAGAAGAGCAAATTCATATTTTGCCTAATCTTGAAATGAACTTCATTCGCGGCGATTCTTTAAGCGACTTCGATTTTTCCAATCAAATAGAAATTATATATAATGAATTTAAAAATGAAATAGTAAAACTTCACGAAATTAGAAATCAATATGTGAATAATCCTTTTACTCCAGAAATTATTATTGAATATAAGGAAATAAAAAGGAAAATTAGACAAAGACTACTCAAAGAAGAGCTAAGCTTCGATAATACTTTGTTTTTTCCACTTGAGTTTTTTTATTGCTTTTTCGATAAAAATGGAAATCCTTTGCCAGAAGAAAAACGCGGCTTTGCTGGTATAATAAGCAATCCGCCTTGGGAGGCTATTAAGCCAGTGAAAAAGGAATTTGCCAAGCAAGGAAAATACGAAATGGATATTTTGCATTTTAACAAATGGTTTAAAGAAAAGCTTGCAAACGATTCAGATTTTTCTAAGGATTGGAAAAAATACAATGATTTTTATAAAAAATATTCTTCGTTTTTATATGAAAAGTATAAATTGCAATCAAGTGGCGACCCAAACTACTATAAATTCTTTATTGAAAGGGGTTTCCAGTTAATTAGGAAAAGAGGCTTCTTTTGTTTGCTTGTTCCTTCGGGCTTCCAAACAGATGCAGGCTCGGTTTTGCTTCGCGATATGCTTATCAATCAATACACATTAAACGAAATTAAATCTTTTGAAAATAGAGGGTATAAAGCTCTCGATAAAAAATATAAAGTAAAATTATTTCCAGAAGTTCACCCACAATTCAAATTTTCTATAATTTTTGCTCAAAAAAGGCATAGAGAACTAACAGATTTTAATGGAAAATTTTATATGCGTCATCCTAATGAATTAAATGAGAATGACGTAATTTGCTTTGATATTGGGAAAATAAGGCTCTTTTCTCCGCAAACACTTTCCATTATGGAATTTAAAACAGAAAAGGATTATGAGATTTGTTTGAAAATAAGAGCGGATTGGAAGCTTTTCAGTGAAACAGGCTTCAAGTTAAGATCTGAGCTTCACATGACTAACGACAGCAATTTATTCAATAGCTTAAATGACATTCAAAATCAGAAAGGGCTGCCTTTCCAGCGTCTTTATGAAGGGAAAATGATTCATCAGTTTTCTTCTGCTTTTGCAGAGCCACGCTATTTTATTAAAGAAGAAGAAGCAAGAAAAGTGCTATTTAAAAAGGTGCTGCATAGAATAAAACTAGAAAATGAACTAAAAACAAAGGAATTTAAAAATATAAGCATTCCAGACGATTTATTGCTTGATTACCAGACATACCGCTTTGTTTATAGGGCTATTGCAGGCTCAACAAATGAAAGGACTTTAATTAGTTCAATAGTGCCACCGAAAGTGTTTTTAGGAAATTCTTTAAACCACATTGTCAATATTTCTTATGCAATAGAAAATCATAATATTATTCCTAATCAAATTAGTTCAAAAGAAATACTATTTTTAATGTCGCTTTTCAATTCGCTTACAGTTAATTATTACATACGCAACAAGGTTTCTGCTAATTTGAATATGTTCTTTATCTACGAACTCCCTATCGCAGAAGCAAACTCGGAATTTAAAGAAAAAATTTCATCGCTTGCTTTCAATCTTCTTTATGAAAAAAGCAATAAAGGGGATTTTGAGGATTTAAAAAGCGAGCTGAAGGCAGACATAGAAGAGGACGCAGACCTAATAAAAATTCGTGCAAAATTAGAAATAATAATTGCAAAAGAGCTATATGGACTAAATTTAGATGACTGGAAATATGTTTGCTCAACTTTCACTTATGGCGCCGAAAGCGAAACCAAAGCAGAGCTTGACGCAATAATCCAAAAAAGTATAGAAATTTGGAAAGAGTAGCGCAAAAGGTATTGTTTCGTCGCAAAATTTTTTCAAAAAAATTAAAATAATTTCTTTTATTTTTTCTTGAAAAGCAGTTATATAGCAAGTTTTTTCAGGTGCTTTTTGAAGAAGAACTTAAAAGAACATAATTTAGAAAAAATTGCTCTTAGCTCGCCCGGCTCACTTGCAGCGTATATTAGCGGCGGGAAATGGAAATTTGCAAAGCATCTCCAACTGATTGACCAGCTTTTAGTTTTAGCCAACAAGCGGCATATTAAAAAATTAATCGTCAATCTCCCGCCTCGACACGGAAAATCCGAGTTTATTTCAAAATACTTTCCTTTCTGGTATTTGGGACAAAACCCAAGCCACAGAATCATTTTAACCTGCTATGAAGCGCATTTTGCAAGCTCTTGGGGTAGAAAAGTAAGAGAGCTAATCCAACTTTACGGAAAAGAAATTTTTAATATTGAGCTTAACCCCGCCAGCACAGCGGCAAATTCATTTTATTTGCTCAATTTTGATGGTGGGATGGAGTGCCTTGGAGCTGGTGGCGCTTTGACGGGAAAAGGTGCGAATTGCCTTATAATTGATGACCCTCTGAAAAACGACACGGAAGCCAATAGCCCTACAATACGCGATAACCTTGAAGATTGGTTTAAATCTACTGCTTTCACCCGATTAGAGCCTGATGCGATTATCATTCTCATTATGACAAGGTGGAATGATGACGATTTATGCGGAAGGATTTTGAATAGCAATGAATTTCTTGCTTTGAGCAGTGAAAACATTGAGCAGATTTTAAATTCTGAAAAAAACGATTCTGAGCAAAACGACTCCGAGAAGAATAAAGAGCTTTGGCATCAATTGCTTATCCCCGCACTTGCGGAAGCCGATGATATTCTTTGCAGAAAGGAAGGCGAGCCGCTTTGGAAAGAGCGTTTTTCAATTTCAAAATTAATGGACATAAAAAAGACAATCGGCTCTTATTGGTTTTCCGCACTTTATCAGCAAAACCCTGTTCTGGCTGGCGATAATGTATTTAAGCCAGAGTTTTTTAAATATTTCTTGTTTGAAAATAATAAAATCAAGCTCTTAATCGCTGGCGATAAGGTTTGGAAAAGTTTTAACTATGAGCAGTGCAAGGTGTTTGTAACAATAGATTTAGCCGCTACAATTAGTGAAAAATCCGATTGGACAGCCGCCTTGGTTTTCCTTCTTTCGCCAGACAAGGAAATCCTTATTTTTGATATAATTAAGAAAAAAATCGAAGGTGCGGCGCATTTGAATTTCATAAAAGAAATAGATGAAAAATATTGCCCAAAGCTAATTGGAATTGAAAGTGTTCAATATCAAATAGCTCTTGTGCAAATGGTGGTCAAAGCTGGTTTGGCAATTAAGCCCTTAAAGCCCGATAAGGACAAACTTTCACGCGCTCTCGCGGTCGCAGCGCAACTTGAATCTGGGAACATTTATTTTAAAAAAAATTCGCTTTGGCTGAGCGATTTTGAATTTGAGTTGATAAGTTTTCCAAACGGTGCAAATGACGACCAAGTCGATGCTTTTTCTTATATCGTCCAAATGCTTAAATCCGGCGGCGACAGTTTTCTTGTTGGAGCAAAAAAGACTGTCTGAACCGTGATTTGCTTGATTAAAGGATTGCTTGATTTTTTATAGATCTGCCACACCTTGAAGGTGTGGCAGATCTGCGTAACTATCCCGATAGGGATTATATTATTGTAGAAAAAAATATCAACAAAACAAAGTTATCCCGATAGGGATTATATTATTTTATCAGCAGCCTTTTATAATTTAATCCCTACGGGATAAGCACGGTCAAGGCTTTCCTTTTGCTACAATAATTTAATTCCTACGGAATATTTTTTATTCAAAATACCTTTTCCACCCCCTACCCCCGCCAGCGGGGGATAATGGACTGTTCTATGTTTTCCACCTAAAAAGAATCTCCCCCTTTGAAAAAGGGAGTCGGGGGGATTTCCCCAAAGTTATTTTTCCATCCCCTGCCCCCGCCAGCGGGGGATAAAGGACTACTCTGTGTTTCCTCATAATAACAATTCTCCCCCTTTGAAAAAGGGGGTCGGGGGGATTTCCCCAAAGTTATTTTTCCACCCCCTGCCCCCGCCAGCGGGGGATACAGGACTGTTCTGTGTTTCCTCATAATAACAATTCTCCCCCTTTGAAAAAGGGGGTCGGGGGGATTTCCCCAAAGTTATTTTTCCACCCCCTACCCCCGCCAGCGGGGGATAAAGGACTACTCTGTGTTTCCTCATAATAACAATTCTCCCCCTTTGAAAAAGGGAGTCGGGGGGATTTTCCCAAAATTACTTTTCTGGACGCAGAAGCGGGAAAATAATCACATCTCTAATAGATTTTTGATTAGTAAGAAGCATTACCAAGCGATCTATTCCGATGCCAAGTCCCGCAGTTGGCGGCATACCAATTTCGATTGCATTTAAAAAATCTTCATCAAGCGTCATTGCTTCGTCATCTCCGGCAGCACGTATTTTGGCTTGCTCTTCGAGACGCTGCCTTTGGTCGCGCGGGTCGTTCAATTCAGAAAAAGCATTGGTCAGCTCAAAACCCGCGACAAACATTTCAAAACGCTCAACCAAGCCCGGCTCTGTGCGATGAGATTTTGCAAGTGGCGACATTTCAAGCGGATAATCAATAACAAAAGTTGGCTGGATAAGATGAGGCTGAACGGCGGCATCAAAAAGCTCATCAAGAATTTTCATTCTACTTGCGTTTTGCGGAAGCTCAACTTGATTTTTTTTGCAAACTTTTTTCAGCTCCTCATCAGAATAATTTCTTATATTTTCACCGAGATACTGCTCAAACAAATCGAACATTTTTGCCCGTCTAAAAGGAGTGGTAAAATCAATTTCATAATCCCCAAACTTCGCCTTTAAGGAGTTATTGACTTTTTGGCAAAGTGCAGAAATAAGATTTTCCGTTGTTTCCATCATCCAATTATAATCTTTATATGCAACGTAAAGCTCCAAGCTGGTAAATTCCGGATTGTGCATCCTGTCCATTCCTTCGTTGCGGAAGTTTTTACTTATTTCATAAACAGCTTCAAAGCCGCCTACAATCAGTCTTTTCAAATATAGTTCGTCAGCAATCCGCAAATATAAATCGAAATCCAGCGCGTTGTGGTGCGTGATGAAAGGACGAGCCGAGGCGCCACCGTAAATTGGCTGCAAAACAGGGGTTTCCACCTCCAGCCAGCCTTTTTCATTGAAAATATTTCTTATTTCATTAATTATAATTGCCCGCTTTTTAAAAACTTCTTTAATTTCCGGGTTTACAATCAGGTCAATATATCTTTTTCTATATCGAAGCTCTTTATCTGCAAATTCATCGAAAACGACTTTATTTCCTTCTTCATCAACAATTTCTTTTGCTATTGGTAAAATCTTCGTAGATTTAGTAAGCAAAGTAACTTTTTTTGCAAAAACAGAAATTTCACCCATTTTAGTTCGAAAAGCATAGCCATTAACTCCAATAATATCACCAATATCGAGCAGTTTTAGATACTCGTAAAAATCTGGAATTTCGTCTCGCTTGAAGTAAATTTGCAAACGCTCATCTTCATCTTGGATATGGCAAAAACTCGCTTTTCCCATACGGCGTAAGCTCATAATTCTACCCGCAACAGCTATTTCAGAAAGCGGAGTTGGGTCTTCGTCAGAAAAGTTTTGTAGGATTTGTCTATTGCTATGAGTTTTATCGAAGCTATAAGGGAAGGCATTCATACCAGCTTCTTCAAGCAAATTCAGCTCTTCAATTCTTCTTAGCTCTTGGTCATTTTTTGAAATTTCTTGCATAATATTTTCATAACAGTATAGTAATAAAATATTTTGCAAATTTACGAAAAATACGCTATTTAATAAATATATTTTTTTATTTTAAATAAATCAATTATTTTTGTAATCTGTAAAGGTAGATTTATAAAAAAAATAAGGAGAGTAATTGAAATTAATGAGTTTTGAACAAAGGTCGGCATCAGCCTACGCTCTTAGACAAAAAGAGAAACAAAAAAATCATCGGGTAAATAATGAAATTAACGCAAAAGAAGTCAGAGTGGTTGACGAAGATGGGAAAATGCTCGGCATCATGTCGAGGTTTAATGCGTTAAAAATTGCAGAAGAGCGTGAGCTTGACTTGGTAGAGATAGCACCACAAGCAAATCCACCTGTTTGCAAAATCATTAATTATGGTAAATTTCAATTTGAGCTCCATAAAAAAGAAAAACATCAGCGTAAGCAACAGCAACAAATGCAAATGAAAGAAATTCGGTTCAAATGGAGAACCGATTTGCACGACTTTAATTTCAAAACGCGGCACGCACGCAACTTCCTGCAAGATGGCTATAAAGTCAAAGCCTCGATTATGTTCAGAGGAAGGGAAATTACGCACCAGGAAATTGGGAAGGAACTGCTCGAAAGATTCGTTGCTGCACTCGAAGACATTGCAAAAATTGACCAGCCAATCAAATTTGAGGGAAGAAATATGATTGTTGTGCTTTCACCAGAAAAATCTAAGAAAAAATAAATTTAAAAGGGAATAAAATGCCAAAAATGAAGACAAAGGCTTCCGCAAAAAAACGTTTTAAACTAACGGCAAGCGGAAAAATTAAAAGAGAAAAAGCGTATAAAAGCCATATTCTTACGAAAAAATCAAGAAAAACCAAGCGGAATTTAAGGCAGTCTACCTTAGTTCATAAAAGCGACGAGTCAAGAGTAAAAACAATGCTCGCCATTGGTTAAAAAAAAGATATTCGTTCTTTGAATATAGAAATCCCCCCCGCCAGCGGGAGATAGAGTGGCACTGTCTTTCTGAACGAAGTGAAGAATCCAGAAAGCCTTTCAATACCGCAATTACTATGGATTCCTCGCTGCGCTCGGAATGACGATGATATTCCATTTTTCTTTTGAAAAAGGGGGAGGGGATTTAAAAAATATATTGCAACAGGGGAAGAAGCTCTCCCTTAGCTTAACTTTATAATATAAAAGGAGATAACAATGCCAAGAGCAAAAAACAAAGTAGCTTCGCACAGACGTAAAAGAAAACATATTAAGCTCGCTAAGGGTTACTGGGGCGCGAGAAAAAACGTTTGGCGAATTGCTAAGCACCACATCGAAAAAGGACTTCTACACGCTTACGTTGGAAGGAAGTTAAAAAAACGTTCATTCCGCAGATTGTGGATTGTCAGGATTAATGCCGCTGCACGCGAGCTTGGGACGACATACTCCAAATTGATGTTCGCCCTAAAACAAAGCAATATCGAAATCAACAGAAAAATATTAGCTGATTTAGCTATGAACCAACCTGAAGTATTTGCTGCTATTGTCAAAAAGGCTGTGAATAACTAATAGTTGTTTTTTTTACTGGAATAGAAAAGCTGGAATTTTAAGAATTTCAGCTTTTTTTATTTTGAAAGTAGTGAAGAATCCAGAAAAATCCCCCCGACCCCCTTTTACAGAAAGCAGAAGAAAGAAAGCAGAAGAAAGAAAGCAGAAGAAAGAATGCAGAAGAAAGAAGTCTGGAGGTGAAGAATAAGCTGTCCCCCGCTGGCGGGGGAAGGGGGTGGATCTTTATACGTTATAATTACTTAGCACTTATTTGCAACTTCTCATTTGAACTTGGGAAGGAGAAGAATGACATATTTATCCCCCGCTGGCGGGGGAAGGGGATGGATCTTTATATATTATAATTACTTAGTGCTTTTTTTTGTAAATTATTGATTAATGCACTTTTCTAAAACACAGAATTATAGCAACAAAGAAAAATGCTCAATATTTTTAACCAGATTTTTATAAAATGTTGGTAACATGTTAATAACTTTCTCCTCAATGTGAGAAAAATGTAGATAAATATTTTCTAAAAAATTACATTTATATTATAACTTGCATTATTAAAAAATTGCAAAAAAGATAAAATGAAAGAAATAGAAGCCTTAGCTAATAATAAAAAACTTACAAAAAACTTTGCCAAAGATTATCCTCTCGTATCTCAAGTTGATATGATAGGCAATAGAGTCCCGCCGCATAGCAAGGAGGCGGAGATTTCTGTCCTCGGTGCGATGATGTTGGACAAAGGAGCGGTCGCTAAAGCTGTTGAAATGCTTGAAGTTGATAGCTTTTACTATGAGTCGCATAAAAAAATATTCGATCTTATGTGCAGTATGTTCGAAAATAGCATTAGTATCGATATTTACTCCCTTGCCGAGGAACTTCATAGACGAAAACTTCTTGATTTAGTCGGAGGAACTTATTATTTATCGGAAATTAATAATAGTATAGCCACAGCAGCAAACATTGACTACCATGCCCTTATAGTTCAGGGAAAATACCTAAAACGCCTTTTAATAAAATCATCTGGTCAAATTCTTACAAGCTGTTATGAAGACGCTCGCGATGTGCTGGAAGAAATTGATTTAGCGGAACGACTTATTTTTGAAATTGCAGACAAACGCTTCAGCCGTTCTTATATGACGCTCGAAAAAGTTGCTCAAGATGCCTATCAGCACATTTCTATGCTCAAAGATAGAAGCAAGTTAGGTGCATTCGGGGTGCCTACTGGATTTACTTATCTTGACGATTTGCTTGCTGGCGGCTTTCAAAAGTCTGACCTTGTTATAATTGCAGCAAGACCCTCGATGGGAAAAACTGCATTAGGACTTTCTATAGCAAGAAATATTGCTGTTGAATACAAACTTCCTGTCGGCTTCTTTTCCATTGAAATGTCTGCAATTCAATTAGTTATAAGGTTAATCAGTGCTGAAGCAAGAATAGACCAGCAAAGAATTAGAACTGGAAAACTTGGGCACACAGAAATGAGCAAAATAGTAAAAACGCTTGGTAGAATTGCAAAAGCGCCTCTAATAATAGACGACAGCCCTTCGCTCAATATTATGGAGTTTCGTGCAAAGTGCCGAAGAATGAGAGCCGAGCATGACGTTCAAGCTGTTTTCATTGATTATTTGCAGCTTATTCACCCTCCAAAAGCGGAATCACGTGAGCGTGAAATATCTATTATCTCCCGTTCTTTGAAGCAGATAGCAAAAGAACTGGATATTCCAATTATTGCACTCGCCCAGTTGAATCGTTTAGTTGAGTCAAGAAAAGATAAACGTCCTATGCTTTCAGATTTAAGGGAATCGGGCAGTATAGAACAAGATTCTGATGTTGTGCTTTTTATCAATAGACCAGAGATGTATGGCATAAAAACTTTTGATGACCAAAGCCCAACAGAAAATAAAGCGGAAATTATAATTGGAAAACAGAGAAATGGACCTGTTGGGGACCTTACTTTAGCTTACTTAAAAGATTTTGCCCGTTTTGAAAACCTTGCTTATGAATATGAAAAGCCAGCTCATCTGCAGTCAAACGATTATATAGCTGACGAAGAGGACGAAAGACCGTTTTAGTTTGCTTTTCTGCTTATATTAAATTAAAATATAATATAAAATTAAAGACTTTTTAAATATAGGATTAAATATTATCTCTTGCTTCATAGATTAATTTTTTTGATTTGTTAATGCTATCGATCAAGTATGGATTGGATAAACTTCTTTCTGTAATAATGTCTATCTCCCGATTGAAAAGTTCTCGCAATTTGTAATGCAAAGCAAAATAATTGTTTGTGTAGTCCTCAATCGAAAGGTTATCTTTAAAGGAAATTAAAAAAACTATATCGCTTTTGTTTGTAAATTCCGCTGTTTCAGCTGATCCAAACAAATACATTCGTTTTATTTGCAGCTCTTGGCAAAGTTACTCAATCTCATCTTTTTTATTTTTTATAAGCTCTTTCATAGTTTAGCTTTTATATTTTTTTATATATAAAAATCAGGTTAAAACATTTTTATTTTCTATGGTTGAGGCGTGAAAAAAAATTATTCCTTGTTTTCCTTGAAAAAATTTATTAATCCGTTTCTTGAAGAATCGTGAGAAAGTATTTTTTCTTTTCCGCTTAATTCTGGAAGTATTTTTTTTGCAAGTTGCTTGCCAAGCTCAACTCCCCATTGATCAAAAGAATTGATATTCCACATAATTCCTTTTACGAAAGTAATATGCTCGCACATTGACAAAATTGAGCCAAGAACAGCTGGAGTCATTTTTTTATAAAGAAAGCTGTTCGAGGGTCTGTTCCCTTTAAAAATCTTGTGTGGGAGCAGTTTTTGAATTTCTTCTGCTCCAAGTCCCGATTGCTCTAAATCTAATTTAGCTTCTTCGCGACTTTTTCCGTTCATAAGAGCTTCTGTTTGTGCGAAAAAATTTGATAGCAATATATTATGATGATTGCCAACTGGGTTAAGCGAGTTCACCGGAGCAAAGAAATCTACTGGAATTAGCTGTGTTCCTTGATGGAGTAGCTGGAAAAAAGAATGTTGGCTGTCGGTTCCTACTCCGCCAAAAATAATTGGCGATGTCGAATAGGAAAGCGCTTCGCCATCTCGAGAAACTGATTTGCCATTGCTTTCCATTTCGAGTTGCTGCAGATAATCTGGCAGTTTTTCTAAATATTGGTCATAAGCAATGACACAATGACTTTTTGCATTGAAAAAATTTGTATACCAAAGCGAGAGCAAAGCTGCTAGAACAGGGATGTTTTCCCTAAAATCTGTGTTTTTAAAGTGCAAATCCATTGCATTGGCGCCATCGAGCAATTTCTCAAAATTATCCATTCCTATTTGAAGCGCAATCGGAAGCCCAATTGAAGACCAAAGCGAAAACCTACCGCCAACCCAATCCCAAAAAACAAACATATTCTTTGGGTCAATTCCAAACTCCTTGACATCTTTTTCGTTTGTTGAAACGGCAACAAAGTGCTTTGCAATGTCCTTTTCCTCTTTTGCAAGTTTTTCTAAAAAGATTGCTTTCGCTGTAACTGCGTTTGTCAAAGTTTCTTGCGTTGTAAAAGATTTTGAGGAAATAAGGAACAAAGTTCTCTCTAAATTCAAATTCTTCAATGTCTCTACTATATTAGTTCCGTCCACATTGGAAACGAAATGCGTTTTTATATTCCCAACCGAATATGCTTCCAAGGCTTTGCAAACCATTTTGGGACCTAGATCAGAGCCACCAATGCCGATGTTCACAATATCAGTTATTGTTTCTCCGGTGCAGCCTTTCCAATCGCCGCTATGAATCAAGTTTACAAAATTTCTCATTTGATTGCGAACTTGAAAAACATCATCAACAGATGCATCTTTTTCTCGCTGCCGCAAAGCAAAATGCATTACCGCTCTGTTTTCAGTATTATTAATTTTTTCGCCGCTAAACATTTTTTCAATCATCTCGCTGAGTTTTTGCTCTTCGGCAAGTCCGATTAAAAGCTCAATCGTTTCACTTGTTATTATGTTTTTTGAATAATCGAAAAGCAAATCTTCAAATTTTATTGAAAATTCATCAAAGCGCCTGGGCGAGCTGGCAAATAAGTCGCGAAGCTGGACACCCTTAATTCTATTATAATGCTCTTTAAGCAGCCGATAACTGTTAGTTTCCAAAAAGTTTTTCATAGAGTTTCAAATTTTTATTTTTGCAAAAATTTCAATAATTACTTAAAAATCAAATATAATGCTTTTTTAAAACAAAGATTAATCTATTTATTTTAATCGAAAAAGCTCCACTGCAAGGAAAGTCGCAAGCTCCCATCAATCGCTGGATATAAGGGAACGAAATAATATTCGTTTGATATCAGATTTTCATAACTTGCTTTAATGTAAGCATTTCCAAGTTTGGCAGATAAAAATAAGTCAATTGAAGTGATGCGATTCTTTAACTCAATGTCTTTATAAATATAGCTTCTATTGAAAGGGACGAAGCTTAAGCCCTTGAATTTACTTGAATAAGCAAGTTTTGTCCCAACTCTTAAAATGCTTTCCCCAACTTGCAACTGATAGTATGCCATAAAATTCCCGTAAAATAGTGGAAAAATATTTTTCACTTCTCTCATCTCGCTATTTACATAATTCGATTGAGCTTGCAATTTCAAAAAAATGGAGCTAAAAAGCTGCGTTTCAAAAGCAACTGAGGCACCAAGAACGGAATAATTATCAATATTTTTTGGATAAGTATTCACTATTAAATTCTCATTGTAAGTTGGGGCAAAAAATATTGGGTCGTATATGCCTCTAAAGTAAAGATTGAAGGACATTTTAAGTGGTCTAAAGAAGCATTCGGCGTCAATTAAAAGCAATAAGTTTTTTTCTTTTTTTAAATTTGGGCTGAATAAAGGGATTGCCCTCGTTTCGCTGAAAGAAAAATCTAATGAAGCGTTTATGTTTTTGTCGTTTGAATAGCAGAATTTTCCGCCAGTTGAAAAAAAATTGTCTTCTTTTTGCTTAGTCCAACGATTCCCTTGAACAAAGGAAAAAGCATCTGTAATCTTGATTTCCGAGTGCATGAAAGCAGAAAATTCTAGATCCTTTCTTTGATTAAAATAAGCTGTTTCAGGCAAATTGTAGCTTAAAATATCTGTCCCAGCCCGCAAAGTAAGGATTTTAAAAATATTCATTTCATATTTTAAATTCAAGCCAAATTGTGGCGTAACCCATGTGCCAGGAGGGGCAAATTCTGTGCTATCTACAGCACGGTATTGGCGCGCAAATGCCCAATCTTCGTTTGCAAAGAAAAGATTGCTGGAAAAGGCTGCGCTTGTATCTTCTTTTAAAATAACGCTATAGCATAAATTTAACTCATTTCGAAAAAGCCGTTCATCAAGATCTTTATAAAGCACTACTGCATTAATTTCATCAGAAAAATCAATTGAATCACTTTCAAAACCACCATTGTTTCCATTCCCAATATTTGTAAAATTATAAACAAAGGAAATGCTTGATAAATCAGAAATATTATAGCGTAAAAGAGAGCGGACGTTCCAGTTCTCGAGCCAGCTATTCTCGAATCTGCCGTCCGAAAAAAGCGAACGGAAGCCAAAAGTGAAATTGAGATTTTTTGCAACATTTTGACTGAAAATGCCGTCAGCGCCAATGGAACCATATCCAGATTGGGCAAACCAAATTTTTGTATAAGGTGTGCTTGTATTATAAATTATTTCCTGAAAATTAAGCATAGCAGCACTTGAATTGTCGGAAAAAGTGATTGCATCAGTTCCAAAAAGTGTTTCAATATTTTCAAAAAATTCACTTGGAAATTGCTCTAAATTAAATTTTTTATCGAAAATGCTTTGGAGTGCTCTGCCGTTAAAATTAGTGCTAACCTGCTGTGGGTATGCTCCGTTAATAGAAAAGCTATTGAATTTTCCAAGATTCCCAAGCAAGAGAGGAAAAGAAAATATTTTATTTTCAAGCACTTCATTAGCCGTTTGATAATTTTGAAATGCAAAATCTTTTTTATTTATTCTTTTAAAATGCTTATAAGGAATTAAAAACGCACTGCCATGGCTTTGCAAAGGTCTATTGAAATAAAGAGTATCTTTTTTAGCTGCGTCAAGACTGTCAATTTCTGTTTGAATATTTTCTACTTGAATATTCTCTGTTTGAATGTCTCCCAAGGCAAGGCAAGTCATTGGAATGAGCATAAGTATTATATTTATAAGGCTTTTCAACTTCAGTGTATTTTCAAAAAAATTCAAAAAAATCAAATTGAGATTTCTGCTTATTCAAAAATAGCAACTAAACAGATAAATTTTGTTTATTTCTTAAATAAATTTTTTTTTATTTGCTTTTTATAAGAAATTTACTTATGTTAGTATTGTTAAAGAATTGCGTTGCAACGCAATTCTTTTTTGTTATTTTACTTAAATATTTCACTTTATTAACAGTTAGCAATGAAAATATTAAAAGAATTTAATAATTTTTTATCTATCGAAAAAGAGTATTCCTCTCTTGAAAATTCGAATATTGCTATTTTGAGCGCGCCACTTGAAATGAGA
>JAAYJM010000166.1 GCA_012522895.1 Ignavibacteria bacterium
TATAATAATTCCCGCGCGGCATTCCTACGCTATTCAAATTTATATCGTTGAAGCCATTTATATCTGAAATTGTTCCGTCTTGCTTCAAGAAACAGGTCTTATAATACTGCCTGCCACCAATTAATTGAGTGCGAAACTCAAGCACAATCCAATCTACAACAGAATCAGGTATGCTTACTACACTTATTTTTTCTCGCTTTGGGTCAAGATTATATGGATATACGTCCGGCGGTGTTGTCGTTATTAAATTCCTTGATAGCAAATCCGCTGCCATAGAGCCATTTCGCCAAGGTCCTTCCATAAATACCCTTGCTGCCATTAGCAAATGTGCCCCGCCCGGCATTCCAATAGAAAAATCACCATATAGCGTTACATCATCAGCATAGCTAAATGCCCAGCCAACAGATTCACGCGAATCCGCTATTTGAGAGGAATGAACTTCATTCCAAGTATTATCTAAATATCTTTGCAAAACCAATTGCTCAAGCGGCAAAAGAAGCGTTTCGTCTCGCTCTGCTTGGTCTGGTGAAAAACGCCAGCCATATCCCACCCTTGCAACAACATCTGACTTTATTAAATTATAGCTCTTGTCGTAACTTTGAATTGAAAAATGACGCTTTACCTTATTCGCATCACCCAAAGGCAAGGGGGAAAAAGCGCTTGGACGAACTCGGAACGAAATTGAATGCGTCCCGTTTTTATTTAATTCATTTTGAAAATATACAAAAGTATATGGATTGTTGAAAACCACAGTATCCCTTACTGCTACGTTCTTACGCCGCATTGTCCCTTTTATCTCGGCTTCGGAATTGCCAAATTGTGGATTCTTTTCTCCAAGATAAGTTAAAGCATAGCGCTTTAAGCTGTCAGGCTCGGTTTCTATGCTTGATCCAATGAAAAGCTCGTTAGCAACCGTTACATCGTGATTTAGCACTATCCCCGCGCTGGTTTCGACTGACAAAGCAAGCAAGGACGTTGAATCTATCGGCATCTCGTTACCTGTCAGCAAACTGCCCTCGCCATGGTATCTAATGGAGCTTTTGCCTTCAAACTCTGGCGCCGCTGCTATAGTGGCGCCCACCTGCCGCTCAATCAATGAACTATCTGTCATCTTTATATTATTTTCACGGCTATTGCGTAGCGTCCCGCGAGTTAAACGCAAGCTATCTACCCTTGCGCCACCCTCTTTCACATTCACGCCATTCGGATTGTCGATTTCCAATTTGGAAAATTTTCCATTGCCTATTAAATCCTGCTCTTTCACTTCGTTGTTGAGCTTTATATACTTTGGCCCCGTGTAATCGGCTTTATTCAAAACTGAGGCTCTTGCTTCGATGTTCTCCGGGTTTGTCCCTATCCATCGAGTTGTAAAATAGCCACTATCTGAAATGATTAACGAATCCAAAGTAATTAAAGGTCTGACTGTGCCATCGGGATTTTTGTAAGCATCAGATACGATTTTCTTTGCTCGGTTTTTAATTACAAGCTGTTCATAAACTATATTCGGTATCGATTGCTGCGAGGAAAACCTATTTTGCAAAAACTCTATTCTACCATTAAGAGTATCCGGCAAACCGCGAACCTGTCCGCTTTTCACCCTGATTGTTCCCTTATTGGATATTTTTCCATTATTATCAAGAGCATACTGCACAAAAGCACCTTCCGATGCAATCAGCAGCAAAATCAAGACAATATGTTAATACAGTTTTTTCATTCTTTCAATAATTTTTAATTGTCAATTGTTAATGGTTAATTGTTAAAAATATTTTTTTATTTAGCAGCTTTTCGATTTCTTTAAAAACACAACTTATCATTTATCACACCATAGAGTTACATACAATTAATAATTAACAATTAACAATTATTTAACCTTTGCTTTTGTTGATTTAATAATGCTTGTTATAATTTTAATCACTTCAACTGCATCATTGTTTATACTTAAAAATTCCTTTTCATTCAAATAATTTGTGCA
>JAAYJM010000167.1 GCA_012522895.1 Ignavibacteria bacterium
GAAAGCACTCCTCCTTGAATCGCTGCGCCAACCGCCACAACTTCATCTGGATTTACGCCCTTGGAGGGTTCTTTGCCAAAGAAATTACGAACTAATTCCTGAATTTTCGGAATACGAATAGAGCCGCCAACAAGAATTACCTCGTCTATTTGAGCTGGGGTCATCTTTGCGTCAGTCAATGCCTTTTCTACGGGTGCAAGCGATTTTTCAAACAAATCTGAGCATAAGCTTTCAAACTTTGCACGTGTGATTTGCATATTCAAATGCTTAGGTCCATCTTGCGTAGCTGTGATAAATGGCAAGCTGATGTCAGTTTGCAATTTTTGAGAAAGCTCAATTTTTGCTTTTTCTGAAGCTTCGCGAAGACGTTGCAGCGCCATAGGATCTTTAAGTAAATCAATTCCTTCCTGCTTTTTAAACTCTTCAGCAAAATACTCAATTAAACGCTGGTCGAAGTTATCGCCTCCAAGATGAGTATCGCCACTGGTTGATTTGACTTCAAAAACTCCCTCGCCAATTTCAAGAATAGAAATGTCGAAAGTTCCACCACCAAGGTCGTAAACAGCAACAGTGAGATTTTTTCCTTTTTTATCCAAGCCATAAGCAAGAGCAGCTGCCGTTGGCTCGTTGATAATTCTTTTTACAGTAAGCCCGGCAATTTCACCCGCATCTTTTGTTGCTTGACGCTGAGCATCGTTAAAATATGCTGGAACTGTAATCACAGCTTCCGTTATCTTTTGTCCAAGATAATCTTCTGCAGTTTGTTTCATCTTTTGAAGCACCATCGCTGCAATTTCTGGTGGAGAGTAAAGCTTCCCGTCAATGTCCACTCTTATAGAATTTCCATCTGTTGAAGATTGCACCTTAAACGGCACGAGCTTGGTTTCCTCGCCAATTTCTTCCATTCTTCTACCCATAAAACGCTTTATCGAATAAATCGTTTTGCTTGGGTTTGTAACTGCTTGTCTTTTGGCAGCTTCACCGACTATTCTTTCGTCATTTTTTGTAAAAGCAACCATTGAGGGAATTGTGCGCGCCCCCTCACTGCTGGCAATTACAGTGGGGGTGGCGCCCTCCATCACAGAAACTACTGAATTTGTTGTTCCAAGGTCAATACCAATAATTTTTCCCATTTTTACCTCTTTCTTAATTTATAGTGATTGTTTGTTCTTTTGGCTTAACTTGCTCGCGTTTTGGAATTGTCAAAAATAGAACGCCATTTTCATACTTTGCTTCAATTTTGGAATTATCCGTATTGTCGGGCAATTGGAAAGAGCGGGAGAAATCGCCATAAGCTCTTTCATTCTTGCAACAAGTTTTCACTTCATCTTTCCTCTCGAATTCCTTTGAGCCTTTTATTGTGATTATGTTTTCTTCATTGACTGTTATCGCTGCTTTGTCTTTGGGGACACCAGCTAACTCTATTTCAAAATATACGTTTGCTTCATCTTCAAGAATGTCTACCCTTGGATTAAACTTTTGAAAGCTAATGCGGGGCTTATTCTCGGGTGCTGAGATATTTCTTAGAATTTGATTAAATTCTTTTGTTATATTTTCAAACTCTCTTACTGGATTGAAATGAATAAAAGTCATATTTTACTCCTTTTTTAAATTTATTTTACAATTATTTATGCTATTTTGGTAGAAGCCGCTTTCGGCTGCCTTCAGAATAGCACAGATTTTTATAATAGTTTAAAAACTTTGGGGAACGGCTCGACCGTCCCCCAGTCAGCTTAATTATGCAATATCAATGCTTATTTCTTTTGGCTTTTCCGGCTCTTTCTTTGGAATAGTTAATTCAAGAACTCCGTTTTCAAATTTCGCATTGATTTTCTCAAAGTCTGAATTTTCCGGTAAAACGAATGAACGGCTAAATTCTCCAAACACTCTTTCGCTGCGTATGCAGTTTTTCTCTTCACTTTGTTCCTTGCGTTTCTTTTCGCCTTTGATGCTGAGAATTCTATCTTCGTTTACAGAAATTTTCACGCATTCTTTGCACATTCCGGGCATTTCGAGATGGAAGAAAATATTCACTTCGTCTTCTGTAATGTCGGCTCTTGGTGTAAAACCACCCATCTCGAAGCTGATTCCTTTATCGAGTTCGTTCATAAACTCGCCCATTCTGCGGCTTATGCTTTCAATTCCTCTTGCGGGGTTAAATCTTAATAATGTCATTTTAAGACTCCTTTCTATTTTTGCTTTTATTTAACAAATTTTTAACAACTTAAACATAGATATAGGAAAATCGTGCCAAACTGATTATCTTGTAAATATTGCTTAAAAAAGGACATTATGGCATTACCAATAAAAAAAGAGTGTCAAAATGACACTCTTTTATGACTTAATTGCATTTTATTTTTTATAGCACTTGCTTGCTTATCTATTCAAAATGACTGGATAAAATATTATTCTTCCAGCTGTTTCTATAGAAATGAAGTAATTGCCAGATTGAAGCGACCTTGCAACAATAACAAATCGATTTTCACCCTCAGCAAGTTCCTTATTAGAAATAATTTGCTCGACTTGTCCCAAAATATTGACCAATTTAACATTAGCAAAGCCACTTCTTTCCATATTAAAAGTAAGGGTAGCAGTTTCAAAAATTGGGTTTGGAACAACTGAAATATTTAAACTTCTAACAAATTCTTCGTCCACCGATGCTGGATCGGGGATAGTAGTGAAATTATACAGATCTGCCCAAGGCCCATAGCCGCCGCTGTTGAATGCCCTTACTCGCCAAAAATATTTTTTATCATATTCAAAACCGGCAACAATCCGCGATGTGGCGTAAATCGGCTCAATATCGACAATTATATCGTTTTCTTCAAAATCCATTTGCCCAGCAATTTGAAGCTGGTAACCAACTGCTCGATTAACCGGATACCAGGAGAAAATCAAGCTAATAGCTGCATTGTCTACGCTATTGTCCGGTGTCCAAAGCAATGGTTTTGCGTCTGGAGCTAATTGAATAGTTGTAAAGAACCAGACATAAGACCACTTAGTTTTTCCGCTATCATTTGCAGCACGGACTCGCCAAAAATAGGTTTGATCATATCTTAAATCATTCAAAGGATAAATAAGTTCAGTTAATCCTGTTTCGTCAACTACTTTTTCAGTGAAAGAAGCGTTTAAAGAAACCTGCAAATCATAACTTGTTGCTCTTGGAGCTGCTAACCATTGCAGGCTAAGCTCAGTATCAGTTTTTTCAGTGCCATTTTCGGGCAAATGTAGATATGGAACATCTGGACCTAAAACTGCGGTGCGGAATGAGTATACCTCAGACCAAACACTTGTTCCAAGCGAGCTTGTTGCATTTACTCGCCAGTAATAAACTGTGTCCGGGATAAGATTAATCGCAGCGCATTGCGGCTCAATAAGCCCGGTAAGAGCAAGCACAATCGAGGAACTAGAGAAAGTCGAATCTGTAGAAAGATTAAAGGAATAAGAATCAGCTGGCTCTTTTAACTCCCACCTAAAAATCACTGTGAGAGGAATACTTTCTGCCTCATCATCCGGATATATCAAATAAGGAGGCGCAAGCGATGTGTTGAAAGTCCATACATCTGACCAAATGCTTGAGCAGGAACTAATTTTTGCGAGAACCCTCCAATAATAATTGCGGTGATATTCTGGCAAGCTAATTTCGTAATAGCTATTGCGAAGGTTTTCAAGGTCTATCATTAATTCGTGAAAATCCTCATATTTAGAAAGCTGCAAATGATACACAGCTTGAGGAGCTTCGTCTTTCCATTGCAAAACAAAGTTTAAAGGTAGATTTGCTTGCCCATCTTCTGGGAATATTGCTGTTGGATCCATTACAGCTGAGGTATAGCTCCTGATATCAGACCAAGCGCCAGCATTTTCTTCATCATCAGCGCGGACTCGCCAATAGAGCTTTGTAAATCCAAGAGGAGCTCTTGCGACAATAGAAGTATCGCTGATATCTCCAATATTGACCAATATACTCGAAAAGTTTGCTTGATCTGAAATTTGGAAGCGATATTTCGTTACGTTTGGAATACTGTTCCATAAATACTCGCTTGTTATAGGCAAGCAAGATGATAGGTTTGCCGGCGCAAGCAAAATTGGTTTAGTATACAAAGTTCTGAAACTCCAAGTTTCGGACCATTGGCTTCCGCATTCATCAATATCGCTTAGTATTTTCACTCTCCACCAATAGCGCGTGTTGTGCAATGTCGTATTTGCAACAACAGACATAAAATTATTCGTCGGATCTGAAACAACTAACTCAAACAGCAAAGAATCTGGATGGAAATCATTTTTCATTGTAACTTGAACTAAGAACGAATCGGCTGGGCTTAGAACTCTCCACTTCAATTCATTTGATAAAGGCATAGAATTAGCGTTGTCCAATGGAGAAACTAAAACCGGTTTATCAACAGTTGTTTTGAACTTCTTGTAACCAGACCATATACCAATGCTAGTGGAATCCTCAGCCCGCACTCTCCAATAATACCAGGTAAGCCCTTGCGGCAGCTCAAGCATTGCTGAGTCTGCCCGGATATCAGCAAGATCTTTAATAAGGTTTCCGAAAGAAACGCTATCAGACACTTGGATCCTGTAAGCATAAGCATTAGGAATTGCTGTCCATTTAAAAACTGGTGAATGCGAAACGCACTCTTCATTATCAGCTGGACTTATAAGCATCGGCTCATAATATTCGCTTTTCAAATGCCAATATTGAGACCAGGCGCTTTCGCAAGCTCCATAGTTAGTTCGCACTCGCCAATAATAATTTACTGAATAATCGAGCGGAACAAAGTTATATGTTAAAGAATAAATATTTGTTTGATCAACAACTAAGCTTGCAGCCGAAAAATTAGTATCTTCTCTTGCCACTTGTAAAGTATATGTCTGAGGCTGCAAGGAACTTGGGTCGGAGGCATTCCAATTTAAAGGCACAATAGAATCTTTAATCAAGCCGCCAGTATGATTTAAAGGAGATGTTAGCTCTGGAGATTTCATTGTAGTAGTGAGCTTTCTTCTACTTGACCAAAGCCCGGTGCTTGAAGAATCCTCAGCTCGCACTCGCCAATAATAATCAGTCATTCCATCTGGAAGAACTACTAAATAATTAGTTGCGCTTATATCGGGGTTATCATAAATAATAGAATTATCAATATCAGGGCCATTTGCAATTTGCAGGCGATATTTTTTTGCATCTCCGCTGGGAGTCCATTCAAAAGTAGCCTCAAGTGGGGAACAAGTTTGATTATCTGGTGGATTTATCAGATTTGGTTCTTCGAACTCAGTTTTAAAGCTCCACTCAGCAGACCAAGCGCTGAAGCAGCCAAGATGGTTTGCCATCACCCGCCAATAATATGTTTTGGAGTAATCTGTCGGAATAAAGCTATAATTAGTTGTGTCAAGATTAGTTTCGTCTACAAAAATGCTTGGAGGCGCAAAATCATTTGAGTTTGCTATTTGCAAATGGTAAATCGCTGGACTTGCGTCCGGCTTTTCAAAGTTCCATTCAAGTAAAACTTGTTCATTTCTTTTTAAAGATGGGCTAAAATTAGCCGGGTCAGTAAGCATGGGAGTTGAAATTGTAGTTTTAAATTGGCGAGCCGATGACCATAGACCATAATTTGAGTTGTCATCGGCGCGGACTCGCCAGAAATATGTTTTAAACGATTGAGGAAGCGTAAGCTGTTTTTTCGTTGTATTGCTCGTGTCTTCTACTTCAATCCTTGTAAAAGAAACAGTGTCCGATATCTGAATTCTATAGCCCACCGCCCCAAGGACTGCAGTCCATGAGAATGTGGAGATCAAAGGAACGCAATCCTCTAAAACGCTTGGAGAAAGCAAGACAGGCTCATCAAATACCGTTTTAAAGCTCCTTATCTCAGACCAGTTACTTGGGCAAGTTCCGTAATGACCCCGCACTCTCCAATAATAATCTTGATTAAAGGCAGTTAGCAAGGGATCCGCATTATAAGCAGTATCTGGAAGAGTAATGTCTTCAAAAAGCGTGGTAAAATTCTCATCAGCCGCTATTTGCAAATTGTAATAATCGGGAGCGATTTGCTTTGTCCATATTAGTTTGAAGTCTAAGGGCTGCGCGCTTAAGCCGTCAGCTGGATGCAACAGAGTTGGCTCTTGATGCTTTACAGTAAAAGAAAAAACGCTTGAGCTTGCACTTGAGCTTGGGTAAACGGCACTTACTTTCCAAAAATATGTGCTGTTATAGTGCGGAAGAACGGCGTTTTGCACTGTGTCCGAAAGGTTTGGCATATCCAAGACAAGTGCACTAAAATCCTGGGTTAAAGAAACCTGAATTGTATATGAAAGAGCGCCCGGCTGAGATGTCCAAACAAAGTCTAATTGCTTATTTATACAATCTTCTTGGTAAGCTGGAAATACTAATTGCGGCTCTTGCGAAAAGGCACTGTTTTGCAAAGTTATCAATAACAATGCTATTAGAAAGCAAAGAATTAATCCTTTGAATATTTTCATTACAAACTCCTTTATAAACATTTATTTAAAAAATCTTGTGTTTTTATTTATATATACTAATAACACATATTAATAGATAATCTATCAAGAATAAGCAATTTATTTTAAATTAAAATGAATATTTTATGATTTATCAATAAAATTAATAGTTTAGTGGAATTTTTTGTTTAGAAAAATTGTTTTTTTGCGAAAAAATTTTATAGTGTAAAAAAATATCCACATAAAAATAAAAAAATAAAAAAATCTCCTATCAACTACATTTCTTAAATTTGTATTATTTAAAAAGAAAAAAGGAAGAAAGTATGCTGAAAAGTTTTCTGCCCAAAGAATACGAGTTTTTCCAGTTCTTTGAACGTCATATCGGATTAACAAAGCAAATTTCTGAAAAGATTATCCTGCTTGCGAATGAAAAAATTGATGTTGCCGAATGCTCAAAAATTGTTCATTCATTAGAAAATGAAGCTGACGATGTAACCCGCGACTGCACTGAAAAGCTGCACCATTCTTTCATAACCCCAATAGAAAGAGCAGATATTTTCCTTTTAATCAAAAGATTAGACGATTTAACAGATTTCATGGACAGCGCTGTTATGAGAATGAATCTTTACGAAATAAAAGATGTGCGGAGCGAAACTATTGAAATGTCTGAGGTATTAAGTAAGTGCATAGACTTGCTAACTTTGTCCATTACTGGTTTGAGGGACATTAAACGTAACAAAGAAACTATAAAAGACCAGTGCGAAAAAGTCAGAGATTTAGAAGAAGAAGGCGACAAGATTTTTCACAAAGCAATATCTCGTTTGTTTAAAGAAAGCGATGCAATAAATATTATCAAATGGAAAGAGATTTTTGAACGTTTTGAAAAAGCAGTGGATAGATGCGAATCTATTGCTAACGTCATTGAAAAAGTTTTGATTGATAACGCTTAATTAAATAAATTTATGAATGAAGTAACTATTATCGTTATTGTCACAGTAGCTGTAGCACTAATCTTTGACGTAATTAATGGATTTCACGATTCTGCCAACGCTATTGCTACTATCGTTTCAACTCGGGTATTATCCCCTCGCTTTGCAGTGCTTTGGGCTGCTGCGTTCAACTTCACTGCTATTTTCATATTTGCTCCCAAAGTAGCTAATGCCATATCCCAAATTGTTATAATTAACCCTTCCGACCCAGCCTTTGTTTACGTAGTTCTTGCCGGACTTCTTGGGGCAATAATTTGGGATCTACTCACCTGGTATTGGGGCTTGCCGGTCAGCTCTTCTCACGCTTTAATTGGCGGCTTTGCTGGCGCTGGAATTGCTTACAAGGGTATACACATTATCCGCTGGGGTATCGTTGGTGAAACTATGGCTTTTATCCCGCTTGCCCCGATGATTGGAGCAGTGCTTGGCTTGATTATTATGATAGCAGTTTATTGGATTTTTAGAAAATGGAGACCTGCGAAAGTCGACCAACTGTTCAGAAAAGGGCAGTTAGTCTCTGCTGCTCTTTATTCAATCGGGCATGGAGGAAATGACGCACAAAAAACTATGGGTATTATCGTTGCTTTGCTCATAGCAGCTGGTTTATTTGAACCGGGAAAGCAACTCTCTATTCATTCTTGGGATACATTGTGGATAATGCTTTCTTGCCATTTAGCTTTAGCACTTGGTGTTGCCTTGGGCGGCTGGCGAATTGTTGAAACAATCGGAATGAAACTTGCTAAACTTAAGCCCGTTCATGGATTTTGTGCCGAAACAGCTGGCGCTTTCACAATATTTCTCGCTACTCATCTTGGAATTCCTATTTCCACTACTCACACTATTTCTGGCTCAATAATTGGTGTAGGAAGCACATCAAATTTAGCTGGAATTAAATGGAAAACCGCTTCTCGAATTGTGATAGCCTGGATTGTAACAATTCCATTTTCTGCTCTCACAGCCGCTATTTGCTTCCATTTAATATATCTTGTCCACAGGCTGTTTTAAGGTAGGTTTAGCATTTTCTAATTTAAAAATATCGCTTTCAAAGTGCTGAAAGAGGATTTTATAGAATCCTTGCCGCTGCTTATATCCTCCCACCTTTGAATAGCCCAAAGCCCATTCGATTTTGGCAATATAGCAAGCTGCATATAGCCCTGAAATTCGATGGGCGCGTTTTTTAGGTTATGGTTAGTTTTTAAATAATAACTTGAAACGAAAACCGCAGAATCGGGTGTCATCACATCAAAACGGGAATTACTCAAAGTTATTTCTGGATTTATATCTATTTCGATTTTCGTAGTCATTGAGAAAAAATACTTCCTTTCGTCCTCCACTGTCCAATTTGTAAAGAAGCCAGAATACCTTGCCTCCGCCTCGCTCGATGGAAGGAATTGAAAAGAGCGATGGTCTCCTAATGTTGTATCGGCAAAGCAGGCAGTATAGTTTTCAGTATTTTTGGAATTGAAGGCGTTTACAAAATTTGATATAACTATGCTTGCCGTGCTTGGTGGTATAAAAGAGATGTCTCCGCTTTCAGGCTCCTCAGGCATCCTTGTTTCAAAAAGTCCGCAAGCGCTTATTAGCAAAGGAATTATTAAAGGAATTATTATGAATAACAGCTTTTTCATCTACGCTTTTCAAAATTTTAATTTAGAAAAAAGCAATATAAGTCAAAATTCAATTATATTTTTGCAATTAGAATAAATAAATAAAAGAATTTCAATATCACTTAATTATTCTCTTTTAGCAAAAATAATAATAATAAATGAATTTGTGTGAAAAATGGATCTGTGTAAATTAATAATTTCATAAATTACAGTAAAACAAGGAAAATCTTTTCTTTCAAAGTAAAGATTTCTAAA
>JAAYJM010000168.1 GCA_012522895.1 Ignavibacteria bacterium
CAACTGGCGCGGACGCCGTTCCAAGGGAAGATTTAAATAAAAATGGAATTCCAGATTATATTGACTCGGCATCTCATTTTTTCGATACGGCTTATAGGCTTTACGTGGATACAATCGGCTATCCATCTCCAATTAAAGAAAAAATTACAACAGATGAAGATAGATATAAAGTTTATATAATGGACATTGGGAATGGCGAGGGCGCTATGTATGGAGTAACATTTACAGCGAGCAGGGTGAATGTGCAAAGCGTATTCCCACGCTACTATTCTCATATTTATATAGATAATGATTATAGCCCAAGCGATTCGGCTATCGTTTTGGACGGAACGAAAAAACGCACTTACTACGAGACTGAAATTAATGCCTTAAAAATCACCATTGCCCACGAGTTTCATCATGCAATTCAATTTATTTGCGGCTTAGACCCCTCAGCTCAAACATTGATGGAAATGACAAGCACTTTTATGGAGTGGCGATTTCATAGAGATACTTATGATTACATGCAGTTTGTAAGGAACTTATTTAAGAATTTTAACATTTATACTTTTGGTAGCAACTCCGCCGATGCGGGCTATCGTTACGCAATTTTCGGGCATTATATCTACAAAAAATATGGCGATATTATTCTGAAAAGAATGTGGGATAAAATTGCTGAGGGGACATCGGGCTATTCTGCTCTCGACGAAGCTTTTCGCGAGCAAGGAACTGATTTGCTAAGTGAATGGCGTTGCTTTCTCCCTTGGATTTATTACACTGGCAGAAGGGCAAAGGGAGTAGAATATTTTGACAAAGCAGCTGAATATCCAGAAATGACTTTTTATAGAGATGAAAAGTTTAAAAACCCTTCTTTTTTAGAGAAGAGCGAGTTGAAATCATTTGAAATTCGCGGATACCGTTGCCACTTGCCAAGCAATCTTGCAGCAACAGACGACACTCTTGACCTGCTTTTTTCTAATTTGGATTTAGAAGCAGCACTGTTTCAAAGGAACAGCAGTCGTTCATTTAATTTTGATATTGGGAATGAATATAAGCAAGATTCAAAGCAGCTCGGCAGCACTGATTATTTTTATCATTTCCCAAAAAATAATTATGTTTTCGATTCAATTTATTTAAGCAGTGGCTTCCCAACCGAGGTTTTAAGCTATTGCTATCCCAATCCGCTTAAGCTGTCAGAAGAAAATGAAATCTTTTTTCCAGCGCCAGAGCTTGCAAACTTAGACGCAAAGGACTTTGTTGATTTAGTTGTATATAATGCTGAAATGAACGAGGTTTATTCAAAAAAATCAAATATTGATGTGGATGTAATTGAATCGAGCAAAGGCAATAAAGTAGTTAAATGGAGTAACATACCCTCGAATTTAAGCAGCGGGGTCTATATTTATAGAATAATTTTTAAAGAGCAAGAATCAGTAGGAAAATTTGTTATAATTAATAATTAGAATTGCTTAAATTTTTTTATTATTTAACAAGCAAGATGCTTGTTCTACTCTCATTTGATAAGGTAGGTCAAGCATCTTTGCTTGACCATTCTTGAATTCAATGATTTTACTCCAAAAAATATAGTCCGTTGTAAGAAAAGCTTAAAAGGAAAATTGCAACACAGAACCAGCCAAGCAGCTTGCGAGTTGGGTTAAGCGCTTCATCGTCATATATTTCAGGGTGCTTAAATTTGAATAAAAACCTGCCTAAAATTGCCCATAAAAGCCAGCCATTCCAAGATGCAAAAAACCAAGGCACAGCAGCACGCATTTTCGATAAAGTGGGAAGCAATAAGTTTTGAAGAAAAATATAAAAACTTGCGGGATCATCGTATTGAAGCAAGTCGTAAAGCATTCCTAAAATAGAGCCAATGCTTAAAATGATTAATGCCCAAAAAAAGTATCGTGCAATTTTTTCTTGGTGCCTTCCAAACATAGCATAGCAAATATGTCCGCCGTCGAGTTGTCCTATTGGAAGTAAATTCAATGTTGTAACAAACAAACCAAACCAACCAACATTAAGAAAAGGGTAATGATAAATCTCATTCATTGGGGGGAGCCAGCCATTTGGATTTGCAAAAATAGAAGCAAAGAGCGAATAAAGGGCAGTATCGCCGAAGTGCATTCCAGTTTGAGGAATAATACCATTTGGGAGCAATCTATACTCGGGGTGAATAGTATAAATGAACTCTTTTGAAGGAAGGGTGCTGAAACCGATTATAAGAAATATAATGCAGGCTAAAAAACCGGCAATAGGGCCAGCGGCTCCAATATCGAATAAAGCACGCTTGGAAAGAATAGGGCTTCGCATTTTTATAACTGCCCCAAATGTTCCAAAAGTTGGCATATAAAGAAGAGGCGGGAAGGGAATATAGTAAGGGAGCGAGACATCTACTTTGTGGATTTTTGCAGCAATATAATGTCCAAATTCGTGTGAAGAGAGGAAAGTTAAAATCAATATTGCATAGCTTAGCCCGAATTGTATATTTGTTATGTTCGTATAATCTTTGTTTGCCCACATAGCTCCAGCAAGAGCAGACGTAAAAAATGTGATTATGAATAATAAAATGTGGATATACAAGGGGCTTGGCTTATTTAAAATTTTCATTACTAATTTTTCAAAATAAAAATTCAAAATTAGCTTTTTTTTGATATTTATTCTGTATTATTTTATCTTTGAAACTTATTCCGTAGGAATTATATTATTGTAGCAAGGAAAATCCTTGACGTTTCTTATTCCGTGGGGACTTGATTATAAAAATGAAACAAATAATTTAATCCCTACGGGATAAAAAAAAATCAAAAAACATAGCTACAATAATTTAATCCCTACGGGATAAATAGATAGGACATAAATTTTGCTAATGAAAAAAAAGCAGATGCTTTTATATATAGAAGCAATGTGCGTTAAACAGTAAAATATAAAAGACTCAGCAATGCCAAGCTTTCTATTTATCTTTTTCGTAAATAATTGGATCGCACTTGCAAATACTTTTTACAATAGCTTTAGCTTCTTCCGCAGATTCTTTTGAGGAATAATTTCCGATAATCACAGCGTAATAATTCACATTGTCTACTTTTTTCACCTTAATTTCTGCAAACATCCTTTGATTCTGGAACTTTTGCATTTCGGATTTTGCTGCCTCGTGATTGCTATAAAGTCCTACTTGCAAGCCATAAGCGGCATTATTTTTTTGCTTCGGCTCTTCTTTAATTGTTTTTTTCTCCTCTACTACTACTTTCGATGCGATATCTTTCTTTGTTGCCTCTGGCTTGCTTTCTTCTTTTGTGAGCGTAACTTTTTTAGAATCAGACACTTTGCTCGCAGAGTTTAGTAAATCTGAGGCTATAATTAGCAATTCTGAATCTTTATATCTGCCTCGAAAACTTTCTAATTCGCTGTTAGCTTTGTTTATGTTTCCAGTTAAAACGTAATACTGAACAATGCGGTAGTTCGCATCATCGGCAAACTCAGACTTAGGGAAATTCTTTATAATTTTTTCAAATATTTCTATTGATTTGCTCAAATCTTCAATCACTATGCCGTGCAACAGCATTACTCCGGGGTCGTTTGGGTAAATCGCAAGCATATCTGGCATACGGCTTTTCACTTCATTTATTTTGCCTATACCAATCATTTGTAAATATTGCTTTACTTTATCGGTCTGACTATGTAAAAAAACTGGAAATGAAGTTAATATGACAATTAATGACATAATAAATATTCTCATTTTCCCCTCTCTTTTTTGTAAATTCTAAACAAAATTAATCATTTTTTTTCAAAGTTTCTAAATAATAAAAAAGAATTTGTTTATAAACATAAATATTTTTAAATTGTAATGACCAAAAATATAAAATAATAAACAATAGCAGGATTCTTTATGAAAAAATGCGCCTTACTATATCTTCCCATTTTTATACTATCTTTTTTTGCTTGCAGCCAAAAAAAAGAAGAAGCGAAAGAAGCTGAATTGTTGGCAGTACACGAGAGTGATGCCATTCAATTAATTCAGCAAAACATTGCCAAGGCATTTGAGCTTGATTCTTTAAGAAAAATTGGAGACAGTAGTAATATCCTTGATTACACTGTTTTGCAAGAATGCTTTCCCAAAGAAATCATGGGCTATGTTGCGCAGGAACCTTTGGGCGAGATGGTTGATTTTGCTGGTGAAAGATATTCCGATGCCTCGATTCGCTTTACTAGGAGCGGACAAAAGGAATATCTTGACATTAGGATAATGGATTTATTAAATTCTGTTAATGTCTATGCTTCGTCTATTGGGCTTTGGCTGATTGGAGAAGCCGATGAAGAGCTGGAAAAGAATTTTCAAATTTTTGAAATCCCTTCTAACAAATCAATTTGTTATAAGAGATACGATAAACTTGCAAAAGAAGCTGTGCTTTATTGCGGGCTGGGCTATCGCTTTTTAATTGAAATCCTGGCTACGAATCAAATTAACACAGATTTAGTTCAAGAAGTTTACGGTTTATTAGAATTTGATAAGCTTGGTGTGAAGGGCGATTAGCTCTTCGTTGTTTTCTCACTTGCAAAAAGTTCTTTTTCGCTTAATAGCAAAAGCTGCACTGGGATTTACGTGAAAAACAGTAAATATTTCAGCATTAAGATGCTTGTCCTACTAATTCCTTATATCTGGTATAATCGTTATAATTATAGTAGAACAGGCATCTTTGCAAAAACAACTCTTTAAAAAATCCGATTATTTTTCATTTCTATTAAACAAGACAAGTCTTTTAGCCAACAAATCGTATTTTATAATTCAATTAAAGCAACACAAATAGAGAGCTATATTAGAAAATTTTATCGGCACAGTTTTTGATAAATTTTTACAAGAATAATTTAAGAAAGAAAAAGTAATAGCACAGGCTGTTAAGCACATTTATAAATATTGATTTCTGTGAATATTTAACTGAATAAATTGCTAATAAAAAAGTATAATTAACCTTTTAATGACTGTGATGGGTAATTTAGAGCTGTTTGAAAAGTTAGTAAAAAAGCAAAAAAGCATATCAAATCTAAGCAAGGACCAGCATTTGAATTGTCTGACCCAAAGAAAGCCTTATCACTTGAAAGTTTTGTTTTAGATATGACAAATACCAAACGAGCAGAAGACGCATTGAGAGAAGGTGAAAAAAAGTATCGCTCTATATTTATGAACTCACCTTTTGGTATCGCACAATACGATAAAGAACTTAATTTTGTCGATTTTAATGATGAATTTTTAAATATCTTCCAAATCAGCAGAGATAATTTACTGCTTTTTGACGCAAAACAAATAAATAATGAAGCTTTAATGAAAGCCGTGAAAGAAGTTTTTTCCGGAATAAAAGGCTATTACGAAGGTATTTACGAAGCTATAACAAGCAAAACGGTTCTACACATTTTACTTAGATGCTTTCCAATTTATAACGATGAAAATGAAATTATTGGCGGTATCGCGATTGTTGAAGATATTTCAAAAGATGTATGGTCAAGGCAGCTTCAAGACGTTACATATCAAATTACTTTAGCTGCAAGCAAATCAAATAGTTTAATTGAGTTTGTTGATCAAATAAGAAGCGTTCTCGGAAAAGTATTAGACGTATCTAACTTTTTTATTGCCTTTTACGACAAGGAAAAAGACTTTATTTCACTGCCATATTTTAAAGATGAAAAGGACTCTTTTCAGGAGTTCCCCGCTGGCAATACTATGACTTCTTATGTTATTAAAAACAATAAAGCTCTTTTAGCAGATACGAAAAAGATGCGCGAGTTGATAAAGCAAGGGCTTGTGGAAGCATTTGGGACTTTTTCTAAGATCTGGTTGGGTGTTCCATTGGTTTTTGAAAATGTGGTGATCGGCGCTGTTGTTGTCCAAAGTTATACAGACGAAAATGCTTATGGTGAAAAAGATTTAAAGCTGCTCACTTTTATTTCTGAACAAATAGCGCAGCTTTTAAAACGGCTGCATTTAGCTGAAAGAATTGGCGCAAGTGAGATTAAATATAGAACTTTAACCGAGCAGCTTCCGCTTGGCGTTTATCGAACCGATAAAGATGGGAAGTTGCTTTATGCTAATATTAAACTTGCTGAAATGCTAAAATTTGATTCTATTGACGAATTAGTAGGAAGGCAATTAAGCGAGTTTTCAGTTCAGCCAAGGAGTTTGAAAAAATATTTAGATGTTTACCAAAAAGAAGGCATTGCTTCGAGTTTAGAAACGCACCTAAAAACAAAAAACGGACAAGTATTGTGGATAAAAGATACATTTACAATTATTTTCGATGCTAATGGCGAGCTTTCATATATTGATGGCCTTTTAGAGGACATTACGGAAAAAAAACGCGCCGAGGATCAAATAAATAGGCTCAATGCGGAATTAGAAGTCAAAGTCATAGAGCGCACTATTCGATTGGAAAATACTATGGAGGAGTTACGCTTCGAAAACGAGGAGCGTAAAAGAACCGAGGAGCAGCTTTTTATTGCAAAAGAAGAAACAGCCGCCGCACTTAAAAAAGAAAAGGAATTAAGTGAGATGAAAACTCGCTTTATGTCTATGATTTCCCATGAATACAGGACTCCGCTAACCATTATTTCCTCTTCTACTTATATTTTAGAAAAACTTTACCAAGGCAAGCATTTCAAAGATTTCAATAATTATCTTGAAAAAATACGCGATTCTGTTAAGCACATGGCAAAACTTCTCGAAAGCGTGCTTGTTATTGGCAAAAGCGATGCTGGAATGCTTAAATTCAACCCAACAAGAATCGACCTTGTGGAGCTGACAAAAGAAATTTGTTCTGAAATCAAGAACATTGACAACGGAAAACATAATTTCGAATACATTTCAAATGTTGAAGAGTGCATTACTGAAAACGATGAGATGATAATAAGGCATATTTTAAGCAATTTACTGTCGAATGCTGCAAAATACTCTGAACTGGGGAAAAGTATTATCTTTGAATTTATTGGTAGCAACGATAGAGTTGTTTTCAAAGTAAGCGATTCGGGGATTGGCATTTCGGCAAGGGACCAAGAGCGTATTTTTGACGCATTTCATAGAGGAGAAAACATCGGAAATGCAAGTGGCACTGGTCTTGGGCTTTCTATCGTAAATCGCTGCGTTGACCTTATTGGCGGAGAGATATACTTGAATAGCAGAGTACGTGAAGGAACAACATTTATCGTTAGCTTTGCAAAAAAATGAACTACATTTAGAATTCAAGGAATAATAAAAATATATATAAAATTGAAACGTCAAAATAATAAATAGAACTAAGAAAAACATCTATGATGGAATTTGAATGGAATAAAGAAAAAGCAAGGATTAATGTTATTAAACATACTGTGAGCTTTGAAGAAGCTTCTACTGTGTTTGATGACCCTTTCGCTGTATATTACGAAGATAAATTTCATTCATTAGCAGAAGAAAGGTTTATTGTCAAAGGTTATTCAAATTCTGACAGATTATTAATAGTTAGTTTTCTATTTAAAGACAAGATTATAAGAATCATTTCTGCAAGACTTGCAACAAAAAAGGAAAGGAAACATCATGAAAAATGAAATAAAATATATTAACGACAAAAAAATTAATATTCTAAATGCTCCTTGCGATTATATTGATGATGAACTTCCCGAAGAAATTGATTTTTCCGATTTGAAAGTAATTGAAAATCCTGTTGACTCGAAAAAGAAAGTAGCAGTCATGCTGGAGCCAGAAATAGCGAAGCATTTTAAAAGCTCAAAACATCTCAATCAATTCTTACACCTGCAACTAAAATCATTAGAAAAAATCAAAATTTAATAAAAGCAATTCAGTATTTTTGGATTATCTTTTCCATCAAGCTAATCCAATGAAAAGATGTAATTTGACATTAATCCACCAGTAAAACTAAAGCATAGCTTTAAAAGAAAATTCCCTCTCCTTCCAAAATTGAATTTTGGAAGGAAATTTTCTTCCCAAGTTTAAATGGGAAGTAGCTGAAAGAACAGTTTAATATAAATCAATAAATGCTTTTAATTTTAGGTTTGTTTCATCATCGTTGTAGTATAAATCAAGTAATTACCAGCTGTATTTTTCCATCGTCCAATTTTCTTCACCTTTGATAAAGAATACAATATAATTATTTTTTTTATCGTAGAGTAAATTTTGAACATTTAACTTTTCTTTGTTTTCAAAAGTTCTTTCAGAAATAAATTTCCCGTTAGTATCGTATTCTCTAAATATAAATGAAGCATTATCTTCATCTTCTTTATTCAAATAACAAATAATTAAATTTTCTCCATTATTCATTAATTTGAAAGCAGATAGCGGCATATACTTTTCTATCACTTTGGTAATACTTTTATTTTTGCCTAATTTTTTTATTTCATTTCTCGCTTCTTCATACTTTTCAGAATAATCAACTATTGGATTTGATAAACTGATAGTGTCATCAGTAGTTAAATTGTAAAAAGTATTTGGGTCGCAAGGAAACATAGCAAAATGTTGATTATTCATTGTTGTTGTTATCGGGTTATACATGTAAGGTAAAAAGATAAATTCGTTATTAGCAAATTTTTTATCTAAATACAACGCAGTTTCAACATACTCTCCATTCTCATCATAAACAGCGAGAACAGAAATCGTGTCTGTTGTTTTGAAATAATGATACGATCCTAGTGCTTCGTTTAAAAAATAATATTGTTTTTTTAGTTGATCGGCAATAAAAGAAAAAGCAATAGTATAATGATTTAGAGTGTTATTTGGAAATATTACTCTTTTAATATAAAGCGAAGAATCGAACTCTACGGCTGTTGCAGTGTTGAAAGCAGTCTTATTGCCATCTTTTAAAAGAACAGGCAAATAAACATGAGCAGAAGAACTTATTGTATTGTCATAATTGTATGTAACATTTACATACTCATTTTTTAGCATATTGAGATTATCTTTTTCTTCTTCTAAAGATAAATATTTAATTGGAAACATAGGTATTTGATTATAAGGATTTGCCGGGGGAATTCGATTTGTATGTTTTATAGAGTCAGATAAATACAAACCAGCTTTTTTATATTCTAATATCTTACCATTTTTATAATTATAAATTACAATAACTTGTTTCATACCAGAAGTAAGCACAACTTTGCTTGCATCGTAATTTATATCGCAATCAATTATATCAGATAAAATTACATTCACATTCTCTTCTAAAGTGACAGATTCGGCTTTGGTTAAGGGTTGAGATTCTATAGCTTGTATGTGCTCTTTTCCATTCAATTCTAATGCGAACATTATTATAAACAATAATGCTGCAAACATTACTTTTTTCATATAAGCCTCCA
>JAAYJM010000169.1 GCA_012522895.1 Ignavibacteria bacterium
AAATATATTGATTTGCTGATGGATGCGGGGGCAGTAACAAAAGATAAAATGTTAAATATGGTTACCCGGCCCGATTCTCCATTTCTGGGTGAGGGGAAAGAGTTACTTGTTTCAGAATTTGGCAAAGAGTACGGTACTTATTTTTCCATTTTGCAGCTGATTGCTTCCGGGAAAACCAGACAAAGTGAAATAGATTCTATAATTAATAAAAATACGGGCGCATATTTGGTAAATTTAGAAAAAGAGTTTTCTTTGATTACAAGAAACAGGCCGGTGTTTTCTAAACCGGGGAGCAGAAAAACGCGCTGGACGTTGAATGACAACTATCTTAGTTTTTGGTTTAGATTTATTTTTCCCAATCAGTCATTGATTGAAATGGGAAGACACGAATTGCTCAGGGAGTATATCGATAAGAAATATGAGCAATATAGCGGTTTAATATTAGAAAAGTATTTTCGTGCCAAAATCGCCGAAGAAGAGAAAGTTACAGCTATCAGCAGCTATTGGGACAATAAAGGTGAAAACGAAATCGATCTGATTGTATTAAATGAGTTGGACAAAATTGCTACTGTGGCTGAAGTAAAACGTAATCCCAAAAAGATAAATATTGATTTGCTGCATAGAAAAGCGGGTTCAATTAAGAAAGAGCTTTCAAAATATAAAGTTGAGCTGAAAGGTTTATCAATGGAGGATATGTAGCACTGTTTGGTTTTTGGAGTTCAAAGTAACATGATGCCAAAATCAAAAGATAAATATGTCCAAAAACAGCATAATACTGCTACCAAATATTACAAAAAGGGATAAAATCGTTTTTAGCGAATTTCCCTACCTTGATTTCACGCGGGTTTTATTTTTGCCAATTAAAAAGAGTGGGTTGTTTTTTTTTATCTGACTCTTTTAATGTATAAATATTTTTTCCTTTATATTTTTTAGTTTCTATGAAGTCCAAATTTTTTAAATGTTTAATTAGTTTTTGACTTGACCAATTTAGATTTAAGATAGCTAAGATTTCTTTTGTTGTTAGTGAACGATCGTTTATTATTGAACGAATTTTATTATTTAAATTATCAGGTTCTATTTTTGGCTCTTGAACAATAGAAACAGATTCAGAAAATGTTGAATCATATGTTTTATTTAATTCATTTCCGTTAAAATTAACAGGTTTAGCACCTTTTTGAATTAGAATATTATTTGCATTTTTCTCATTAATTTCAGGTCTACGGACATAAATCTTTCTTTTTTTTCTTAATCCATCGATTACCCCAGACCAGGTCCCTCCTTTTTCGGATGATTCAGCTACATAGATTTCGTTTGCAAGGCCATAAATAATTGGGTTTCTTGCCATTGCCAGGCCGACTGACCATTTAGATTTGGGATGAAATGTACTTAAGACTAAAACATCTCCATCTATTATTTGCTTATAGTAATTTTTGAAACCAGAAGTAAAGGTCATTATTCCTTGCGGAAGTACAATAATACTTTGCCCCTTATGTTTAATAGCCGAGTTTAAAGCTTGTTTATCTACTCCTTTGGCAAAACCGCTTACAACAACTTTGTGATTTTTAATGGCATTTTTTGTAATGTTATCTGTAAAGGTCAATGCAATGTCTGAAGACGCTCTTGAACCGACAATAGCAATGGATTTCCTTTGCATAATTTGTTTGTTCCCTTTTATGTACAAAACAGGAGGTGAATAAGTAACTTTTAAGTTTGCTTTTAAAGTTTTGGAATATTCGGGCGAAGTGATAGGGATAACTTCAAACCCTTGATTAAGAAGAGATTCAGCTAAAAAAGCATTATTTACTAATTCAGATTTTGCTAGTTTTAAATCTGATATTTGAATTTCATCTAATTCATAAATATTTCTCCAATCGTTCTCTAACAAATTGAAAAATTCAATTATTGAAATTTGGTTATCGTGAAAAATTTTTATTATGAGCTCATTAATTTTCTTATGACCCCATTTTGGCATATGTGCCAAAGTTATCCAATATGTTATTTCATTTATCTTATTCATATTACATCTCCACCAACAGTTTTGGCAATTACTAAA
>JAAYJM010000170.1 GCA_012522895.1 Ignavibacteria bacterium
CACATATACTTCGTTCAAATTTATTATGTAATTTTATATTTTTTAATGTGTTGAGAAAAAAGGAATGAAAATATCTACTCTTTTAAAACATAGCTCCGAGCTTTTACAAATTATATTAAAAAGTCAGCAACCAGCTGATTTAATTGCATCTAAATACTTTAGAGCAAAAAAATACATTGGCAGTAAAGAAAGAAAATTCATCTCGGAACTTGTTTTTTCCTCAATAAGAATAAAAATACTTATTGAATTCTTAATTATTCGCAATCCTCTTTATTGCTCCCCAAAATTAACAAAAAAAACAGATAATAAAAAAAATATTTCTCCGAGCGGAGACGCACATTTTTTGTGTTTAATATTTTCAACACTTTTTTTAGCTCATAATTTCATTGAAATCAAACTCTTTTCTCCAAAAAAAATTATTAAGAAAATACTATGCCAAGAAAATTTTGACCTCAACGATATTTTATTTGAAGCAATGGCCTTCCTTCTAAATGAAAGTATTGAAAGTATGCAAAATTTTGCCGATAGCTTATCAAATAGCTTTGCCTCCCTTAATGAAGAAGCAAAAAATATTAAAAATAAGCATGAAAACTCTTTCGAGGCAATTGCACAAAAAGACATTGAAACTCTATGCTACCGCTATTCCTTCCCTTTATTTTTATTTAAAAAGATATTTTTTTCAAACTATAACAAATTATCAATTAGCGAGGCGACAGACCTTGCAGAATCTCTTATGCAGTCTGCCCCGCTCACAATACGGGTTAATACCATCTTTTCTACAACGAATAAGGTGCTTTCATATTTTCAAAACCTTAATATTGAATGCGAAAAAAGTCGACTTTCTCCCGATGGAATAACAATCTATAAAAGACTGTTTTTGGATGGCAACGATTTATATAAAAATGGAACGATTGAAGTGCAGGACGATGCGAGCCAGCTTGTCGCTTTCGCTTTTGAGGCAAATAAACATAAAACTATTCTTGATGCTTGCGCTGGTGCTGGTGGAAAATCGCTTCATTTAGCGGCAATAAACCAAGATAAGCTCAACATAGTATCTTCTGATATTGAGTTCAACAAATTGCAAGAGCTTAAAAAAAGAGTTAAGCGAGCTGGCTTTAAATCAATAAAAACTCAATTATTAAAAAGAAAAGATATTAGCAAAAGCAATTTCAATCCTTATGGACAAACTTTTGATGCTATTTTAATAGACGCTCCTTGCTCTGGAATTGGAACAGTCCGCCGCTCCCCTATGCTAAAATATCTCCTCGATGAAAAGCAATTAAGCAAAAGGACAAAAACTCAATTTGAAATTATTAGCTATTATTCAAAATTTTTAAGAATTAATGGAATTCTTGTTTATTCAACTTGCTCAATTCTTCCGCAGGAAAATGAAGAAATAATCTCTAAATTTCTCGCTGCCAATCCACATTTTGCCCCAGATCCAATAAAACCCATTTTCGAAGGAAACAATGTTTTTATTGATTCTTTGGCAGAAAATGATTATTTTGTAACTCTATTACCGTCAAAATATAATTGCGATGGTTTTTTTATTGCAAGATTAAAAAAAATTGGAGAGACTTATGAATTTTAAAAATGCTAATATAAAGAACTTTATTTTCGATTTTGGGAATGTCCTCTACGAAGCGAATCACAAGAGAATGATTTCTGGCTTAGCAAGTATAAGCCAAAACAAGATTATCGAAACGCTAACACCCTTAGAGTTGATGCACGATAGCGATTACGATAAGTTTGAAAGAGGTGAAATTACAAGAACAGAATTTTTGAGCAATATAAAAAGAAAATTTGGAATCTCAGCCAGCGATGAAGAGATAATTAAAGTTTGGAACTCCTGTTTGGTAGGAGCTTATGATTATTCCTTAAACGCAATAAAGGAATTTAAAAAATTAGGGAAATTAGCACTTTTAAGCAACACAGACGAAATTCATTGCGAGTATTTTTCCCGTCAATGTGCAGATTTATTTAATCTTTTCGACTATTTATATTTTTCGCATATAATCCATAAAAGAAAACCAGATTTAGATATTTATGAATATGCAGTCAAACATTCCAATTTTCTTGCCGAAGAAACACTATTCATAGACGATTTAGAAGCAAACATCGAAGCAGCAAAAAAAGTAGGAATGCGCACTTACCATATCCAAAAAGGAAACACTATTTTAGACTTGCTAAAACTTTTTTAATTTGCCTAAACTATGAATTAAAGTTTTGAATTAGAGTTATGAATAGTCAGATTTTTCCCACTTCTTCCCAAGTTAAACTTGGGAAGAAGTGGGAAACGTGTTAATGTAGGGAACGCAAATTTACGTTCCCTACTTTGCTTGCAGAAGCTTCTATTTCTCCGCTGCTTCGGAGCGATCGGATAAACATCGAAAATATTTTAAACTGTTTGAAAAAAATTTTTGCATCCATATAAAATATTTATTACTTTCGCAACAAGTAGCCATTAAAAACAAATTTTGACTATTGTAAGCTATTAAAATTAATTTATTCATTTTGTTCCGGAGGAGCTATGATTTTGCAAAACTTTAAGATTACATCTCTCGGCAAGGCTCAATTGAGCATAGACCAACAAGGAAATTTGCTGCTTAGCAAGAAGCGCGATTCAGGACTTGACGGAGTTATGATTAATGTTATTGGTCATGACACTCATGAATTTTATTTATAGGAGCAAGAAAATGAAAACTTTTAGCAAATTCACCCTTGGAATAAGCCTGATATTGATTCTGTCAATATTACAAGCCTCCCCTGTTGCAATTTCTAAATAGAACATTTACTCTTTAAATAAAGAATGGAAATTCTTAGTTAAAAAAACAAACTCCACTTTCTTAGATACGCTGTATCTCAAAATTGTTCCTAATAAAGACAATATTACTGGAAATGTCATTGAAACCGGTTGCAGGTGGATACTAACCGGCTTACAATCATCAGACAACAGTATTGTTTCCGATACAATCATCTCTTATGTTTTGCAGGAATCTGAAATAGATACAGACAATTCCATAATAAAGATAGGAATTTCCCCTCCAACAAATAGCTACCTTACCTATACCCGGTTATTAGAATCTCCTTTTGTGAAGCTACCTATACATATAGGGTATGTGTCCAAATATAAAGTAGAGTCAACTTCGATTAACGATGAAGGAGGGGCTGACAAAATAAAGAGTGAAGGTGCAATGACAGTTAGCGGCAAAATATTTTATGACAATCCATTAGTCAAGGATTCCTGCTGGGTTTTGCAAACAATGGGAGAAAGTGATTTGGGTATGATGGGAGCCAAATATTATTTCCACGAAAAATTCGGATTTGTTTATTTCTACTATGACTTTAATAAATATCAAGTAGAAATTTCTTTATCAGATTTTAAACCTTCGGAATAAATACTTTTTGTGAGCAGCAATCCTTCTGAATTAAGCGAAGAGTGGCTGTCTGAACCTTGATTAAAAGGATTGCTTGATTTTTTTATACCCGCCATTTTAAACGCAGCAAAAAAGACAAACTGTTAATTTATGCGATCAAAAAACAAGCATAGTAAATAGAAACATCGTAAATAAAAATCATTCAGCACTGAGCGGCACGGTGAAAATAAATTTGCTTCCTTTGCCAAGCTCGCTTTCTACCCAAATATTTCCATTATGCCTGTCTATGAATTCTTTGCAAAGAATTAGTCCCAAGCCAGTTCCTAATTCATTATTTGTGCCGGGCGTTGTGAAAGACTTGTCTGTTTTAAAAAGTGCGTCAATTCTTTCTAACTTAATGCCAATTCCATTGTCAACAACAAGAATTTTTACTATATTCTCTTCAGGAAAAAGCTCAAAGTCAAAATAGCATTTTCCGCCATTCGGAGTGAATTTTATTGCGTTGGAAAGTAAATTTCTAAGGACAGTAAGAATCATTGAGACATCAATGAAAGCTGTAGTATTAGGTGGAATTTTGTTTTCCAATCTAATATTTTTTTTCTGAGCGTTTCCTTTTAAAGTGGAAATTACATTTTCCGCAAGCATATATAAATCGGTTTCAGCCTGATTAAAGCTGATTAGTCCTCTTTGCGATCGCGACCAATCCAGCAAATCATTTAAAAGAGAAAAAACTACTTCTGCCGATTGATTGGTGCTGTGGATTAATTCGAGTTTTTCCTCCTCACTCAGCTCAGAGTAGTTCTTGCTCAGAAATGCTGTAGAATCGCGAAAACTACTGATTGGGTTTCTTAAATCGTGAGCTATCAAGGAAAAGAATTTGTCTTTGGTCGCATTGAGTTCAGTTAATCGAAGATTTTGCTCGTTTATAATGTCGAGAGCATTTTTTAATATTAGTTGATTTTTTATTCTGCTTAAAATTTCTTCAGAATTAAAGGGTTTGGTAATATAATCTACTGCTCCCACATTGAATCCTTTAACGATGTCCTGGGATTCGCTGCGAGCTGATAGGAAAATGACTGGAATATCTTTTGTCCTTTCATCATTTTTTAAAATCTCACAAACCTCGTAGCCATCAATCTCCGGCATTTGAATGTCAAGCAAAATCAAGTCAAATGGCTTGGATTGCGCTAATAAAATTGCCTGCTTCCCGCTTGTTGCTGGGGTTACCTGAATTGCTTTTTGCAATAGATAAGTACCGAGAACTTTTAAGTTCTCTACATAATCATCAACTATTAATACTTTGCTTCCTTCAAAAGTAAAAGATTTAATATCGCTATTCATAAGTATTTATAATTTTCTAATTTAGAATTTTATAATTTGCTAAAATTTCAACAAAAAGACTGCTAATTAATCAAAAACTTTATTTATAATGCAATAAATATTAGTTTTCACTATCAGCGTTAAATATTTTTAAAAAACTACTAAAATACGAAAAAACATTTTCTAAATCAAAATTAGCAATGAAAAAATTTAATTTTACTGCATAATCTGAAAGTGAATTGAAATTGTATTGGCTTGCTAAATTTATTAAATAGATAGAGAATTCTCTAATATCGTTAATATCATTTAGCTCAGCAATTTTTCTCCACCTTGGAATGATTTCCGAGTTGAATACTGGCAAAAACTTTTCTGGAATTGTAATCTCAGGGAATTGCCCATCTTCAGCTTTAAATTCAGTTTTCGCTATATCAGTCAGCTCCTCTCTTTGCGTTATAACGGAGCTATCGGGAGTATATTTTTTTATCACCCTAACATTAGGCAAACGCAAGGTAAAGGCTGAGCCAATGGAAACTTTGCTTTCCACAGAAATAGTCCCAGACATTATATCAACTAACTTTTTTGTAATTGTAAGACCAAGCCCAATGCCATCGTAAAAACGCTCTTTTTCTGAGCTGGTTTTGCTGAAAGATAAGAATATTTTTTTTATTTGGTCTTCTGCTATTCCTATTCCAGTATCAACAACCTCAATCACTAGATCAATTAAATTTCTTTCCTCTCCACCGCCTTTGTAAACTAAAATGCTTACAGCGCCCTCATTAGTAAATTTAACTGCATTTCCAACAAGATTGAAAAGGATTTGACGCAGCCTCGCCCTGTCTAAAATTAAGTATTCTGGCATATTGTCTTCAATTTTGAAATTGAATTTTAGCTTTTTCTCTTTTGCTTTATGAGAAAAAATTTCTTCTATTTCCAAGCACAGCGTTTCCATGCTTGTTGGCTCATACTTAAGGGCAACTTTATCAGCTTCAAGTATAGACAGATCTAAAATGTCATTAATAATATTTGTTAAAAAATTGCCGCTGGAAATAATTCCACTAATATAATCAATTCCTGTTTGCTCGCTAACATACTGCTTAAGCAGTTCGGCAAAGCCAAGAATCACGTTCATTGGTGTTCGGATTTCGTGGCTCATATTTGCAATGAACTCCGATTTAGCATTGTTTGCGTTTATTGCCTCTTGAGTTGCCAAACTTAGCTTTTGCTCTAATTCTTTAAGTGGAGTAATATCTGGGAAAATCGCAAGCCCGGCAATTAGATCACCCCTTTTATTGAAAATTGGGACGCCGCTCGAAAGACACCATTTTTCGTTTCCAGACTTAGTTATTACTTTTACTTCTTGGGTGCTTGCTACTAAGCCTTGTGAGGCAAGGTAAAAAGGTTTTTTTTCGTCTGGGATAAGTTGATTGTTTTTATCATAGCCCACCCAGGTGGCACTAAAGTCAGATGCATAGCTATTCATCATAGAATTGCAGCAGTTTTCTAATTCAAAAAACTTACGGCATTCGTCATTAATTAAAAGAATTCTATTGCTGGGATACTCAGCAAGAATCATCGGAGCTGGGTTTTGTTCAAAAGCTGCCTCGAAAAGCGCTTTAAGTCGCGCTATTTCTTCTTCCCTGTTTTTTTGCTCTGTTAGATCATAATTAACGCCAATTAGTCCTTGATGCTTGTTTACAGGGTTTTCAAAAAAATTTGCAATAGATTTAATATACTTAGTTTTGCCGCTCGGACTAAGTATTCTAAATTCCATTTCAAAAGCGCTTTGCTTTTTAAGAGCAGCTTTAATTTCCTTTTCTATCCTTTGTTTATCAAGAGGATGAATGGAGTCGAACCACTTATCCAACCTTTTATCCAGCCTATTGTATTCTTGTTCGTAAAGCTTGAACATTTCTTCATCCCAAATAAGCTCCTTTGTGCTTAAATCGAGCTCCCAAACGCCAAACTCTCCAGCTTTTTGAGCCATCAGCAAACGCATTGAGTAATTTTTCAACTCTATTTCAGCTTGATGCCGCTTTGTAATATCAGAAATTAAGGCAACTGCCCCTTTAAATTCGCCATCATCAGCAATAATTGGCGCCGAGGACACTATTGCATTTATTATTTTGCCTGTTTTTGATTCAAGCAGTGCTTCAAAAGATAAGGGATTGCCCTGCTTAGCTTTTTTTACGTTAGAAAGAACAATTTTTGCGCTTTCTTCGTCAAAAAAAAGTAAAGATTTTTGCCCTACTATTTCTTCAACCGAGCATCCCAATATTTCTGCTATTTTACTATTGGCAAAAGTAATTTCTAAGTTTTCATTAACTTGCCAAATACCTTCGTTTGCATTCTCGACTATTCTTCTGTATTTTGCCTCACTTTCCTTTAAATTTAACTCTGCGATATATTTGTCATTAACATTCTCTATTATACTGATATAAAAGTCAATATTCTCAGAATTTTTTCTAAAAGCGCTGGTATTGGAGTTAACCCAAATATATTCTCCATTTTTCTTTAAATATCTTTTATTCAACTGAAATTCTGAAACTTCATTAGAAATCAAACCTCTTGCCAATTTCAATTCTTCTTCTATGTCGTCTTTATGAAAAAACAGCTTATAATTCTTATTTAAAACTTCTTCCTCGCTGTAATCCCCGAGCTTTAAAAAATATTTATTTACGTATAGCAGCTCACCTTCTGTGCTTCCTAAAATAAATCCGATAGAAGAATTATCGTAAATTAAACGCAGCAGCTCTTGATTTTCTTTTAATTTTTCTTCTGTTTCTTTCTTTTGAGTAATATTGCGTGCCACTCCTTCTGCGATAATTAAATCCTTATCTCTATCGTGAGATATTGATTGCCGCAATTCAATCCAAACAATATTGCCTTGCTTATGAATCCATCTTAATTCAATTGTAGCATTTTCTTTTAAATCTTTTTCTGAAATTATTTCTTCTGAAATTACTGTATCTGAAATTATTTCTTCTAAAATATGCCTATCTTCGTTATAAACAACGTCAAAGATTAACCTGCTATGCGTATAAAACTCCTCATCGCTGTAACCGGTTATGTCTTTGATACAAGGGCTTAGAAACAGCATTTTCAACTCTGGATGTATTTGTAGTTTGAATACAAGGTCCTTAACTTTTTCTGTGATTAACTTATATTGCGATACGTACTTTTCAACCTCCTGCTCGGCTGCTTTAAGATCAGACATATCTATGATTCGCCCAACCACTGTGTCCGGATCAACAAATTCAAAGCGAATGTGAGCCTGCTTTTTTTCTTTGCTAAACGCACTTTCAAACTCGAAATAGCCATCGGAAAAGGATTTGCTGTTCACACAGTCCCAAAAATTGTCTCTTAAACTGGGGAATATTTTTCCATAGCCATTAATTGTCAAACCCAGGATTTGTTCTTTGCTTACTTTCGAAAATTCCAGAGCCGCATTGTTCAAGTCTTTGAGGACGAAAGTATCTCCTTCTCGATTCCAAACGTATAAAGGCAAGGGAGAATTAGAAAATACTGCCTTATGAAGATTACAACCGTGTTCCATATTGATTAAGATTGTTTATTGTGAATATATTATATTTCTTTTTCTATTTTTTTTTAATTATTTTCTAAAGCTTTTAATCAATTAAAGAAGTAGAAACTTCAGCAAATACAGTTGCTGTTTCGTAAAGTCTAATTTTAAACGATAATAAATTTTTATATTTTATTAATATTGGACGCAAAGTCTGAGAAATATGAATAGCTATATTTTCAGCACTTGTGCTGTTTTCCAAAATATAATGCTTAAAGTCGTTTTCTTGCAAAAATTTCAGCATAATACTGTCATTTTTATCGACAACGAAGCAATGATCTAAGTCATTGATTACTCTTGCCATAATAGAGCTTAAACAGTAATAGTCAAGCACCATTCCATTTTCATCAAGGGTCCCATCGACTTCAAGCCTTAATTTATAAGAATGCCCGTGAATATTTTTGCAATGCCCTTTGTGCGCCGGGAGTCTGTGGCTCATCTCCCAGCTGAACTCTTTTGCTATTGTCATTATAACAGACATAATAAATTCCGAAAAATTTTTTAATTTTGTTTTTTTACAAAATACATAAAAGTTCTATTAAAAAAAAGGTTTAATAAGAGTGAAAAAGAAAGCAATTTTTTTCGATAGAGATGGGGTAGTGAATTATCGACTTATTGGAGAATATGTAGAGTGCATTGATGAGTTTCACTTTATACCAGATTTTTTTTCGCTTTTTTCATACCTAAAAGAAAGGGGATTCCTTGCAATTCTCGTTACTAATCAGCAAGGAATTGGAAAAAAAACAATGAGTTTAGAGCAGCTTGAAGAAATTCACGATTATATGCAAAAAGTTCTTCGCGCCGAAACTGGTTTCAGCTTTGATGACCTTTTATTCTGTCCTGAACTATCCTCAGCAAATAGTTTTAGAAGAAAACCAAATCCCGGTATGATATTAGAGGCAATTGAAAAATGGGGAATCGACCCAAAGGAATCTTGGCTCGTTGGCGATAGAGAAAGCGATGTTATTGCTGGAAAAAGAGCTGGGGTTAGCACCGCCCTTGCTAATTGTCTTGTAAAGGAAAATGAAACCGAAGCAGACTTTCTTGCTAAAAATTTAAAAGAGGTTTTAGATTTTTTTAAAAAGAATAATATTTAATTCAAATAAATCCTTTTCCTTATAATGCTAAACTTTCCGATACGTATTTCAGCAACGTAGTCGCCTTTTGGCATTTTTCTACCATTGTCGTCTCTACCATTCCAAGTTAATTTATAATTGCCCGGTGGCTGAGTTCCTTTAAAAATAGTTGCTACCACAATCGCTTGCATAGAAAAAATAACGATTTCAACGTCAGCAGTGTAATCAAGCGTATATTTTAGATTTGGGGACAGATCTTCTACAATGCCAAGCAGTTGTCCAATCACTGCTAATGGCACCTTAGCGCCAAAACTTGGCTTTGTGTTTATGAAGGGAACGGCAAGCGAGCGATTTATATTATCTTGAAAATGTGCTTGCTCGCGTGGGTCGGGCATGTAATATTCTTCAGGAAAGCTCATCACTTGCAACTGCTCCATTGGAGTTTTGGGTAAATCACTAATAAAATCGCCTGAGCTTAGGCGATTCAAATCTATTTTAAAAAGTGCTGAGCTTGGCAATCTATTTCTAATGGCTTTTTTATAGGCACTGTCTTGCTC
>JAAYJM010000011.1 GCA_012522895.1 Ignavibacteria bacterium
AGCATGTACAATCTGGATTTTTTGAAGCACAATGAAAGAATCTTAGCAAAAATAAAGATTTACTTAACTCATTAAAAGCATATTCCTTGGCAAAAACTGGCTCTGATTCTACTTTGATTAATCCTACAGTTTTATCTTGAAAATCTTTACTCAAAAATAATTTTTTTTCATCTTGCTTATTTACTTTTGAATAATAATTTATTGTGTTTTCAAATATTTCTTTTTTAAATTCGGTAATCTCAACTTTACCCAAAGAAAATGAAGTTTGAACTTTTGTCATTTCAATAGGAATTGCTATTTCATATAACTTAATAGCATCTTTGCTTTTATTTAAAATAAAATCTACAATATTTTGTTGTAACTTATTTATGTATTTTTCTTCTAGCCATTGGAAAATAGATAAATTTAGAAATTCCACTGATACAGATTTTTTTAATGATGGATTCTTTAAGAACTCTTCAGACAGTCGAATTAAATCTTTATAATTATTTTTTTCTAAACCTATCAAATAACTATTATATTCGAAATAACATTCCGTAGGGTTACCTTTTATATCAGTTTTTGTAAAGTGGTTAATTTTAGCGTTAATTTCTAGTGGAATATTTATACTAGCAGCTTTAAAAATAACATTACTTGAAAATTCCTTAGATTTAACACATAGTTTTGAAAATAATATATTAGCCTTATAGTTTAATGATTTTTCAGCTTCTTTATGAAAACATATTTCCATATTCTTTCCTTTTAATAAACAATATTACTTTTATTTCTAAATTTTTCCACCTACTCCCCCTCTACTATCTTTATTTCTTCTTCGGTTAAATCGTAGAGTTGGTATACGAGGGAGTCGATTTTCTTGTCGGTGTAGGAAATGCGGGCTTGCAACTGCTCTTTGTGTTCAGGCAATTTTGCATTTTGTAAATCTTTGTTGAGTTGGAGCATGGAATTTACATTATGAACTATCACTTTATAATATTCATCATCTTTTTTGACAATTGGAATTGGCACTCTAAATAAGTAATCTTTATCAATATGTCTTGCTGTTTCTGTGTTGTTTGAATATAAAGCAGAAACCATAAAAGTTGATATAATTCTGCTGTTTAAAACTCCAAGTATAAAATAATGCATATCTAATGCTTGAAATTCATCTTTTAAATAAATATTTGCATAATTACTCCCTGTAATTATTTCACCACTTGAGTCAACAGTAAATGCTAATCTTTTTCCTCTTAAAGGCTTTCCTATTATTTTAATTTTTCTTAAATTTTTTACTTTTTTTGTGTTTGGTATTACTTTTTCATTAATAAATTTAAGGGAAACAATTTTATACCTGTTAATTTGAGGACCTTGTCTAATATATTTCACACAATGCAAATCGTCATTTATTAGCTCGCTTTCTAAATCTATCCCTCTATTAATATTTTCTATATAGTATTGAAAAGTTGTATCAATTTGATACATTTTTTCAATAATTAGTTGCTCGGCTGCATTTAGTTCAGAGGCAATAAAAGCATTAAATCTTTTAACTACATCATAATCATAATATTTCAGGCTTATAAACTGTTTTAGTGGCAATAGCTTTTTTTCAGGTTGAAAAAACCCTGCCAAATATTTTTTCTGCTTATTATTTTTATTAGCAATAAAAACTGTTGATTCTATATTTGCATCATTAAAAGCCAAGCCAACGTTAGCAAGAACAATTAAACCATTATTCATTAATAATTCCCTTGCTTGTTGCCATCTTTTAACAAAAACAACAGAATTCATAACAATCATACCAATAAAAGATTTTCCAATTTGAAATGATTTTTCCATAAAATAAGCAGTAGAATCGTTTACGATGTTAACATTTGCATATTTTTTTTGAATATATTCAGAGTAATCACTGAAATCGGCACCCCACGGCGGATTCCCAATCACCACATCAAATCCACCTTCCCGATTCCCGATTCCCGATTCCTGATTCCCAATCACCACATCGAATCCCGCTTCCCGTTTCCCAATTCCCGCTTCCCGATTCCTAACTCCTGATTCCCGACTCCCAAAAACCTCCGGAAACGCACTTTCCCAATTAAAGGGCTTGATTTTCTTTTCCACTTCAGGCTCAAAATCAATTTGGCTATCGTAAAAATCCATATCAATTAAACTGTTGCCGCTTTTTATGTTGTTATCCAAAGAAGGCAGCACTCTTTCGTGAAAAAGTTTTATTTGGGTTTCAACCGTTTCTTTGGTCTCCCCTTCCATACATTTCAAAAGCAAGGAAAGTTTGCTCACCTCCACGGCGTTACTGTCCAAATCCACTCCGTAAATATTGTTGAGTAAAATCCGTTTTTTTTCGTTTGTGGTCAGTTCTCCAAGCGGCGTCAAGGGACTGTCTTTGCCGCCTTTCGATTTTTTGCCCTGCTTCGTGTAATAATCCTTATGCCAATCTAATAAATATTGATAAGCACCAAGCAAGAAACTTCCGCTTCCGCAGGCGGGGTCGCAGATTTTGATTTTTGAAACATCTTCGGGAGTCAGCTGTCGGGAATTAGGAATCAGGAATTGGGATTGCTCTTGTTTATTGAGCGAATCATTCCGTTCAAAAGTCTGTTTACTGTTTGAAGTTTTTTCCAAATTGGAAGCATATCCACTTTGTTTATCAAACCCAGTCTCACTGTTAAAATCAGATGCGTTTCGAGTTCCAACGCCGACCCTCTCGCAATCCTGTAAGTCTTTACTTTCTGTTTCATAATCTAAACCTATATTTTGATTAAGCTCATTTCCTAATTCCTGATTCCCGATTCCTAATTCCCAGTCTCCTAAAAGTTTTCCAACTGTATTTTTCACAATGTAATCTACTATGTATTGAGGGGTATAATAAACGCCGCCAGCCTTGCGAACCTCGGGCTTGGTCTCGATTTTGAGTATATGTCCTGGCGTTATCCGAATAACTTTGCCAAGATATTGCTCATAAGAATGCCCAAGAATTTCAACCGGAATAACGGAAAATTCGTAAGGGCATTTTGGATAATACATTTCCTCAATAATCGTTTTCAAAACCCTGTCGTCAATGTTCAGGTTGCGTGTAATTTGGTCTTTTTTGAAGTCGAAAAGACTGGAATTATACTTTTGTTCTGAAGAGATAAAAATGTTCTTCAATTTGTCGTAAATGCTTGTCCCTATTGTATCTAAGAGTGTATTCTCTAATTCAATTCCTCTATCTTCACTAATTCTTAAAAAAATCAAGCGGTCCATTATTTTTTGCAAAGAAAAATTTAAAGTATCCTCGTCAATATCTTTATTTCGATTAACAATATTTCTTGCTAATAAATCGCGCCAGCTGTCTAATGATTTAAGGAATTCGGCATCAACGTCAGCGGTTCCTTTTTTCCCTTTGTCCGAGCTAACAAACTTATCGAAGCTGCCTTTGAGAATCATTTCCTTTGAAAAAGTGTCCCAAATAAAATCAAATTCGTTCAAATAATCTTTGAAAGTAATGTATTTAATTCTGGCAACTGAGGCTCTGTCCATTGGTGCGGGTTTAATAGCGCAATCGTAAATTGAAAATTCCTCGAAATCTGTAATAATGGAAATGGGCATTTTGGCACTCCAGCCGTATCGCCGTAGCTGATAAGCAGGGTCTATACTATCTTTAATTGAAACGCTTGGTTTTTTTGCTTCTACGAAAAATTTCCTTTGTCCGTAAATTGTAAAGCAATAATCTGGTGCTTTTGTCTGCCCCCCTATTTTAATTTTATCTTCGTGAATAACCTCGCGGTAGCTTTCTGCGAGTCCTTGCTTGTTATTAATATCCCAGCCAAGTGCTTCAAAGAAAGGATTAATATAATCGTTGCGGGTTTGCGTTTCGTTGTAGCTGCCTTTTTTGTATTCTTCGAGGTGGTAATCGAATCGTTCAAGTAGTGCATTAATAATATTTTTTGCTTCTTCTTTGCTAATCATTTTTTTTACATATTTTTTTAGAATGCTACAAATTAAGAAATAATTATGAAATATTAAATATTTTTGGCAGTCATTTCTAATTAATAAGGATCTTCTTTTATCTGG
>JAAYJM010000171.1 GCA_012522895.1 Ignavibacteria bacterium
GTTATATAGTTTATTTTTACTAATGTTGTATTTCTGTTTCGTAAATAATGAAGTTACCTGCAATGTCGATCGACAGTTGTGCAAATGGTTTTGCAGACTGAAAACTGATACGCAAGAAACTTGCGGAGAAAGCCGATAGCCGAAAAAGTGGAGGCAAAATTAAATTTATAATTATTATGGCAATATCAGACGTAATCGAAAAAAACAATTGGTATCAAGTACTAGATGAACGTAGCAAGAAAATTAGTGAAAAATCTGCAAGTTCAATTGGCGAGTTGTTAGGATTCAGTGACTCCCTGATTATCACAGAGAAAAATAATTGGTATATTGTTTATGATGAAGACTTTAAGAAAATTAGCGAAAAGTCGGTATCTTCTATTGGAGCATTCCGCAATGTATCGGGTGGCTCGATGAACTTTGTAAAAAACAATTGGGTTGTTACTTATGACAGGCAATTTCGTAAAATTAGCGAAAGACCTAATCGTTAAAACTAGTCAACCCCTTTAACAAAGGCGGCTTTGCCGCCTTTGTTAATCTTAATAAGAAAATTATTAAAATGGAAGCGTCAACGAATATCAAACAAATGCTGCAAAGCAGTAAAATTTTTGTGCCGACTTATCAGCGTGCATATTCTTGGGATACGGAAAAAAATCCGCAAAAAACACCAAGGCAAGTTAATGTTTTTCTTTCTGACTTGGAAGATTACATTAAGAGTTCAACAAATTCCCCGTATTATTTCGGACATTTTTTATTTGAGAAAAAGCCAGATAACCGTTTCGGTGTAATTGACGGACAACAACGATTAACTACAATCGTAATTTTTCTTTCGGCTCTGTTCAAACGTTTAGAATCAATCAGAACATTAACCGAAAAAGAAGAAGAGATTTTTGAGGATATAATCAAAAGGAAGGGAACTTATCGTTTTGAAACGGTGTATTATGACGACCAACTTTTCAAAGATTATGCGATAAATCAAACAAAAAAAGATCACAACGGACTTGATACAGAATCGGCAAAACGGATTGTAAGAGCATTTGACTATTTTAGTGTTCAATTTTCTAAAAAGCAAGAAAAAGAATTATTGAAATTACTAAATGCCGTCCAAAGTGCGACTTGTACAACGCACCCCGTAGAAAACGAATCAGAAGCAATACAAATGTTTATTTTCCAAAATAATAGAGGAAAAAAACCGTCTAATTTGGAAATTATTAAAGCACAATTTATGTTTAATGTGCATTTGTATGGTGGCGAAGAAAAAGGAACGTTGATAGAGGAAATTAAAAACAGATTTGAAAAAATCTATAAATCAATATCTTCCATTGAATATAAAATTGACGAAGATGATGTTTTGCTTTATACTCAACGAGTTTTCTTTAATTCGCTTTGGGAATCTAATGCCATTGAAAAAATCAACTCTGAATTGACAAAAGAAAGTCGCATTTCTTTTATCAAAAATTTCACGCAATCACTCGCTACAAGTTTTGAGCATTTAACGAGTTTCTTTGGAAAAGACGAAAAGAATAATATTGAAATTCATTCGCTGATAACATTAGGAGGCTTTACATTGGCAGTTCCATTTATCATAAAAGCGTACAGTTTTGGATTACCAGTAAGCGAAATTTGCAAACTTTGTTCCGCTTTGGAATCGTTAGTTTTGCGACACAGATTAATTGGGACACGAGCAGAAATTACGACAAGAATCAATGAAATTTATCAAAAATTTAGAGCAACAAATAGTGAAATAACTCCAATAATTAATCATATCAATTGGATTAAATCCGTGCCAAGTGAAAATTGGTGGTGGTCGTATTGGAACAATACGGCTTTGGAAAATTCATTACAAGGCGGTTTAAATCACACCATTGCAAAATTTTTATTGTGGAAATATGAGAATTATTTAGAGAGCAATGGCAAAAGTGGATATTCTGTAAGCAGATATGATAAAATTGAAAATCCTGAATTGGAACACGTTGCTCCGCAAACAGAAAATCCTGAAACAGGTTATGACAATTACGATGAAGAATTTAGAAATCAATATATTGATTGTTTAGGTAACTATTTGTTGCTTTCCAAGTCGCATAATTGTTCTGTTGGAAACAAACCATTCGCAGACAAACGAAACAGTTACAATCATTCGGAACAACAGCGAGAAATTCAAAAAATGACTTTGGAAACTCCAATTTGGACAAAAGAACTAATACGGCAACGCAAAGAAAAAATTGTAAAATTTATAATCGAAAATGTATAACAGATAAAACACTGCAGGTAACAAGCGGTTTGGCGTCAGGCGGGGCGTTTATCCGCAGAAAGTTTAGTCGGAATTTGGACGTTTTGCGCCCGCGCGAACATTTATGAACCCCGCCCGAACGCCAAGCCGCCGACCGTTATAGCCAATGGTAGAAAGACGCTGGTATATGTGATTACAAGCACATTAAGATTTTTTTATTTTTTTTGCTAATTTATTTGGTAGTCTGAAATATAGTATTTAATTTTACAAGTTAAATCAGAA
>JAAYJM010000172.1 GCA_012522895.1 Ignavibacteria bacterium
CGGGGGACACAGGACTGTTCTGTTTTTTTTCATCTTTCCAAAATTTCCCCCTCCTTCCAAAATTCAATTTTGGAAGGAAATTTTCTTCCCAAGTTCAACTTGGGAAGTAGAGAAAAATGGTTTATCCACCGCCAGCAGAGAATAGCCAATTATTGAAAAAAGGCAGCAGGGATTTTATTCCCTCGAGCTTCCACCTAAATTATTTATTATTTCCTTTTATTAATACTTTTATTACATTATATTTGCAATATATATGTCAAAACATGCGGCTATTAATCTTAATACAATAAAACTTATGTCCTTAATCGCAATAAAAAAATATTATAAAGAATTGCAGAAAATAAAAGATTTTGGTGGTTCAAGCAAAGAAACTGCTATAAGGAATGCTTTTTATATTCTACTAAATGAATATGCTTCCCGAAAAGGATTAGCCTTAATCGCCGAGCTTACTATAAAGTCAGCTAAAGGTCGAAATATTACTCCAGATGGAACTTTAAAGGACTCCCTTCGACTTGATTGGGGATATTGGGAAAGCAAAGATGAAGCTGACGATATTGACTTGGAAATCGAAAAGAAATTTGAAAAAGGATATCCAAAAGATAATATCTTATTTGAAGATAGCAAAAATGCAGTGCTTTTTCAAAATGGATACGAGGTTGCACGAATTGATATGACTAATCCTAATCTACTCGATAAAATTATAAAAGAATTTATAAACTATGAAAGACCTGAAGTATTAAGTTTCCGGCAAGCTATCGAGCAGTTTAAAAATGACATACCAAACGTTGTGGACGCTCTGCGTAATCTTATTAATGGACTGTGGGAAATGGAGAGTGGTTCGAGGGACGAGAGTCGAGGGGAGGGCGAAAGTGATGAAAATAGTAACACTATGAATAAGCAAAAGGAATATGTAAACATTTCCTCTTCTATGCCACTTTCTTCCGCCTCGAGCCAGGTTCCAAGCCCTTCGTCCCTTTCTCTATTCCATCAAGAAAATGCAGAATTTTTTGAAATTTGCAAGCTCTCAATTAATCCCAATATCACTCAAGAAGATATTAACGAAATGATGATTCAGCATATTTTAACCGCTGATATTTTCAATACTATTTTCGACGAGCCATACTTCCACCGAGAAAATAATATTGCAAGAAAATTAGAAAAGCTGATTAATACTTTTTTCACAAGACAAATTAGAGAAAACCTTTTCACTAAAATAAATAAATATTATCAAATTATAAACGCCACAGCCGCAGGTATCGCTGACCATCACGAAAAGCAAAAATTCCTGAAAATTGTATATGAAAATTTTTATAAAAGTTATAATCCGAAAGCAGCAGACAGGCTCGGTGTTGTTTATACTCCGAATGAAATTGTAAGGTTTATGGTCGAAAACACCGATTATTTGCTTTACAAACATTTTAATAGATTTCTTTCTGATAAAAATGTCGAAATACTTGACCCTGCTACCGGCACCGGCACTTTTATTTGCGATATTATTGATTATATTCATAAAAATGAACTCGATTATAAATATAAAAATGAAATTCACGCAAACGAACTCGCTATTTTGCCTTATTACATTGCTAATCTAAATATTGAATTTACCTATAAACAAAGAATGCAAAAATATGCCGAGTTCGAAAATCTTTGCTTTGTCGATACTTTAGACAATATGGGATTCGATTACGCCGCGAAAAATGACGAACTTTTTGCTATTTCTCAAGAAAATACTGAAAGAATTAAAAGGCAAAATGAAAGAAAAATTTCCGTTATTATTGGCAATCCTCCTTATAATGCCAATCAAATGAATGAAAACGATAATAATAAAAACCGTGAATATCCAGAAATTGATAAAAGAATTAAAGAAACTTTTATTAAGTATTCCACTGCTCAAAAAACGAAAATGTATGATATGTATAGCAGATTTTACCGCTGGGCTATGGATAGATTGGGTGATGAAGGAATTATTGCTTTTATTACAAATCGCTCTTTTATTAACAGCCGCACTTTCGATGGATTTAGAAAAGTTGTGCAAAATGATTTCGACTTCTGCTATGTTGTTGATTTAGGTGGCGATATCAGAACAAAAACTGACAACGATACTGCAAATGTATTTGGTATAATGGTTGGCGTTGCTATTATGTTTTTAGTGAAAATAAAGGTTTAATTATGAAAAAAGAATTGATTTCAGAATTATTTGAAAAATTCGAAAAAGCAAGAATTGTTATTGATAATATTGAATGTTGGAGTGCAAGAGATTTGCAGAGTATCTTCAATTATTCAGATTGGAGAAATTTTGTCAAGGTTGTTGATAAGGCAAAAATTTCCTGCAAATCAAGCAATAATGATGTTTCTGACCATTTCGTTGATACCAACAAAATGGTCGGTTTAGGCTCAGGTTCAAAAAGAGAAATAACTGACATTGCATTAACTCGATACGCCTGCTATCTTATTGCTCAAAATGGAGATCCTTCTAAACAGGAAATTGCATTTGCTCAAACATACTTTGCAGTCCAAACGAGGAAGCAGGAATTGATAGAAAATAGATTACTCGAAGTAGAAAGAGTAAAAGCAAGGGAAAAATTAACAAATACTGAAAAAATACTATCTGCTATTATTTATGAACGCGGTGTTGACGATTACGGATTTGCTATAATTCGCTCAAAAGGAGATGCTGCCTTATTTGGAGGTTTTAATACTAACGATATGAAACTAAAATTAGCTATACCAGTAAAAAGACCTCTTGCTGATTTTTTGCCTACTCTGACGATAAAAGCAAAAGATTTTGCTACTGAACTGACAAGCCATAATGTAGAAGAAAAAAATTTAAAAGGAACACCAAGTATATCCGAAGAGCATATTGAAAACAATAAAGCTGTGAGAAAGATACTTTTAGAGAGAGGAGTTAAGCCGGAAAATTTGCCACCCTCTGAAGATGTGAAAAAAGTAAAGAGACGTCTAAATTCAGAAGAATTAAAACTTTTAAAAGAAAACAATAAGAAAGAATAATAATATGAGTAAGTGCATTATAAATTATTTCCGTGTAGCTGGAAAAACTAAAGAAGAAAAGCTACAATGGCTTATTTTCAATAAGGGGAAAAAATTTGAAGGTATCCCTTTTGAACGCATTATTCCAGATAAAAATAATAACTGGATTGAGCAAACTGATAATGATTGGGAAAGCTTGATTGATTTAAAAAAAGTTTTTACCTTAACTTGTAATAGCATAAAAACAAACAGGGACGAATGGGTCTATGATTTTGACAAAGAGAATTTAATTGATAAAACAACATATTTTATTGAGGTTTACAACAATGATGTTGAGAAACTTTGCTTTTATAAAAAAATACCTGAAATTAACGATCTCTTAAATTATAACATAAAATGGAGCAGAGATTTAAAGGTGAAACTTTTGAGAAATACAAAAGTTGATTTTGATAAATGCAAAATTAAAAGCTCATTATGGAGACCTTTTGTAAAATTATACTATTATTCAGAAAAAGTTTTAAGCGATGTTTTAACAGAAAATCATTATAAAATGTTTTTCTCTGAGTTAAATTTTGGCAATAAAGTTATAAATTGTTCTGGCACATCTTCAATGAGGCCATTTCAAACGTTCTCATCTAACATTATTTCTGATTATGAGTTTGTTGAAAAAAATCAATGCCTCCCGCTCTATCGTTACGATTCAGATGGCAACCGAATAGACAACATAAC
>JAAYJM010000173.1 GCA_012522895.1 Ignavibacteria bacterium
GTGTAGAAATGTGTTCAAAATTTTTTAGGATTTACGAGAGAATGATTCTTGGTGATAGCTCTGATACATACAGACAGCTTCTTAACAACATGAGTAAAATACAGTTAATAAGTTCCGTCGATTTATGGCTCGATATGAAAGATGTTCGCAATAGAATTGTTCATGACTATTTGCCAGACGAGACAAAACAAATATTTGATGATATAATTGGCGCTTACTCTTTTGAACTCAATAGGTTGCTTTTAAAGTTAGATGATATTCAATTATAGTAGATTATACTTAAACATATTAGTTAGAATTATTAAACACAAGCCCATTACTTATACAAGAAAACCACAGTTTATTCGTCTTCTCATTATCCAAAGAAAAACAGATTGGCTTTACAGCTGATTTAACAAGCATTTTTCAAGCTTTATTGTAAATATGATGAGTAATGAATTTTTAAATATCGCAAAAGAAATTGTTTTAAATATTATAGATAAAGACAGCACTTCAGTATTTTTATTTGGCTCAAGAGCAGACAGCACGTTTAGAAAAGATTCAGATATGGATATTGGTTTTCTTGGCAAGGGCAAGATGGATTTGTTGATATTTCATAGAATTAGAGAGGCACTTGAAAATTCCAGTGTTCCTTATCACTTCGATTTAGTAGATTTTTCATACAAAACAAGCGAGTTTAAAGACATAGCACTGAAAAACATTATTATATGGAACAAAGCGAAAAATTTAAGTTAAAGTTCAGCACTTATACGAAAATTCTGTTAAGTTATAAAAAATCCTTTAAAATCAACTTGAATTCTCTTTCTGAAGATGTTATTGAAATAATAAATAACGGAAGAATTCAAAAGTTTGAGTATAGCAGTGAATATACTTGGAAAATCGCTAAACTATTTCTTAATGTTTATCACAAAATTGAAGCTAAATCGCCAACCTTAGTTTTTAAGGAATTGCTTTTACTTGACCTGATAAACCGCAACCAATACGATTCTTTACTAAGAATGATTGAATGTAGGAACCGGCTAAGCCACGAATATAACGAAGAATATTTTAATGAAGTTCAGCAAGACTTAATTACATATCTTGATTTAATGATTCAAGTTAAGCTAATAATAAATGAGCAAGTTCAACAATTTGAATCAGATATGTAAAAAACTAATAACAATTAACAATTAATAATTAACAATAGATTTAGATGGCTGGCATTCTGAAATATCTTCGTAATTATGATAAATTCAGAAATCATAAAATATAAGCTGGAAAATGAATCAAAAGCACTTGAAGTGAGGATTGAAGACGATACAGTTTGGCTCAGCCAACCTCAGATGGTTGATTTATTCCAATCGACTAAACAAAACATAAGCCTTCATATCAACAATATTTTCAAAGAAGATGAACTAGAGGAGATTTCAACAGTCAAGGAATACTTGACAGTTCAATTTGAAGGAAATAGAAAAGTTAAACGCAAAGTCAAATTTTATAATCTTGATGTCATTATTTCCGTTGGCTATCGGGTAAAGTCAAAACGTGGAACACAGTTCAGGATTTGGGCTAATCAGGTATTGAAAGAATATTTGTTAAAAGGATATGCTATCAAGCAGCGATTTGAACTTATTGAAAAGAAAATTTATGAACACGATTTAAAATTTGATATGCTCATCAGAGATAATTTAGCTCCGTCAGAAGGTATATTCTTCGATGGGCAAGTATTTGATGCTTATACTTTTATAGCTAATATTATCAAGACAGCTCATAGTTCAATTATACTTATTGACAATTATATTGATGAAAGCATATTACTTTTATTATCAAAAAGAAACAATGAAGTAAGTGCCACTATATATACTGATAGCATCTCAAAGGAATTAAATTTAGATGTAAAAAAATTTAACAAGCAGTATTCTCCAGTAGTTATTAAAGAATTCAAAAAATCGCATGACAGGTTTTTAATCATAGATGAAACTGATGTTTACCATATAGGCGCCTCACTAAAAGATTTAGGAAAAAAATGGTTTGCATTTTCAAAAATAAAAATTGATGCTTTGCAACTAATAGAAAAACTATAAGAAGAAAAATAACAATTAACAATTAATAATTATTAAATGGTTCCAGCGTATAACGAAGAAAAGCAGAATTAATGAATAATAAAAAAAATATAATTGACCAATGGTTACAATCTGCTGAGCAAGATCTAAATAAGGCACAAAGTTTATTGGATGATGCGAGATATGATTGGTGCGTATTTTTTTGCCATTCAGTTATTGAAAAAGCTTTAAAAGCATATTACGTGTATGTTAACAATGCAATTGCGCCAGAAACTCACGATTTAGTTTATTTAGCAAAAAATTCGGGAATTAACTTAGATGAGAAAAAGATTAAACTGTTTAACCTTCTTAAAGGTTTTTATATGGAAGCGAATAACCCAAAAGAAGGTGGGTGGCCTTTCTACCTAATCTATAGAAGATGTGATATAGGATTTGCAAGAAGAAACTTAGAGCTTGTAGAAGAAATATACAAATGGTTGAAATCGACTCTAATATACTAAATGATATTGAAAAACTTATTATTGAGCTAAATAAAAAAGATTATAATATCCTTAAAGCATATATTTTCGGTTCTTACGCAAGCAATAATCAAAAGGACTGGAGCTATATAGACCTTGCTTTAGTATCAGAAAAATTTGAAGGTAGCCGTTTTTTCGATAAAGAAAAAATCCGCGATATATATTTAAAAATTAACTGGAAGTTATCTCCATACCCTATTACTTTAAAGCAACTTAATGAAGATTGGTTCGTAAGAAGTGAAATAATTAATAAAGGTATCAAAGTATATTCAATTAAATAATTACACTTAACACCAACAATCACTAACAATTAATAATTAACAATTAACAATTAACAATTAAAACAGTTTCCGCATATAACGAAGAAAAGCAGATTTAAACGAGCAATATTATGCAAAAAGCATTTAATCAAAATATCATTGATATATCCATTTTGCCAAATGCAGCAAAGACAGAATTATTAAATTATTTCGAATACCTATTGTTTAGATATAGAAACAAAAATATTTCTAATTTTAGCGATTTAGAAAACTTAATAACACCAAACGAAAGTATAACTAATGAATATAATGAAAACATTACAAAAAATGAATTTTTAGCTTTTCTTAAAAAAGGATTTACAATTTCTGAAGATGAATTCAAAAAAATTGAAGATACTCAAAAAGAAATCAACCAATGGAAAATAGAATCATTTTAATTGATACATCAATAATTATAGATTATATTCGAACCAAACAAAAAGAAAATTCTTTATTATATAAATTATTTAAAGACGATTATGA
>JAAYJM010000174.1 GCA_012522895.1 Ignavibacteria bacterium
GCAATTTCCCTTGGATATATCCACATATTTCCTGTTATTAAACCAATGACAAGCAAACTAAAAATAAGATACTTTATCCTCTCTGAAGAAATAATTTCAAAAACCAAATAGGAAGTAAGCAATGAAAATGAAAGGATTGCGGGTAAAATATACCTGTGACCGCTCAAATTTTTGTACAGAACAAAACTTATTGAAAGACTGCCAAGAATAATAATAAAAATAAACAAGAGTGTTTTTACTTTGGTATCATTTTTTATATTTTTATAAAAAAGCATTCCAATTGTAAAAAAAGTTATCCATAAAAAGACACGGCCAAAGTCTAAAAATCGCCATCCCAAAATTCCTATGTTGTAAAGCACTCCTTTAAAACCTACACGTTGAAAACATTCGGACCAGGGTGAGTCTTCGTGATACCCAATCCAGCCCTTTTCCTTAAAATGATAGATATTATAACCTAAAAAAATAATTAAGGCCGGGGAATAGATAACTGCTTTTTGTGTTAATTGAAGAAATATAGATTTAAAATTTTCAATTTTAAGCGTGAAGATTAAATCTAATATCAAGATTGAGAAAGCAACCATCATTCCCCGCATACTGGTAAGCGAGAGTCCTGCAACTGCAATTGAAATGATTATTTTTTTTTGTGACAATACTGAATTTAATGCCAGAAGAAAAAAGAATACTAATGCAATATCGGGCGATACTAAAGTTGCCTGACTCAAAAGTGTTGGATCCAAAAGAAACAAAATAAGCGCAAAATATAAATATTTGTGACTAATAAATTTTTTTAGCAACTGGTGTGATTGCCAGATAATTCCCAATAAAAAGGGTAACATGGCAAAATGACTTACAAGTAAGCTTTTCCCAAACAATTTCCAACATGCAGCCAGATACATTCCGAATGCGGGCACGTGTCCGCTGTCAAAGCTGTCGGGTAATAACAGTTTTGAAAAATTATTTTCAAAATAAAATGTAGCGTGTTTGGCGCTGAGTTGTACTGTATCCCAAAAAAATATATTGTCGGAAACGAGCCAGGTGGCGGTAATAGCAAGAATAAAAAAAGGAGTTAGATTTACAAATGCTTTTATAATATCTGACTTATTCTTTATTATCATTATTTGTAGTTTTAAAGAAAAAGGCAAAATTAATATCTTTGGGTTGTAAAGATATTTAATTCTATTTAATCTTGCTATTTGTGAACAATGCAACAAATCTTTGTCCATAAATTCCCATTTTTACATGTGCGAAAATACAGGCAGAAAATATACATTTTGTTCAATTTGAGTGAAATTAGAAATTTTAGTTTCAGGACAGCGATGACAATGTTTTTTCACATAAATCAAAAAAAAATGGAAGTAAAAATCTTAGGAAACCATCATTCGATATTTGATGAATATCTGGCAGAAATCCGGGACAGTTCTATTCAGAAAGACCCGATGCGGTTCAGGGAAAACCTTTACCGACTGGGGGAACTGTTTGCTTATGAAATTAGTAAGGAATTGAAATATAAGGTTACGGAAGTAACCACTCCGCTGGGCGTTGCACGGGTTCCGAAACTGGAGAAGCAGCCGGTGCTGGCAACCATTTTACGGGCAGGGCTGCCCATGCACAACGGACTGCTTAAAATTTTTGACCGGGCTGAAAACTGTTTTATTTCGGCTTTTCGCAAATACAATGAAAATGGTGGATTTGAAATCGCTTTTGAATATATCGCATCTCCCCTTCTGAATGACAAAGTAGTTATTTTGTCGGATCCCATGCTTGCCTCAGGCAAGTCCATGAAAATCAGCTATGAAGCCCTTCTGAAGAAAGGAAAGCCTGAGCATATTCATCTGGCTTCCATCATTGCAAGCCGGCAGGGAGTTGAATATGTTGCAGAGAAGATTCAGGATGAGAATGTTACGCTCTGGCTTGGCGCTGTTGATGAGGGGATGACTTCAAAATCCTATATTGTTCCCGGATTGGGAGATGCCGGCGACCTTGCCTACGGAGAGACGTCCGGTTTCCACTAAAAATAGACTTCCACGTTAATATCTTTGCGCCCGAAACCCCTGCTTTTGAGGATTTCCATGGCATCGAAAACCATATCGCTGTTTCCGCAGAGATAGAAACTTGAATTTTTGTCAAATTCGGTTTCCCTGAGATAGCCCGTCAGGCGCCCCCTGTAATCGCCCGAATCATCGCGCGAAGTGCACAGCAGATAGCGTTCGGAATCGTAAAACTCCCGTTCATAAGCTTCATTGCCAAGGCGAACGCCATGGATAAGCTGATAATTCAGTCCCGGATTACTCATAATCATACTGCGAAACGGGGCAATGCCGGTGCCGGTGGCAATAAAAATATGCCGGTGCGTTTCTAATTTGCTTTTGTCAAGTGAAAATCGCCCGAACGGACCGTGAATTTCCAGAATATCCCCATTTTTAAGGTTTTTCAATTTTGGCGTAAAGTATCCGCCATCCACTTCCTTTACTAAAATTTCCAGATTTTCGGCATCTTCGGCACTGTAAATGGAATACTCCCGGCTTTGAAAATCTCCGAGAACCGAAAGAGAAATATGCTGACCGGCTTCAAATTTAAATCGGGTAGCCGGCAATTGCAGCACAAATGTGCTCTCAGTTAAATTCCGGATATTCAGTATTTTATAATAGTTTGTCTCAAGGTTGATTTCGGGTTGCATTTCAAATGTCATTCCTGTATATTATTTTCTTTATTGCAAAATTAATATCAATTGCCGATAAAAGACTAAAAGGTATTTTATTGTGTCGGCTATTTTAGAGAATTAACCGATTATTAAAACAATTGTTCGCAGCGGCACGGAACTTCTACTTTTGAAGAAGGTTAATCAACAACTTGCCCGGAGAACAAAATGCGATTAACCGCTGGCGTAAAGCCTTGCTTTATGCCCCAGTCGCCCTGCCGGGCTATTTTTACTATTATCATAAAACCGTAAATTCTTTAATAAGATAATAAGGTTTTGATTTGCGTGAACTTCAACTTGTTACTAAGGTTTTTTTTGTTTTTGCAAAGCAAGGCACGGTTTGTAAAGCCGCACTAACGGGGGGCTTAACCACATGGCAAAATGGAAAGCAATATCTTTATGAGCATATATTCCCCCATATATTCCTGCTTTTACAATCATTCCTATGGAATTTGTTCTATTTATCCACTGACCGACAAACATAACAAAACGATTTACGCCGGCTTCGTTTTTAATTACCTCGAATTCGGGGTAATTAAAATTGTCATTTTTCAAATTTTCCCAAACTCCGAGGTATTCTAACGTGTTTTTATTGGTTATCCACTTTCAAATTAACCCACTCCCTTCATTAAATCCTCTAATTATATCAGTAAGACTGATATAATCGATTTCATCTTTTGAAATTACTTTTATTTCAGATTCCTTGACTTATAATATTCTTCCTTTAGCCATATTCACATTTTTATAAATCTCAAACCTATGAAATCCAAGAGTTTTTTTGATTTCTATTCTTGTTTTATTTCAAGCAATTTGGAAGCATTTCTAAAAACGGCAAACATTTATCATAATTCAGTTCATAGAAATTAACTCCAAGATTTATTGTGTTGTAATATTTTTGTTGATTATTTTTGTAATATTCTTCAGACGGAATTTCCCAAAATGATTTTCCTAATTTTTCGCTTATAAACCATTTTTCAAGCAAACGAGCTGTTCTTCCGTTTCCATCTCGAAATGGGTGAATATGGACAAATCGCAAATGAGTCAATGAAGCGAAATAAAAGACTTCTTCCTGAGTTAATTTTTCATTTACTAAAGTGGACAGTTCTTCAAAGAAGATTTTCATATATTTTTCAACAAAATCAGGCTCAACTGCTAAATATGCAATTCCTGATTTTCCGAATACTCCAACAGGTTCAATTCTATATTTCCCTCTTTTACTCTTTATCAACAGTGATTTTGAAAGAATTTCATGCGATTTTAGCAAGTTTTTTTCATCCAATGAGTTTGTTTGAGCAAATTCGTATGCTTGAATCAATTGTTCTATTTCTTCTATTTCTTTTCCTATTTTGAACTTTTCTTTGCTAAGTTCATAGTTCATATACGAATTCAAGTCAATACTATTCCCTTCGATATTTGAGGAATAAACTGCTGAAGCTTTAGTCAAATATTCAAAATCATTCTTCGTTTCCGAAAAGTCAAATTTATTAACCAATTCGGGAATTTGATTTCCGATTTTATCCGAATATTCATATAAGTATTTTCGTTCTGTAATTTTCATTTTGCATATTTATATTCATACAAAAATACTCAAAAAAACACGAGTATTTCAACTCTCTATTTCCGCCTCTAAATGACGCACAACGGAGCAGCGGTTTGCGATGTGATTTGCATGTTGCAAATCGCAAGTTAGTGGACAGTCCCGCAGGGCTGGACACACGCAAATCGCTGCTCCGTTAGGTGGAAAGCCCGCAGGGATTTCCACCTAA
>JAAYJM010000175.1 GCA_012522895.1 Ignavibacteria bacterium
CTAACTATTCATCTGGAATACCCTCGACAGTTCCATTTGAATGGGAGTTTGGCGTTGCAGTAGAAACTTATCAGCTTCAAGTTGCAACAGATGCTGATTTCAGTCAAGTTGTTTATGACGACTATCTGACAGTTTCAGAGGTAGTTGTAGGACTTGCAATGAACTCAGAATACTATTGGAGAGTGAAAGCATATAACCCAAGCTCAGAAAGCGACTGGTCTGAGGTTTGGCAATTTACTACCGGCAGCTACTTTACTATCGGTGAAGGAACGGAATACAATACAAATACTGTTTACCCCGCCCCTTATGGGAACTGGTATTACGGAGCCAAACACCAAATGCTTATTCTTGCTGATGAAATTTATGACGCTGGCGGAATGCCAGGAGCATTTACTTCATTGTCTTTCAACATCTTTGAGCTTGCAACAGGAAGACTTTATAATAACTTCCAAATTAGAATGAAGCCAACAATGGCTACCGTTTTAGATGCTACTTGGGACGTTGATGATTTTACTGACGTTTATTTCAATCCAAGCTTACCAACAAATGACATTGGCTGGTTTACCCACATGTTCGAAGAACCATTTGTTTGGGATGGAACATCGAATATATTGGTTGACGTTTGCTTTAACAACTCGTCAATAGGTTATAATCACTCAACTTATTGGACGCAAACTCCATTCAATTCAGTTAGATATTATAGAGCAGACAACGCAACTGTTTGCACGGCGTTTGGCACTGCTACACTTTCGAATTTAAGACCGAACATTATGTTCAGTGTTGATGCAAGTGGGATTCTGCCGCCACTGAACATATATCCAACAAATGGCGAGCTTGGCGTTTCTCAAACTCCACTATTTGATTGGGGAGATGTTGATGGCGCAATTTCTTATGGCTTATTAGTAGCAACAGATCCCAGCTTTGAAAATATAGTTATTTTTGAAGAAGGTTTAGACGAAAGCCAATATCAAGTGCCAGAAGGTAGCGATTTGTCACCATCAACAATGCACTACTGGCGTGCCAATGCTTCCGATGGCTACGACTTAAGTCCTTGGTCAGCACGCTGGAGTTTTGCAACAGGTGGCGATTTGCCAGCACCAATTCTTATTTCCCCACCAAACTATTCTGCCGGGATACCCTCGACAGTTCAATTTATGTGGGAATTTGGCATTGCTGTAGAAACATATCAGCTTCAAGTTGCAATAGATGCCGATTTTAATACCGTTATTTACGACGAAATGTTGTCGGTTTCTGAAGTAGTAGTCGGGCTTGCAATGAACTCAGAATACTATTGGAGAGTGAAAGCATTCAATCCAAGTTCAGAAAGCGAATGGTCTGATGTATGGGAATTTACCACGGGAAGTTTCTTTGAAATCGGACAAGCAACAACAAGCTCAAGTGGCTATCCAGCCCCTTACGGTAATTTATATTGGGGTGCCAAGCACCAGTTATTAGTCCTTTCGGAAGAAATATACGATGCTGGCGGTATCCCAGGCGCTATTACCTCGCTATCGTTTAATATAGACGTTCTTAACAATAGCAATCCTCTTAACAACTTCACAATTAAGATGAAGCCAACTATGCTTACTTCATTAAACGACACCTGGGATTTGGAGGAGTTCCAGACAGTTTATGTAAGCCCATCTTTTGTAAATGTTGCTGGCTGGAATACACACTTGTTTGATGAACCATATATTTGGGACGGTTCTTCAAATATTTTAATTGACGTGTGTTTCCAAAATACAGATTGGCAAGGCAACCAAACAATGTTCTATACCACAACGAACTACAATTCAGTTCGTTATTATTATGGCGATAACGCCACAGTTTGCACAAATCCAGATTATTGCTACACTTCGACCCAAAGATCTAATATGATGTTTAGCATTGATGCAAGCGGATTGTTCCCACCGCTGAACATTTATCCAACAAATGGGGAGCTTGGCGTTTCTCAAACTCCGCTTTTTGATTGGGAAGATGTTGAAGATGCTATATCTTATGGCTTAATTGTCGCATTAGATCCTAACTTTGAAAACATTGTAATTTCAGAAGAAGGCTTAGATGCGAGCCAGTATCAGGTGCCAGAAGGTGGCGATTTAGCACCTTCTACTTTGCACTACTGGCGTGCCAATGCTTCCGATGGCTACGAAACGAGTCCTTGGTCAATGCGTTGGAGTTTCGCAACAGGTGGCCCATTACCACCTCCTACCTTAATTTTCCCATTTGATTATATGAGTGGAATTCCTGCAACAGTTCCATTTGAATGGGAGTTTGGTGTTGCCGTTGAAACATATCAGCTTCAAGTTGCAGCTGATGAAGAATTTAACAACGTTGTATATGACCAAATACTGACCGTTTCTCAGATAACTGTTGGACTTGGAATGAACTCAAGTTACTATTGGAGAGTGAAAGCTTTCAACCCAAGTTCTGAGAGCGATTGGTCTGAAGTATGGCGCTTTACTACTGGCAGCTTCTTTACTGTTGGTGACGGAACTGAGTTTGCAGGAAATACTACATATCCCGCTCCTTATGGAAACTGGTATGGAGGTTGCAAGCATCAAATGCTAATTCGTGCAGACGAGCTTTACGATGCCGGCGCTGTTCCGGGTGTTTTAACATCACTTTCATTTGATGTTGGCGAGCTATTTGGAACTCCTTTACAAGGTTTCTATATTGGCTTGAAAAATACTACAGAAAATACTATTACAACTGTTTGGGATATGACTGATTGGACTATAGTTTATGGACCAACAACATATCAGCCTGTAGCAGGTTGGAACACGCACATATTTGATGATGGTTTCGAATGGGACGGTGCTTCAAATATATTAGTTGAAACTTGCTTTAATAATATGTCATACACTAGAAGTGAATGTACACGATACACAGTAACTCCTTATACGTCAGTTCGTTGGTTCAATAGCGACCAGAATGCGACAGTTTGCACCAATCCAACTTCTGCAAGCACATCTCCAAATCGTCCAAATATGATGTTTGGGCTTGATGCAAGCGGAATGTTGCCACCACAGAACTATCAACCAGCTAATGAAGCACTTTATCAGCCATTAGACTTAGTGTTTGAATGGGGCGAAGTAGAAGGTGCGATATCTTACGGCTTAATTGTATCTACGGATCCGAATTTCACATTCTTAGTAATTGATCAGACTGGGCTCCAAGAAACACAATATCAAGTTCCAGAAGGCACTTTAGAGTCCTTCCAGCAATACTATTGGCGCGCAAATGCTTCTGACGGAGAAGCTACAAGCCCATGGTCTCAGCGCTGGAGCTTTATTACTGGCGGTGAGCTTCGCGCACCATACTTAAATCAACCAACAAACGGTGCAAGCGGAATACCATCGACAGTTCAGTTCAAATGGGAAAGCATATTCGGAGTTGGCTCTTATCAGTTGCAGGCTGCTATAGATTTAGCTTTTGGCAACATAGTTTTAGACCAGGTTGTAAACGATAATGAGTTTACATTTGGTCTTGATATGAACTCATCATATTATTGGCGAGTAAGAGCTATAACCCCAGACGAAGAAGGTCCTTGGTCTGAAGCATGGCAGTTCTCAACAGGCAGCTTCTTTACTATTGGAACCGGCACAGCTTTCAACGGTCCTTATGAATACCCTGCTCCTTATGGAAATTATTGGTGGGGTGCTAAGCATCAAATCTTAATTCGCGCTGATGAAATGCTTGCTGCTGGTGGCGTGGCTGGTGATTTAACATCAGTTTCATTTAACGTTCACGAGCTTAACAACTTAACCGTTCCTCTTAATGGCTTTAACCTTAAAATAAAGCAAACAACTGAAAGCACCTTAACGGCAACATGGGACGAGCAAGGACTTACAACAGTCTTTACCCACGCTGCCTTACCGGTTACACTCGGTTGGAACACCCACATGTTTAACAATCCCTTCGAATGGGACGGAGTATCGAACATATTGCTCGATATTTGCTTTAATAACTCGTCATACACACAAAACGCAGCTACTTACTATACGACAACCTCATACAACTCGGTAAGGGAATATCATTCAGACGCTACAACAGTTTGCTCATCCCCCAGCACGCCTACTTTATGGACAAATAGACCGAATATTATGTTCAGTGGCGGTCCATCGGAACCACCACTTGATCCGCCGAACTTGATTTCTCCAGAAGACGGGCTTAGCAATAGACCACTTATCAATCAAGAATTTAGCTGGTCAAGTGTCGAAGACGCTGCAAACTACAGGATTCAAGTTTCGAGAAATACTGCTTTCACTAACCTTGTTGCTGACCAAGTAGTAGAAGAAACATCTTACACGCTTGAAACTGCTATTAATCCTGAAACACAATACTGGTGGAGAGCAAGAGCAATTTCAGAAAGTGGATTAGGTGGTTATTGGTCATCTGTTTGGTCATTTACTACTCGTCCAAACTTACCACCAGAATTCATTGACATTATTACTGACACTGGAAATGACGCTATTATCATTGTTCCAACAGACGTAGCTCCAATGATAGGTAGTCGTCAAATAGCTAATGGAGATGCTATTGGCTTGTTCTATCAAATGCCAACTGGTCAATGGCGCTGCGCTGGCTATGGAGTTTGGGACGGACAAAATATCGGTATTACCGTCTGGGGTGATGACGACCAAACACCAGAAAAAGACGGATACACTGTTGGGGAAGAATACTCGTTTAGAGTATGGGATTCACAACAGGATATTATCTGGACTGCAACTGCAACATTCTCAATGGGTCCATCTTCATATCAAGTAAATGGATTCTCAATAGTTGCAAGCTTAATAGTAAATGTTACTGAAATGTTTGACTTATCGGTTGCATCAGGCTGGAATATAATTTCAAGCTTTATCAACCCCGAAGACCCGGATATTGAAAATATGTTTGCTCCTATTGCAACAAATATTCAAGTAATGAGAAATGGCGCCGGTCAAATTTATAACCCAGCTTATAATATCAATGATATTGGAGAATGGGATATTTATCAAGGCTATTTCTTGAATATGCTTGAGCAAGATATGTTAACAATTTCTGGAACTTCAATCGTTCCGGAATCCACTCCAATACAGCTTATTGCTGGCTGGAACTTAAGTCCATACTTACGCAATAACCCAATGAATGCTGTTATTTCTTTAGCAAGCATAACAGAAAACTTGGTTCTTGTAAAGAATTATGAAGGCTTAATATATGCTCCAGCTTGGGGATTAAACACCATTGGTAATATGCTTCCTGGTCAGGGCTTCCAAATGAACTTAAATCAAGCAAGCGAGCTAACTTATCCAGCAAACTCTGCCGGGAAAGCGGTCGCGGGCGAGTTCATTACTCCATTGGCAAAGCATCTTGTTCCTTCAACGACAAGAACTGGAAACAGTGCTACTTTGTTAGTCAAGCTTGATGCTGCAAATGGAACCGAGGTTGGTGTTTATGGCACAAACGGAGAATTACTCGGAAGTGGCTACGTCCAAGATGGAACAGTCGGTGTTAATATTTGGGGTGATAACCACTCGACAGAGCTTATTGATGGCGCTGCTCAGGGTGAGCTTTTAACTGCCAAATTATATGACCCAGCAACTGATTCATATAAAGACTTGCTACTTAGCTCAATTGTGGATATTTCAAAGGGCTTAGAACTCGATGCTATTTCATATTCAGAAAACGCAATATACTCCGCACGCGGACACGTGATTTCTGAAGATGCTTATGGATTTAGCATACGCAATACACCTAATCCAGCAGCAAATTCAACAACATTTGAATTTAGCTTAGCAAATGACGGAAACGCTGAAATAGTGCTTTACACATTAAGAGGCGATGAAGTTGCAAGGATTAGATTAGACGGGTATAGCGCTGGTATGCACACAGTAGTCTTCAACACAGACGACTTAGCAAACGGCAGCTATAATGTAGTATTACGCTCTGGCACTAACAATGTATCTACAATAATGATGATTGTTAAATAAGCTCCGTAGCTTATTAGAATAAAAAAGTCTGGCACTTGAAAAGGTGTCAGACTTTTTTTATATACTGTTTGAAAATCAGAGAAAATATCTATTTCTGCTTAACGCTTTTAAAAATAAAGAAATAAACAGATTAAAAAAACGTTAATACTTGATAAAAAGAGCTGCATTAACTAAATTTTCTTATTAATAATTAATTCTATGGAAAAAGAAAAAAAAGGTGAAATTGTAATTTACCAATCTGAAGAAGGAAATACAAAAATTTCAGTTAGACTTGAAGATGAAAGTATTTGGCTGAGCCAACAGCAAATGGCAGACCTTTTTCAGACATCAAGAACAAATGTGCTTGAGCATATTAAAAACATTTATCAAGAAGGAGAGTTGGACAAGGTTCCAACCTGTCGGAAATTCCGACAAGTTCAAATTGAAGGCAATAGAAGCGTTGAAAGAGAGATTCCTTTCTATAATCTCGATTTGATTATTTCTTTAGGGTATAGAATTAAATCTCGCATTGCTACTAACTTTCGTATTTGGGCAACTGAACGGCTAAAAGAGTTTATCATAAAAGGCTTTTCTTTAGACGACGAGCGGCTTAAACAAGCTGGCGGCGGGGCTTATTGGTATGAGCTGTTAAACAGGATAAGAGATATTCGCTCATCTGAAAAAGTAATGTATAGGCAAGTTCTTGATTTATATGCTACAAGCGTGGATTACGATCCTCATTCTTAGGAGTCTGTTGAATTTTTTAAGATTGTGCAGAATAAGTTGCATTATGCGGCGCACGGGCATACTGCTGCAGAAGTGATTTATCAGCGCGTCGATAGTGATAAGCCTTTTATGGGACTTACTGTTTTTTCTGGCGAGCAGCCCAGATCAAAAGACATAAAGATTGCAAAAAATTATTTAAGCGAAGAGGAATTGAAGATACTCAATAACCTGGTGTCGGGATACTTTGATTTTGCTGACAGCAAGCTTTAGAAAAAGCAAAAGCAGAGTTTAAGAAATACCAAGAAAAAACAGTTTCAGCTGTCGAAAAAGCATACTTGGAGAGCATAAAAGGTTTACAAAAAAAGATTGAAAAGAAAAGCACTTGAAAATATGGACAAAAGGAATAAGATTGCACTTTGCATAGATTTAGATAAAACGTTGATACTAACAGATTCGCTCTATGAATCCTTTGTTTTGTCAATTAAGAGAAATCCGCTTGTTTTGATTTTTACGCCCTTTTGGCTTGCGAGAGGCAAAGAATTTTTTAAAAAAAAAATAAGTGAAAAAGTTATCTTAAAATTAGATAAATTGCCTTTTAATAAAAAGCTGATTGATGTGATTATAAACGCAAGAGCAGAGGGAAGAGCGACCGTCCTTGCAACCGCAAGCACAAAAAAAATTGCAGAGCAAATTGCAAAGCATTTGCAACTTTTCGATAGAGTGGAATCGAGTAATTTGAGTTTGAACTTAAAAGGAAAAAATAAACGCGATAGATTAGTGGAACTCTTTGGAGAAAAGGGCTTTGACTATGCTGGCGATTGCTTTGCCGATATTCCAATTTGGGCAGCAGCTAATAGCGCCATTTTAGTAAATCCTTCTAAAAACTTAATAAAAAAAGTTGAGCAAATAACAAAAATCAATAAACTAATATATACGCTAAAATGAAGCTTAAACTAATTATCAAACAAATAAGGGTTTATCAATGGGTTAAGAACTTTTTACTTTTTCTCCCTTTGATTATGGCTCATCGAATTGGAGATTATTATTCGATTATCAATCTTTTTTTAGCATTTATTTCATTTAGCTTGGCTGCATCAGCAGTTTACGTTATTAACGATATTGTTGACATTGAGTCGGATAAAGCCCACCCAACAAAGAAAAACCGCCCCTTCGCATCTGGGAAATTGCCCCTTTCTTATGGCTATGTGATTGCGCCAATTTTCTTTGCTATGAGCTTGGGAATTGCATTTTTAGCTTTGAATATCGAATTCATTGTAATTCTTGTAGCTTACATCATTTTAACAACGCTTTATTCCTTTGTTTTAAAAAAAATTTACATTGTCGATATAATAGTGCTTTCCTTTTTATACACGCTGCGAATTATGGCTGGAGCTTATACGGTTGATATTCCTATTTCAATTTGGCTAACGGAATTTTCTATTTTCTTTTTCCTAAGTATCGCAACTATAAAAAGATATGCTGAATTAAACTTAATAAAAGACAATCAGGAAAGCATCGCAAGGCGCCGCGGCTATTCTGTTTTAGATTTGGATATAATGCGTCAAATAGGGGTTACAACAGGCTTGCTTTCCGTGCTTGTCCTTACTTTGTATATAAACAGCAAAAGCTCCGATTTGCTTTTAAAAGGAAAGGATCTTTTATATTCAAGCCCAGAGCTGCTTTGGATTGTAGCTGTCTTTGCTCTTTTTTGGATTTTGCGCCTGTGGCTCATTGCGTCAAGAAAACAAATGGTAGACGACCCCGTTGCCTTTATTTTGAAAGATAAGCTATCATATATTTTAGGCATTATTTCTGCAATCATACTATTTTTAGCGACTTTATGAAAACACATCAATCTTGGGGATTGTATCCCGAGCATAAACCCGATGAAATTATTTTTTTAAAATGGATAAGCAATTTACCCGATTTTAGTAAATTTTCAAATCAAATTCTCCCTTTTGGGCTTGGAAAAAGTTATGGCGATAGCTGTCAAAACAGTGGCGGCACTATTTTGGATACTCGTTTGCTTTCACATTTTATTGATTTTAATAAAGAGAAATCGCTTTTGCGTTGTGAAAGCGGAACTACTTTGGCATCAGTGCTGGACTTCATTATTCCTTATGGATATTTTTTGCCATCAACGCCCGGAACAAAACACATTACTATTGGAGGCGCTATAGCAAATGATGTCCACGGGAAAAATCACCATATCGGCGGGACTTTCGGCTGCAATGTAGAGCAGTTTGAACTTGTCCGCTCCGATGGAGAGCGTATAATTTGCTCGCGAAAAGAAAATTCGGATATCTTTGCGGCTACTGTTGGTGGTCTCGGGCTGACTGGTTTGATTACTTGGGCAGAATTTAAAGTGAAAAAATGCACATCGCCTTTTATTGCGATGGAAAGTATAAAATTTGACTGCTTGGAAGAATTTTTTGAAATAAACCTGGATTCTGAAAAATCTTATGATTACACTGTGGCTTGGGTGGATTGCACTGCTATTGATGGACGGCTTGGACGTGGCTTGTTTAATCGCGGAAACCACGCCGACCCTGCAATTCATTCCATTCCAAAAGAAAAGCAAGCAGCTTCAATCCCCTTTCCACTTAATATGAATTTCATAAACAAATGCTCTGTTCATTCTTTTAATATGCTTTATTTCAACAAGCAATTTCAAACTATTGAAAAGAAAGTAGTTGATTACAATTCTTTCTTTTATCCTTTAGATGCTATTCTTAATTGGAATAGAATGTATGGAAAAAGCGGCTTTGTGCAATATCAGTTTGTTTTGCCTTTTAAAAATGGGGAACGAAATTTAAAGAAAATAATGAAACATATTGCAAAATCTGGTATTTCGTCATTTTTAACGGTGCTAAAAACTTTTGGAGAAGTAAAATCGCCTGGTATGCTTTCTTTTCCAAGACCGGGCATTACGCTTGCGATAGATTTTCCTTTAAGCAACAAAATGACGCTTGCTTTTTGCAATGAATTAGATCAGTTTGTAAAAGAAGCTGGCGGGGTGCTTTACCCGGCAAAAGACGCGAGAATGAAAGGACAAGATTTCCGCGAATTTTATCCAAATTGGAAAGAATTTTCCAAATATATCGACCCAAAATTCTCTTCCGACTTTTGGCGCAGAGTTACAAGCTAAAGCATTTTTTTATTCTCAACTGACTGTCTGAACCTTGATTAAGCAGATTAAAGGATTGCATGATTGTTTTGGAAAAATTAAAAAATCACTCTGATTACAGTTCAAAAAAAATGGGCTATACCTCAAAGGCACAGCCCACCTTAAAAAACCGACTACCGATTACTTATTAATAATCATCAGCGTAGATACCCTTTTACCTGAAGAACTTAATACAATGTTATAAACTCCATTGACCAAATTGCTTGTGTCAAAATTCAATTTATACACACCCGAGGTATAGTAGTTGCTGCCTAGTCTTGCTATCAACTCTCCATTTAAAGTGTAAATTTCAATCACTGCATCGCCTTCATTTGCAATGCTATACTCAAATGTTGTGTGTGCGGAAGCTGGGTTTGGAACGCAGCTTATACTGAAAATAAGTTCAGCTTCGCTTTGAACGCTTGCTTTTGCTAAATAAATGGCGTTTGTTTGGTAAATTACATTATCCAATTCAGTGTTGCCAGTAACTTCTTTTATGTTAAATAAAGAAAGGTTACTTAGTGAATTATTTGAATTTAGAAGTTTAACTGATAACAGTTCACCATTCAAAGCACCATCAATCTGCTTTGTTATTTCATCATCAGCCCAAATTGTAACAGCGGCAACTCCATTATGCACAGCAGCAGAGCCGATTAACTCATCATTCGCATTATAAACACCAACTTCCGCTCCATTTTCAATTCTATCAAATTGAAGAATTAAAGTGGCGTTGTTGCCGGTATTTTTGTAGATTGGAATAAGCCGAGTTGCAAGTGGAGTTAAACTTTCCTCAGCAAATGCTTTCTGTGCAGAGTTTGAAGGATAAACAAGCTCAGTAGCTTCGTTAACATATACCCAATAACCTTGGCCTGGCTTCATATTCCCGAGTGTATTTATGCCGAAAGATGGATAATATATTCCGCCTTCATTATTTTTGCAAAGAAGCATTGTATTTTCTACGCTTGCGAGTGCAAGAGCCGGATTCATAGCACTGTTCCGCAAATATGAAATTAGGTTCCAGCTATCAGCAAGATTTAACGGGGTTTCCTCTGGAACTATTTCGTTGCCTCTAATAGTCAGAACATTGCTGTTAATCATATTTACTTGATAGCCATGTCTGTTATTCCAACTTCCAATACTGTTAATATCGAAAGCTGGGTCATACATTTCGCCCGCAGCATTTTTCACAATATTTACGTCATTTGTAATTTCTGAAAATACTGTTGGAATAAATGGCTCGTCCGGATTCATAATACTTGAGATTGTGTTCCAGCCTTGATTCAAATTTATTTGCTGCAAGTTATTATCAAAAAGCGGTGGAGTAATAAATAAAGTATTATTTACTAAATCGAAATTTGTGCCGTTAGCACTGCCACCAGTAAGGAAGAGACGTCCATCACTTAAAACCGAAGCAGTTTCAAAGTAATATGTAAAATTATAAGAATTTGACGAAATAGTTAAATTTCCGGTTGCTAAATCTACGCTAATAACCTTGCATACTGGAAAACCACTTGCCGGAACAACCGCAAAGATGTGAGCAGTATTTCTTAAATAATCAAGGAGTGGTTGGCTCAAATTGTAAATCGAGCTATTGGGCAAAGCTGGATAAGTCGTAAATTCAGCCGTAGTCTTTGTTTCAGGGTCAAAAGTAAATAATTTCCTATAAGTAACATTATTAATCGTTTTTGTAGCCATCCATAAATAGCGACCGTCTTGCATTAACTGCTCTTTGCAATAGTTTATTCTTGTAGTAATATGCCATCCATCTTCACCTTCAAATAGAGAGCTTTGCAAGGTAGAAATGCTTGAATTATCTGGGTTGAAAAGTTCGATTGGCATATTAGTTGGCAAATTCGCACCTGTTGGAGTGCTTCCACCTAACACTACTGCCTGTCCATCGTTAGTAGGCATCACAATAGCCATACTACGAGCTATTGAGAAAGGTCCAACAGCAGAAAATGTTTGTGTGTCCTGATCGAATAATTCGCCATAAGTATGAGCAGTATTATGAGTCCACCAGGCACTTGCAATTAAAACATCGCCATTGCTAAGCTCGGCACCGCCACCACTTGCGCGAAAACGAACCATATTACCAACAGCGCTAAAAGTATTGTCCGTTGGGTTATATATCTCGCTTGTTGCGTAAGCTGGAATGCCGATAGTAGAGCAGCCCCCTGCAATTAAATATCGTCCATCATTAAGCCCAACAAAAGTTGGCATATCGTGTGTATAATTCATATTAAGCGTTGTAAATGTATTTGGATTAGCAGGATCCCAAACTTCTGCTGAGCCAAGTGAAACGAAACCATTTCCATGACCTCCAAAAACTACTAACCTTCCATCTCCAATTGCGGCACTGTGATGACCATATCTTGCGGTATTTAGATCAGGACCAACTGCAAAAACTGCTTCTGCTTCATTTGCGCCCCAAAGAGTTGTGAAACTCCAAACTTCAGACCAGGCGCTTTCTTCTTCGTTGCTTAATGATTTTACACGCCAGAAATATTGAGTATAGAAAGTTAAATTAGCAGCCTGATTTGAAGTATCTGTTATTTCAGTTTCATTCAAAATAATATTTTCAAAATCGCTATCAGTTGCAATTTGCATATTGTAAGAACTTGCGTTTTGGACTGCATTCCAAGCAAACTGCACAGCTAATTCTAAATTAATAACATCGTTAGTCGGAGCTATTAAAACAGGAGCAGCCAATGGGCTTTCTTCGTCTATTGTAGTGAAATTCCAAACTTCAGACCAGTCGCTTTCTTCTTCGTTGCTTAATGATTTTACACGCCAGAAATAAGTTGTGCTATATTCTAAATCATTTATTTGATATTCAATTTCTTCTATTCCACTTTCGTTCAGAACAAAATCTGTAAAGCCCTCGTTAGTAGAGACTTGCAAAGTATAAGAAGTGGCTAAATCAAGCTCTTCCCAAACAAGAATCAGATTCAAAGGCAAATCTGTTGAATTATTTTCTGGAGAAACCAGCATAGGTGCTGGGTATTGCTCTTGTCCTTCTGTGGTGAAACTCCAAACATCGCTCCAATAACTCGTTGAATTGCCATCTGAAGCACTTACACGCCAGAAATATTGGGTGTTGAATGCCAAATCTGATAACTGATATTCTGTGTCTGTAATTCCTACAATATTCACTACTGTTGATGAAAAATCCATAGTAGTAGAAACCTGCAATGAGTAATTTACTGCATTTTCAACCGCTTCCCATTGCAACAAAGGAATGAGTGTTTGGTTTAATGCCTCGTTTTCTGGTGAAATAAGATTTGGTGAAGATACTGTTACTGGAGCTGCTTCTTCATTAAACAAAGCAAGAATTTCTTCTTCAGTTAAAGCGCGATTATAAATGCGAATGTCATCAATTTTGCCATGATACCAATTATTATCGGATGCAACTTTGAAGCCAAAATCTAATGGTTCTGTATTTGTCTGCACTGCCCCGCTCCATACAGATGAATTTGCAAGCGTTCCATTTATGAATACTTTCTGGACATAACCATCATAAGTTCCTACTAAGTGGCACCACTCATCTGTTACAGGGACAAAATTGGAATTTAAATTCTTCCCTCCGTTTGACGTTAAGTGGAATAATACTTGCGCGTTATTTGAATTAAATTGAAAACCATAAGAATCGTTACCTTTCATAACAATATCTTCATACTGAGTCGATAATGAGCTGTGGCTTATCCACACAGATAGGGTTAGTTGGGAGTTTAACCTTAATTGTGGATGGTCTGCTACTCTTATATAATCCTGATTAGCGCTATTGAAACTATATGCATTGTTTACATTACCAAACCTATCTTCTGTTAAAGTTGCTCCAAATACCGTTCCGTGATGAAAATTTCCACTTTCATCTAAAGCATTGCTATTAAAGGGATAATATGCAATAAGTCCATCATTCAAATTGTATTCCGTCTTAAAACTCCAAACCTCACTCCAATTGCTTAAATACAGTCCGCTTAATGCCCGGACACGCCAAAAATATTCAGCACTATTCAATAATCCGCTTATTTCAAAGCTTGTTCCAATTATATTGGATTCTTCAATTAATATAGACGAAAAATCCAAAGCAGTAGAAAGCTGCAAAGTGTAAGATTCGGCAATATCCACTGCATCCCACTCTAATGCAAGATTCAATGGCTGCATTACAGCTTCATTTTCAGGCAAAGTAAGAAGCGGAGCGGGAACAGGCGACTCCACCGTTACTATAAAACTACAAGAAAACTGCTCGCCGCAAGCATCTGTGAAAAGCCAGCTTACTTCTGTCTCGCCAGGATAAAAATCTACTCCGTTCAGTGTCGTTCCTTCGCCTTCGCTTGCACCGGTTAGTAAGTAATTTGCAGGACCAGGAACAAATTCAACATTATCCAAATCAACAGACTCGCTTACGTTTATCCAATCTGCTAATATGTTGAATTTTTCTAAATTGCTTAAAACGTCTATTATCTGTTCCTTGCTTGCAACACTATTATCGCTAAGCAATCGCCAACTGCCTGCTGAAAGTGGAACCTGATATGTTTGCCAGTTCTGATTAGGCAAAGTAGAGGTTGCAACCAAAGTTATTCCATTTCCAATTAGTCGCAGATGATTTATATTAGAAGTATTTGGTTCGCCACTTGTTTTTAAATCATAACGAATCTGCCCGCCGTAAAACGATGACTTATCACCAGTAAACTTTGCAGGGGCTTCAAACCAATCTGTCACCCCTTCGCCAGGCTCATTATATCTGATATATCCCCCGGGATTGCCGCCTGTTGCGAACCAGCTGATTGTCGAATTTTGGTCATGAGGCAATGCACAAGTCCAGCTTTCATCGTTGCTATTGAATTCAGATTTTACATTGTCGTATATGCAATTATCTACTCCAATAGCATCCCAATCTGTCCCTATATGAGTGTAAGTCCAATTATCATTATTTACTTCTACCGACTGGTCTTCTATGCAAATTATTGATGATGGAGCGTTTGTTGTCAAGAAACTCCAAACCTCGCCCCACTGGCTACGTTGCAGTCTAAAATGTGAGCGCACTCTCCAATAATAATCTGTTAAGTATTCTAAATCTTCGATTTGATAAGTCGTATCATGTATTTCGCTTACGTTATATATCATTGAAGTAAAATCAGGATCAGTAGAAATCTGCAATGAATAGCTTGTTGCATTTTCTGCTGTTTCCCAAGCTAAATATGGATTTATTTCAACTCTGATTGAATTGTTTTGAGGAAAAGCTAATAGCGGCGGCTCTAAGGCAACGCTATCTTGCCAAACAAGGTATGGGTAGCCATTATTATGTTCATAGTTTAGATCTTCTTTCCAAATGGACAGGAAATCCCAACTACTATAAGTCCCTATACCATAAGGATAAGTCATTTCCTCTGTGCTTCTTCCTACTACGCCAGACCCGCCAGCACTTGTGCTTCTGCCAGAGCTTTCTGTATCCCAATAACAGCTAGAAAAGTTAGAGCCACCATCCCAAATACTACCAACAAAGCCGCCTACATTTGAATTGCCTGTTACTTGGCCGGTGCTAAAACTTTGGACAACCGTTGCATTAGGAGGGTATGGATATCGGGAAGTGTTGTTTCTTCCGACCAAACCACCGATATGAGCATTACCATTAGCTTTGCTGTGGCTATAGCAGTTGCTTATTATGCTACCAGCTCCATTGTATCCTACTAAACCACCGACATCCTCATTACCAGATACTGAACCAGATGAGTATGAGTAATAAACATGACCATAATCAGTAGATCCAACTAAGCCACCTACACTTGAAGATAAACTTGTGATACTACAATTTGCGAGTGAATTATTAACAGTTCCTGATCTGAGACTACCAACTAAACCTGCAGCTGTGCCAGACAAACTATTAACTTTACCTGAAACGTTAACATTTTGTATTAAGCTATTAGCACCATCGGCTTTGCCAGCTAAGCAAGCGATATAACTACCTATTACTGAAGCATCTTCAAGATTAAGATTCAAAATTGTTGATTCTCCAGCGTCAGCAAACAGCCCTACGTATGAAGACGTAGGCATATTAATAGCAAGGTTGCTTAACGTATAGCCATTCCCATTAAAAATGCCTGTAAAATTAAATGGAGACCAGCCAAAGCCTTTATTCCAAACGATTGTTGCAGAAAGGTCTATGTCGTTAGCTAAAGAATAGCAAGCTGAAGGGTTAAGACGCATAGCGTTTAGCTCGCTTATATTGGAAATTATGAAAGGATTGTTTATAGTCCCATCACCACTTAAATCATTAATAGTAAGGGTTTGAGCTTGCTCATACATAGATAAATCTTTAAATGAAGGGTAATCGACTCCTTCATTAATTTTCCATAATTTATAAAAGTTATAATTTTCAAAAGTGGCTTTTTGCTTTAACTCCTCAGTTGATTTAGCAATGACTTCTGAGCCGCCGGCGCTTGTTAAAACTCCAGAATTAGTTGTATCCCAATAGCATCTAAAAAAAGATGAGCCACCGTCCCAAATACTACCAACAAAGCCACCTACATTTGAGTTGCCTGTTACTTGACCGGTGCAAAAACTTTGGACAACCGTTGCATTAGGAGGGTATGGATATCGGGAAGTATTGTTTCTTCCGACCAAACCACCGATATGAGCATTGCCATTAGCTTTGCTGTGGCTATAGCTATTGCTTATTATGCTTCCGGCTCCATTGTATCCAACTAA
>JAAYJM010000176.1 GCA_012522895.1 Ignavibacteria bacterium
ATATTTGCATGAGTTTCATTTGTATTTTTTAGCAACTTATTAATAAATAAAGAATTATGCAAAATTTCATTTTTCACAATCCGACTAAAATAATCTTTGGCAAAAACACAATTAATGCAATAGGAAAAGAAGTAAAAAAAAGTGCAGCGAAGAAAGTCCTTTTGCTCGCCGGCTCTGGCTCAATTAAAAATAATTCTGTATATGAGCAAATAACGGCTTCGCTCAAAGGCAGCGGAATAGAATGGTTTGAGCTTTGGGGCGTTAAAGCTAATCCTACATTGGAGCATGCGCAAAGGGCGATTTCTATAATCAAGGAAATTGGCATTGATGCGATAGTTGCCGCTGGTGGCGGCTCCGTTATTGATGAGGCAAAAGCAGTAGCAGCAGGTGTTTTTGTTGACGATATTTGGGATGCCTACCTCGGCAAAATTTCCATATCGAAAGCGCTTCCAATTTTCACTGTTTTAACTATTTCCGCTACCGGGTCTGAGATGAACCCGACTTCTGTTCTTTCTAATGAAAAAGCCCAAAAGAAGCTACCACTCGCAAGCCAACTCCTTCGTCCCCTTGCTTCTATAATTGACCCAAGCGTCCAATCAAGCTTGCCTTGGGAGCAAACTGTTAATGGAGGAATTGATATTTTAGCTCATATTTTTGAATCTTATTTTGCTGGAAGCTCGCAAGAGGTTACCATTGCCTTAAACGAATCGCTTATGAAAACAGTTATAAATTGTATTGACACGCTTGCTCAAGACGAAAAAAATTATAGCGCAAGGGCAAATTTGGCTTGGACTGCAACTTTGGCGCTGAACGGCATTTCTGCCGCCGGAATTATTGGCGATTGGGCAAGCCACCGAATAGAGCATTCCATTAGCGCTGTTCATACAAATATTGCCCACGGAACTGGACTGGGCGTGGTTTTCCCTGCTTGGATAAAATATGTATATAAGGAAAATATTGAGCTCTTTCAAAGATGGGCAAAAAATATATGGAACGCAAATTCAGTTGAGCAAGCAATTTCGCTTTTCCAACAAAAATTAAAGGATTGGAAGGCGCCCACTAAATTAAGTGAGCTGGGCATAAAATATGAAGAGCTGGATTTTATTGCAAGCAATTCTTTGGAAACTCCCACGCTTGGCGTTGTTAAACTGCTCAATCAAAATGACGTTTTGGAAATACTGAAACTTGCTTATTGATATTGGCTTTTCAAATGCTTTTTCAATGAGAAACGCATTACTAAAACATTTTAAATATAAAAGCATCGAAATCCAGCTTGCATAAGAAAATTATTTCGTAAATTTGAACTATTAGGTTTAACCAAATGGTTGAAAGTGCATTCAATAATAGCGGAAAATATTACAAAAAAATACAAAGAAATGACTGCCCTTGATAACATTTCATTTGAAGTGGAGAGCGGAGAAATTTTTGGATTGATCGGACCTGATGGCGCCGGAAAAACTACACTAATCCGCATTTTAGCAACTTTAATTTTGCAAGACAGCGGACTTGCACTAATTGAAAATCTTGATAATATAAAAGATTACAAAAAGCTGAGAAACATAATCGGTTATATGCCCGGAAGGTTTTCGCTTTATCAAGATTTGACAATCGAAGAGAATATTAATCTTTTTGCAACTATTTTTGGAACGACTATAAAAGAAAATTATGATTTAATAAAAGATATTTACTCTCAAATTGAGCCATTTAAAGACCGCAGAGCTGGAAAACTTTCTGGTGGTATGAAGCAAAAACTTGCCCTTTCTTGCGCCCTAATCCACAAACCAAAAGTGCTTTTTCTCGATGAGCCGACAACAGGCGTCGACCCCGTTTCGAGAAAGGAGCTTTGGGCAATGTTAAAAAAGCTTGCCGCGGCTGGTATTACCATTCTTGTTTCAACGCCATATATGGATGAAGCCTCGCTTTGCAATCGCATCGGCTTGATTCAAGAAGGAAAACTGCTTGCAGTAGAGAAGCCGAGCGCGATTACTCAAAAGTTTTCTAAAAAGCTTTTCGCTATTAAACACCATAATCCGCATAGAGTTATAACTACTTTGCGCCAATATCCCTTTTGCGAAAATATTTACGCTTTTGGTGAAACAGTTCATTATATCGACAAAAGAAATGATTTTTCTGAAAATGAAATTTTGAACTTTTTAGATGAGCAAGGCGTTGAGGAAGCTGCTATCGAACAAATTAAGGCTACAATAGAGGACTGCTTTATTGACTTGATGATTGGAGGCGATTAAATGGAATTTTCTATTGAAGCGGAAAAATTAACGAAAAAATTTGGCAACTTCACCGCTGTCGATAGCATTAGTTTTAATGTGAAAAAAGGTGAAATATTTGGTTTTTTAGGGGCAAATGGCGCGGGAAAATCGACTGCAATAAAAATGCTCTGTGGTTTGTTAAAACCTACTAGCGGATTTGCCAAAGTAGCTGGCTTTGACGTCTTCAAGGAAGCAAAGGAAATTAAAAAAAGAATTGGCTATATGAGTCAAAAATTCTCCCTTTATGACGATTTAACTATACTTGAAAATATTCAATTCTATGGCGGAATTTATGGTCTTTCAAAAAAGCAAGTCCTTGAAAAATCAAATATTTTAGTTCAAAAGCTCAAGTTGGACAACATAAAAAACGAGCTAATTCAATCGCTTCCTTTGGGCTGGAAGCAAAAACTTGCCTTTTCTGTTGCCATAATTCACGAGCCGGAAATAGTATTTTTAGACGAGCCGACCGGAGGAGTTGACCCCATTACACGCCGCCAATTTTGGGAACTGATTTACGAAACTGCCGACCAAGGCATTACAGTATTTGTAACAACGCATTACATGGACGAAGCCGAATGCTGCAACAGAATCTCTATTATGTCCGCCGGGCTGATTGAAGCAATTGGAAGCCCAAGCCAGCTTAAGCAAAAATACCAAACTGACAGCATAGACGATGTTTTCGTAAAAATCGCAAGGGACAATCCGCAGTAAATCAGGCGCTGTTTTTTTGATTGGCAACGCAGTGAAGAATCCAGAGAAATCCCCCCGCCCCCCTTTTTCAAAGGGGGAGATAGAATGGCAGCGTCTTTCTGAACAAAGTGAAGAACCCAGAGAAGCAAAATTTATTCCGTAGGAATTATATTATTGTAGCCAGGGAAAAACCTAATAATCTTTATCCCTGCATGGATTATATTTTAAAGAAATGACTAATAATAAAATTCTTCATTTTGCTCGTCAATAAAAATTTAAAATTTGCATTTAAAAAAAATTTTATTATTTTGCGATTATTCAAAATACAGCGAAAATTTTCAATTAACCATAAAAGGTAAAAACGTGAAGAAAAATTTTTTGCAAAGCCCAAAACAAATTATAAGACATTCTTTGTATTGCTTTTCGTTCTTTCTTTTACTTTTTGCAGCGGTGCAGGCTCATTCGCAAAACCCGCAATGCCAGTGGGCAGAAAAAATTGCCGGAAATAGCTATGATTATGCATATTCAATAATCACTGATGAGAGCGGCAATGTGTATGTAGCTGGTAGTTTTGATTCGCCTATGCTAGCATTTAACAACGGAATTACACTTTCAAACAGTGGTGACTACGACGGCTATATAGCAAAATATAATAGCGATGGAGTATGCCAATGGGCTGAAAAAATTGCAGGAAAAGGTTACGATTATGTTTTTTCTATAAGCACTGATATTAATGGCAATGTATATGTAGCTGGTTATTTTAAGTCTTCTAAACTTAGATTTAATAACGGAATAATACTTACAAAAAGCGCTGATGTAGCTGGCTATATAGCAAAATATAATAGCGATGGAGTATGCCAATGGGCTGAAAAAATTGCAGGAACAGATGGAGATTATGCACGTTCAATAAGCACAGATCTGAGCGGCAATGTATATGTAACTGGTTATTTTCATTCTAATAAACTAACATTCAACAACGGAATTACACTTTCAAACATAGGAGCATCTGATAGCTATATAGCAAAATATAATAGCGATGGAGTATGCCAATGGGCTGAAAAA
>JAAYJM010000177.1 GCA_012522895.1 Ignavibacteria bacterium
GATGTATATGGAACTAGATGTTGTTTCTGTCCATCTTTTTATGTTGATTCTAATTATATATACGGGATGTTGGCATATTTTCCATTGGATTCTACTGATAAGTATGGTTATGATTTTAAATTGTTATCTGGAAGCAGTATTTATAAAATATATCAAGTAAGACAAAGCATTGAAAATATAAAAGAGGGTCAAGAAAGGTTAAAAGAAACAGATAAATCTTATAATGAAAAAACAGATTTTGATAGGAAATTTGACAGTCTAAAAGCAGTTTTAAAGCGATAAGGTTTTACAAAGTAGGGCAGCAATTTCCACTGCCCTGCTTTTCCCTACAGTCAGTATTTTTTTCTGATTGCAGTAAAAATACTAAGTATTCTATGAAAGAAACCACCAGATCTGCCACAATTTGAATTGTGGCAGATCTATCGAAAATCAAGAAATCCTATAATCCTTTTAATCAAGGTTTTTTACTTTGCCAATTATTATTGGTTTTTCTTGTTTCAGCATTTCAAGGGATTGATCGAGCTTTTCTGGCGATACTACTACTATAAGTCCAATTCCAAGATTAAAAACATTACGCATCTCTTCATCTTCAATTTTTCCAACTCTTTGTATTAATTGGAAAATGGGAGGAGGTTGCCAAGAATTCCAATCTATTTCAAAAGAAAGATTTTTTGGTATAATGCGTTTTGTATTTCCTACGATACCGCCGCCAGTGATATGCGATATTCCTTTAATTAAGTTCTTTTCTAATAAAGGACTTATTGTATGAAGGTAGGATTTATGAACAGCAAGCAATGTCTCTCCAATCGTTTTTTCTAACTCTGGAACTTTGCTGTCCACAGTGAATTCTGAAAGCAATACTGCCCTCGCAAGCGAATAGCCATTGGTATGCAAGCCAGTCGAAGGCAAAGCAAGTAAAATATCGTCTTTTTTAATTGATTTGCCATCAATAATTCTGTCTTTTTCGACAACTCCGACAATAGTGCCGCTTATATCATATTCACCCTCAGAGTATATTGAAGGCATTTCAGCTGTTTCACCACCAATGAGGGCGCAGCCATTTTCTTGACAAGCTGTTACAAAGCCCGCAACAACCTGTTCTGCTATGCTGGGCTCCAACTTTCCCGTAGCAAAATAATCAAGGAAAAAAAGCGGTTTCGCCCCACAGCATAAAATATCATTAACACTATGATTTACAAGGCATTGCCCGATGGTGTTATGCGTATTTGTTAAAAAAGCAATTTTCAACTTCGTTCCAACTCCATCGCTGCTTGCAACCAGAATTGGGTGCTTATACTCTGGGAAACTTGCGTCATAAAAGCCGCCAAAATGCCCTATATCCGTAAGAACATTTTTATTAAAGGTCTTACGCACCAAGGGCTTAATTAGATTTACTGTTTCATCGCCGGCTTTTATATCGACACCAGCTGACTTATAAGAAATTGCCATATTAATCTTGCATTAATTCTTTTTCTTTTTGGGCGAGATCTGCCTCTACTTTTTTAATCAACTCATCAGTAATTTTTTGTATGTCATCTTCAGCTTTTTTTCTTTCGTCTTCGCTAATCTTTTTATCTTTTTCTAATTTTTTTACCGCATCATTTTGGTCGCGTCTAATATTTCTAATTGCGATTTTTCCTTCTTCAGCAAGCTTTTTTGATAGCTTAACAAATTCTTTTCTTCGCTCTTCTGTAAGAGGCGGGACGGGAATGCGAATGATGTTTCCGTCATTTTGTGGGTTAAAGCCAAGATCAGCTTCAAGTATCGCTTTTTCAATGTCTTTTAAATTGGATTTATCCCAAGGTTGAATCACAATAGTTCGGGCATCTGGAACAGAAATTCCAGCCATTTGAGAAATTGCTGTGGGAGCGCCATAATAGCTTGCTTTCACATTTTCCACAAGCGAAGCAGATGCCCTGCCTGTTCTTACCTTGCCTAATTGATTATAAGTAAACTCGGCGGATTTATCCATTAAATCGCGAGTATTATTTAAAATTTTTTTTATCTCTTCCATTGTTTCACCAATATTTTATTAATATTCTGAAATTAAACTTCCGACTTTCTCGCCTAATACTGCCTTTTTCAAATCTCCTTTCTTGGTGATGTTTAAGACAATGATAGGCATTTTATTTTCACGACAAAGCGTTATGGCAGTCAAATCCATAACCTTTAAACCTTTTTGAACTACATCTAAATAAGAAATTTGTTCAAATTTTATTGCATTTTCATTTTTTTCTGGATCAGAATCGAACACCCCATCAACTCTTGTGCCTTTGATTACGAGATCGCTGTGGATTTCTAAAGCCCTAAGCACCGCAGCTGAATCTGTTGTAAAAAATGGGTATCCAGTGCCAGCTCCAAAAAGAACTACTCTTTTTCTTTCTAAATGCCTTATGGCTTTGCGGCGGATAAGTGGCTCTGCAATCTGCTCCATCTTAATTGCTGTTTGAAGCCGAGTAGGAACGCCAATTTCTTCGAGTGCATTTTGAAATGCGATGCAATTAATAACAGTCGCAAGCATTCCCATGTTATCTCCCGCAATTTTATCAATCTTGTGAGCTGCGGCTTGCATTCCTCTAAAAATATTCCCACCGCCAATCACTATTGCTATTTGGACGTCTAAGTCGTAAATTTCTTTTACATCATTTGCAAAAGAGAACAGGGTTTCGGGGGAAATGCCAAACTGTTTATCGCCCATAAAAGCTTCGCCACTCAGTTTGAGTAAAATTCGCTTATATTTTAATTCTGCCATAGATTTTTTAATTCTTTGTTTTAGAAAAGTGCATTAATCAAAAATTTGTAGTAAAAAAAGCACTAAGTTATTATAATTTATAAAGATCCACCCCCTGCCCCCGCCAGCGGGGGACAATGATGTCATTGGCAACTTGCCCTCGATCTGAAATCCTATTGCCCCTACTCCCGCCAGCGGGAGGCAATGATGTTATTGGCAACTACGCAAATAAAGAAAAAACTTTCCAACTGCACAAGTATTTGGAAAGTTTTTTCACATAATATATTTCATTCAATTATTAGTCTAAAGATTCACCTAAAAAGTATCTTCTAAAGCTGAGAATTTTTATTTCAGCTTCCATTTCTTTAGAAATTTCATCTACAACGTCTTTAACAGTTTTAGCTGCGTCTTTCACAAAAGCTTGTTCAAGCAAGCACTGCTCTTGGAAAAACTTTTCTATTCTGCCTTGCGCAATTCTTTCAGCAATCTCTGGCTTTTTACCTTCGTTTATTGCGTGTTCTTTGTAAATCTCTATTTCTTTTTGCAAATGCTCAGATTGCACATCATCTCTTGAAATATAAGAAGGATTCATAGCAGCAATTTGCATAGCAATATCGTGTATTAAAGATTTTGCTTTTTCATTCGGATTTTTGCAGCTTAACTCAACAAGCACAGAAAGTCTGCTACCGGGGTGAATATAGTTTGCAATATATCCCTTGCTTTCAATAAATTCAAATCTTCTTATAGATATATTTTCACTAAACTTTGCTAATATTTCATTGTGAATATCTTGAACGGTATCATCGGAAATTTTTTGATTTAAAAGCTCTTCCATCGTTTTTACTTTTGTGTTCAATACTGTATTAACAAGTTTTTCAGCATAGTCAACAAAATCTTGATTTCTGGCAACAAAATCTGTTTCGCAGTTTAGTTCAACGATAGCGGCTTCGCTTGAGCTTTCATTTACTTTTGAAATTACTATCCCTTCGTTAGCAGAACGGTCAGAGCGTTTAGCAGCGGATGCAGCACCCTTTTTACGTAAAATTTCAATAGCTTCTTTTAAATCGCCGTTTGCTTCGACTAATGCTTTTTTGCAATCGCTCATACCGGCGCTAGTTTTTTCTCTTAGCTCCTTAACAAGTTGCGGTGTAATTTGAACCATTATTCTTCCTCCGTTTTTGTAATATTTGTTTCATTTATTTCAGCTTTTTCTTCAGCGCTTGCTTGCTCAATATCGCGTTTTGGCGCTCTACGCTCGCGAATTTTTCGTCTTACCTTCGTAGTTTCTTGAACTGTGGCTTCTGTTTCTTTAGCAATTCTATCATCTTCAGCAGAAAGATCTGCCATAGTCCGTTTTGCAATTTCATGTCCTTCAAGCACTGCGTCAGCCATAATTTTCGTAACCAACTCAACAGTTTTATAAGAGTCGTCATTTGCTGGGATTGGGTAATCAATATCGTCTGGATCTGTATTTGTATCCACTATTGCAAAGACTGGTATGCCGAGTATTTTTGCTTCTTTAACAGCAATATGTTCTTTTTTAATATCAACTATGAAGAGTGCGCCTGGCAATCTTGTCATTTCTTCAATTCCGCCAAAAACTTTTCTAAGCCTATCTTTTTCTCTTGTAAGCAAAAGTCTTTCTTTTTTTGTAATTTTATCGAAAGTTCCGTCTACCTCCATTTTGTCGATAGCAGCAAGCCTTTTAATGCTTTTTCTAATTGTCATAAAATTTGTAAGCATTCCGCCGAGCCATCTTTCGGAAACGTAGTTCATTTTGCATCTTTGCGCTTCTTGTTCGATAGCGCTTTTTGCTTGCAACTTTGTTCCGACGAAGAGAACAACTTTTCCAGTGCTGGCAATATTATAAAGAGCATCGCGAGCAATATCGATTAAGACTTGGGTTTTTCTGAGGTCGATGATGTGAATCCCATTTCTTTCCATAAAGACAAATTTTTCCATTTTGGGATTCCAGCGGCGGGTAAGATGCCCAAAGTGAGCACCGGATTCGAGCAGCTGCTCGATTTCAGCATAATGTTGCATTATTTCTCCTTTTGTGTTTAAAATTACATCTTTCAACTTACTTGCTCAACGAAATCGCCACACACAAGCAATCCAGATATAAATAGTTATTTAATAATTATTCTTATTATTTTTTTTATACAACTTTTTCTATTTTTTTTTAGAAAAAGAGCCAATTTTTAGCAAAGTGATAAAACTATTAACGTTTTGAAAATTGGAAGCGTTTTCTTGCTTTTTTAAAGCCGTATTTTTTCCTTTCGACTTTTCTCGGGTCACGAGTTAAAAGCCCTGCATCGCGTAAGGGTTTACGCAATTCCTCGTCACGCTCGACAAGTGCGCGAGCAATACCGAGTTGGATAGCACCGGTTTGACCAGTTTTTCCGCCACCGCTTACTTTAATAGATACGTCATAACTTCCAAGCATATTTGCAACGTTCAGAGGTCGGTAAATCATAATGCGATGAGTCTCAACGGGGAAATATTCTTCAAGCGATCTTCTATTGACGGTGAATTTCCCTTTGCCTGATGCAAGTCTTACACGGGCTACAGAGGTTTTTCTTCTTCCGGTAGCAGAAAAATCTGCTGCTGATTTCATTAAATACTCCTTTTCTGTTTAAAATTTATTTTAATTATACTTCAATTCCAATGGTTCTGGCTTTTGGGCGCTATGGGGATGCTCGTTTCCGGCAAACACTTTTAATTTTTTAATCATCTGGCGTCCAAGACGATTTTTTGGCAACATACCTTTTACTGAATGGCGAAGAATAAAAGTAGGATTTTTCTTTTGCAAGTCAACAAAAGTTCTAAATCGCTCCCCGCTTGGATAGCCAGTATTATGGTAGTATTCCTTTTGCTCTGTTCTTTTACCTTTAAGTATTACCTTGTCGGCATTTACTACGATAACAAAATCACCACAATCAAGATGCGGAGTAAACCATGCTTTGTGCTTGCCTCTTAAAATAGTGGCAATTTGAGTGCTTAATCTACCTACTGTTTGCTCTGCCGCATCAACCACCCACCACTTCCTTTCAACGTCTTCTTTCCTTATGGATTTTGTTATTTTTGCTGTTGTTTCCACCAAATTCTCCTTTTTAACAATATTTTAATTAAAAGAATACAAAAATACTTACATTTTTTTTGAAACACAAATAATTTTACAAAATTACATTATTTTTTTCATTTCTAACAAGATCTGCCCAAAATAAAAACATCTAATTTGCACGAGTCTTTATGCCGGAAATAAAAACGTGGATTGGTTTTCTTTGGAAATTCCGATTTTGTTAATAGCTCTTCCGGTCGCGCGCTTGCTTTTTGATTTTAAAGCTATTTGGATTGTATCAATATCAGATGGATTATTTGGAATAAAGAAAAAATCAGTTAAATAGTCCCAGTCATCATTTCTCAAAGTAACAACTTCATCAAGATAAAAACTCACCCATTTTTCACCAATTTTTGAATTTGTCAGCTCCATTGATAGTTTTGAGTTTGTAATATCAATATATTCTTGGCTCAAATCAAATCCGATAAAACTTCTACCTAAACGCTTTGCAGCAAGTGCTGTTGTGCCAGTCCCGCTAAATGGATCAAGCACAATATCATTTTCATCAGTTGAAAGTAAAATAATCCTTTCCAGTAAATGAACAGGCAATTGGCAAGGATGCTCATCTCTATATTTATTATGCTTAATACGATGAATATCAGTCCAAACGTCTGACACTAAAGGGCCAAAAGGGTGCAATAAACTCTTTTTCCCACCGTAATCTTTTGCTAAAATATTTGATTTTCGCGTTCTCTTATGTGGAGATCTAAGTTCATAAAATTTAAAACCTTTTGGTTGCTTTGTATAAAAGAGAATGCCATAGTGTGCCGGTTGCAATGTCTTTCCCATTGGCGCTGTTGCCGCATCCCAGCTAATCCAATGCTTAAAATAAGCAATTTCATTCAAAAAAGAGGAATAGTAAGTTAGCCATTTTGGGATATTATGAACGAAAATTGAGCCACTTGATTTAGTTACACGAACCATTTCCTTAATCCATTCCATACACCAAGAAAGATACTCCTTAATTTTTAATTTATCTTTATTATTGTTATATTTCTTATTCAAATTAAAGGGTGGGTCAGCAAAAGTAATATCAACAGACTCATCTGGAATCTGCTTGAAAAGTTCCAAGCAATCACCTTGATGTATCTTATTAATCAGGTCGTCAAACAATTTTCAGCTCCTTTTTAATGAATTTTACAAATCTTTCTAATTCTTCTTTGTGAAATGTAAATACGTCAAAATAAGCATTAACCATTCGTTCTAAATCTTTTTTTCTAACATACCAGCCAATACCATCGACAAAACCGATAAATTTTGCATTAGGATAATATTTGTCTAAAAGTGTATTAACTGATATCTCAGTTTTAGATTTATCACCTTGTCCTGATGAAGTTGTAACTAAATATGAGCATTCAATAATTATTTTTGGATTTTCCCTATTAGGAATTATAAAATCCATTGTTCGCTTTCTATCGGGAACTTTTTCAACTAATTCAGTTAAATCACCCGTCTCAAAACCGATGCTAAGATCATTAAGAATTGATTTTATAAGCGTTTCTGGGTTATTCCCTTTTTTACCGCTATATGAACCTTTTTCCTTGTATCGAATTAAACTGTCTATCATTTCTGGGATTTCAAACTTTAGCTTCGATAAGCTTAATTTTTTTAATTCAAATAATGGAATTGTTTGCGTTAAAAACGGTATGGTCGCTCCTTCAAAAAAGAGGTTAACTATACCTTTTCTAAAAAATTCATTTTCTTTGATTAGCCTCTCAATTTTGTTATCAGACCACTCGCTTATACTCTCAATTCCGTGTCTTTCATCAATGTTCCATTTATCTTTTAAAACTAACCTGTTCAATTCTTCATCGCTTAAAACACGAATTATTGTAGTTAATCTTTTAAAATACTCATTAGAAAACCCAGTTAATGCTAAAAGGGCTCTTAATCCGTTTTCTTTTTCCAATAAAAAATTTTCGAATACTTTTTTAGTAAATCCACTATTCTCAGCTTCATTTTTTAAGAGAAGTAAAGTTTCTTTTAATGAGTTAATATACCCTTCATACTGCTGCTCAAAATCTTTATTAAAGAAGTAAAAAGTATTCTTTTCAATAACAGTGCTGTATTTTTTGTTTTCTAATTTCATAAATTATCCGATTTTCTTCACAAATTGACTTCAGCTCTCTTTCAATTTAATGAATTTTTTTGAAATGTTGATTCTAATTATATATTAATTATACCTTAATTATATCTTAATTTAGAAACTATAGGTTTTGCTTTTTAACAGCATTATATAATGCTATATTATTGCAAATTATTGATTTATATAGTATCAAGGAAAAGTAGTAGCGGTCCCGAGAGGACTCGAACCTCCGACACCCAGTTTAGGAAACTGGTGTTCTATCCTGCTGAACTACGGAACCGTTTAATTAGTTTATAGCGTCATTCCCGCGAAGCATATACCTACTCCCGGGATTCATTAAATATGTATTGAAAACAGCATTTGCGACAAAAAGCTTTACCTGTTGAGCATCAATTTGCTGAAATCCCATTATGGAAGAACGGTCAATAAGCATTTCTATGTTTTCATTTGAAATAATTCCAAGTTCTTTCATAGAAATAAGCTCGCCCCAAGCATCTTTTGTAAATAAATCTTTCTCCGTGTCGTGCAAAACTCGAAAAGACTCATTATTTGAAGCATCTGGCGATGGGAACAATCTTTCAGTAATTTCTGATTTATCAATAAGCCAACTCAGAGCGGTAGAAATCTCGGAATTTGAATATCCCTTTTTCTGCAACTCTTCTACATTCAATTCATTTAATGATTTATTTTGTTTAACCTGTTGAATTACGTAAACTATAATTTCTATAATTTTTTCATACATAAAATTGTCCATAATCATATTTTCTTTTGTTATAACGAATGATTTATAATTTTAATGTATTTGCTTTCAAGCTCGTTCATAGCTTTCCTTTTTTCGTCTGTATTGTCGTTTAAACCGCAAAGATGCAACGCTGCATGAGCGGCATAGCGCATTAACTCATCTTGCAAAGAGACATTATGCTCTTTTGCCTGCTCTTTTGCAATTTCTATTGAGATATAAGCCTCCCCGTCAATTTCGTCAGCTTCCGAAAGAGAAAAACAAATAACATCAGTAGGATAGTTGTGATTCAAAAATTTTCTATTTATCCTCCTTATTTCTTTATTTTCGGCAATGACAAGCGAAAATTTAGCATTTTCATATCCATAATCAGAAAATACTTTTTTTGCTATTGCCACCAATTTTTTTCTTGGAATTGGCTTATAGCCCGAAGCATTTGTAATTTCAACAGTTATAGCCATTGTCAAACAAAAATGCTCTCTGTCAATGAAAGCTGCATTGCCGCCAGCAAGACAGCAGGGTCAAGATCGCTTAAATTGCCTTTTAAAATTTGCTTATTTATATTTGAAAACAATGAGCAAGTTGAATTTTTTCCAATGATTAAACTTGAAAGCAGCTCAGCAGTTTGATTAATAAAAATCACTTCATCTGGCTCGAAAATAATATAGTTAGTGCAGTTATGAAGCTCAAAATAACCATGATTAGTTTGAACGGAAATAAGAACGCCTTTCGCATCATCACAAAGTTGCACTTCATTAAAAATCGTAAAAGACAGCGATTGAAGATTGTTTTTATTGCTTAAACGCCAGGAGTATGAATTTTCAACCCTTTGAGATCGCTCGCCCAAAACGCTTTCAATTTTTTCAATATCTTCTTTATTAAAAACAAAGTTCATTGTTTTAAAATTTTTAAGTTATTTAATTAAAATCATCAATCTTTTCAATACAGTCCGCGTTGCCGCAAGTGCAGGTCTCATCTTTGGCATATTGAATCTTTCCATTCTTTTTATAACGCTCAAGCTCTTTAAAGCTCAGTTGGCGATAAGTTCCTGAGGAAACTACATTAAGATAAGCAATACTTTTAAAAATATCTACTTTGCAAAGAACTGCCTCTCCACAGCTATCCAAATCAACGATTGAATTTATTGGAGGCAGCTTTTTAAAGGCTTCAATGTAAGTTTCATATTCATAGAGCAAGCAGCATTTTAGCTTTCCACAATATCCACTCAATTTTGCAATATTATTAGAAAGCTGCTGAGTTTTTGCATGATCTAATGTAACGTGGTTAAAATCATTCGCAAAGCAAGAACAGCAGATAGTTCTACCGCAAGACCCAATTCCATCAATGCGTTTTGCTTCTTCGCGAGTGCTGATTTGCCTTAATTCAATTCGAGTTCTAAAGCTTCTTGCTAAATCTTTTACAAGATCGCGAAAATCTATGCGTTGAGGAGCTGTAAAATAAATCGTGAGACGCTGGCGATCGAACTGCCATTCTGCCTCAATAATTTTCATATCGACATCGTTTTGCTTAACAAATTCCCTTGTCTTTTCAATCACAAATGGCTCTTCTTCTCTATTGCTGTTGAATCTTTCAATATCCTCAGCTGTGGCGGTTCTAATGACTGAATATATTACTTTTTCATTTTTATAAATGCTTTTTAATTTCAATAAAGCTTCTTCACCAAAAGAATTAATATAGCCAAGGTCGGTGCCATTTTCTACCTCTAAAATAATAAAATCCGGCTTGGTAATCACAACGCCATAATCGTTCCTGTATATTGCTTTTCTTTTACACTTAAAGACTACCTCAATATAATCGGGAATCGAGTCGAACTCCTGATTCAATAGATACAAATCGCTTATATCGTCTTTTGCCGCCTTACTTTTATTGTCAAAAACCTCTATAATTTCTGTAGCATTTGCAACATTGCCGTCTCTTTTATTCTTATCGCTTTGTTCTATTATTTTGCCATTTTTTATTTCTTTTAATGTATTTTGCTCGTGCTTGTGAAAATGAGAAAAATTTGTATTATCACTATTCATAATTTACCTAAAATCGTTAATTATCATTGTCTCATAATCTTGATTTGTCAAAATAACAAAATTTTTCTAAGTTTCAGAAATAAATTTAAAAATATTAATTGATTTTGAACATTTTTATTTACTTGTGAAATAGATTTTTCTATTAATTCTATAGCTTGAATTAGGTTTTTACTGCCAAAATTTTTTGCAAAACTTTGTATATCTTCTTTTTGATCAATATTAACTATGAAATTTATATTCCCAGTTAGCGATACTGTGCTTGCGTCTCTAAGCCAAACTAATAAATGAAGCAAAACAGCGATATATTTCTTTTTATCTTTGCTTGCTAAAATATCGTCAATTCTGCTTGCCAATTCATACCTATAAACTCTTTTCCTTAAAGCAGTTCGGAGCAAATCGACAGCATCTTTTCTCAGTTTTTTTATGTCTTCGTTTAAAAATTCTAATGCAGCTTGGTAAGAGCCTTGCGCAAAGCAAGCAAAAAGTTTAGCATCTGTCTTGCCTACGCTTTGCTTGTTGATTAAAAGCTGCTCTAACTCATCTTGCGAGAGCGGCTGAAAAATTATCTGCTGGCACCTTGAAAGAATTGTCGGGAGAATCTGGTCTTGGCGTGCTGTTATTAAAATTATAGTAACGTCCTTATTTGGCTCTTCAAGTGTTTTTAAAAAAGAATTTGCAGATTCCTTTGAAAGCTCATCAGCGCGCAAGACGATTATAACTCTCCTTCCTGCTTGCATTTGCGAAAGGGATAAACTTTTCTTTAATTCTCTTATTGATGCAATTTTTATTTGTGAGGCGTTTGCAATCGCAATTTTATGATAGTAATCTTTTGCTTTTAATTTGAATTGAGCTTGAATTTCTTCAATTTGTTCTTCGGAAAGTTTTGAAAAGGAGCTATCGCTTTTACTATCCGATGATTTTCCAGCTGGGAGTGAATAAATGAAAGTCAAGTTTGGATGCTGCAAAAATCGGAACTGCTTACAGCTATCGCAAACTCCACAAGCAGATCTTTCGCCTTCTTGATTTACTGGAGAAAGACAATTAACAGTTTTTGCAAATTCAATCGCAACAGCTTCTTTGCCAATTCCTTCGATCCCAGAAAAGCAGTAGGAATTTGCAATTCTATTTTCTTTTATTGCTTTTTGTAAAACGTTCTTTACTCTATGCTGTCCAATTATATCGTTCCAAGCCATAAATTGCTTACTTAAAAAAACAGATTACACAAACTTAAGAAAATGGAATGAATCTAAAAAAAATATAAAAGGAATTAAATAAGAAAAGTTCGAGTTCCTTCTATTTGACATTGGGAAGGAGAAGAGGGAAAGAATGTCCCCCGCCAGCGGGGGACACTGTACTGTTCTGTGTTTCCTCCAAAAAAGAAGTCTCCCCCTTTGAAAAAGGGGGTCGGGGGGATTTCTCTGGATTCTTCACTACGTTCAGAATGACTGTTTCTCCCCGCCAGCGGGGGACACAGGACTGTTCTGTGTTTTCTCCTCCTTCCCACGTTCAAATGGGAAGGAGGAGAAAACGAAGAGAAAAGGGGATTGTAAATAATTTAAACGAGAAGCGTTGCAAGTAGCAATGCAACAATAGACATCAGCTTAATTAAAATATTTATTGATGGACCTGATGTGTCTTTAAATGGATCGCCAACAGTATCACCAACAACAGCTGCTTTGTGCGGCTCGGATTTTTTGAAATACTTTTGTCCATCAATTTCAACGCCATCTTCAAACATTTTTTTCGCATTGTCCCAAGCACCGCCAGCGTTTGCTTGGAAAATCGCTAAAAGCACTCCGCATACAGTAACCCCAGCTAACATTCCACCCAAAGCTTCTTTCCCAAAGAAAGGCAGAAAAGCTACAACAATGGGTGCAACAACAGCCAGCAAGCCCGGAACAATCATCTGACGAATAGCAGCTTTGGTGGAGATTTCAACGCATTTCTCATATTCTGCTTTTCCATCTGCGGCGTGAAATACTTCCAATTTATCTTTAGGCCATTGGTCTTGCTCTTTTTCACCCCATTCTTTTAGGACGGCTAAAGCGTTTTTAAGGGCTGGTATATCATTAAATTGTCGTCTTACCTCTTTAATCATCGACATTGCAGCACGTCCTACTGCTCCCATAGCCATAGCTGAAAATACAAAGGGCAATAAAGCACCGATGAATACACCAGCCATCACATTTGCTTTTGATATGTCAATAGATGAGATTTGAGCAGAAGTCATATAAGCACCAAAAAGCGCAAGGGCAGTAAGGGCGGCAGAACCAATAGCGAAGCCCTTCCCTATCGCAGCAGTAGAATTCCCGACTGCGTCAAGTTTATCCGTTCTTCCGCGAACCTCGGGTGGCAGTTCAGACATTTCGGCAATACCGCCAGCATTATCCGCAATTGGACCATAAGCATCAACCGCGAGCTGAATGCCAGTAGTAGCAAGCATGCCAACTGCTGCTATTGCAATTCCATAAAGCCCTGCGAATGAGAAGGCGCCGATAATAGCTAAAGCAATCAATATTACTGGTATAGTAGTGGAAATCATTCCAGTGCTTAAGCCGGCAATAATATTCGTTGCTGGTCCTGTTAAGGATTGTCGAACAACCTCCCGAACTGGTGGTTTGCCAAAGCCAGTATAGTATTCGGTAACCAAGCCGATTAACACACCGACTGCTAAACCGATTATCGTAGAAAGAAATATTCCGTTTGAACTTATGACGTAACTGCTTCCATAAAGGGCATCTTCAAAAAGCCAGCTATCAGGCAAAGCCCATTTAATAATAATATATGAAGCGACTAACATCAAAAAAGCAGCGACAAAGGTGCCAGCATTCAACCCCTTTTGCGGATTTCCGCCTTCTTTCACACTTACAAAAAAAGTTCCAATTATCGAGACTATAATCCCAGCTCCCGCGAGCAGTAAAGGAAGAACAACAGCGGAAAGTCCTTTAAAAGGTGTTGATTGAAATTCGGGTATAACAAAGAAAGTTGCTCCAAGAACCATTGTGCTGACTATTGCTCCAATAAAAGATTCAAAAAGATCAGCTCCCATTCCGGCGACATCTCCCACGTTATCTCCCACGTTATCTGCTATTGTAGCGGGATTCAGAGGGTGATCTTCTGGGATACCAGCCTCCACTTTTCCTACTAAATCTGCTCCTACGTCAGCAGCTTTTGTGTAAATTCCACCGCCAACCCTTGCGAAGAGCGCAATAGAAGAAGCTCCGAAGGAAAAGCCAGTTACAATAGTAACAACTTTCGCAAGCGCGTGCAGATTATCTCCTTCAAAAACATCGAACATAGTTCCATAAATAATAAAAAGCAAGCTTAAGCCAAACACACCAAGCCCCACTACTCCCATTCCCATTACGGAACCACCATTGAAAGCAATTTTAAGTGCTTTATTTAAACTTGTTATTGCGGCGTTTGTAGTGCGAACGTTTGCTTTCGTTGCAACTCTCATTCCAATATAGCCAGCAAGACCAGAGCAAATAGCTCCAACGAGGAAAGACACGCCAACAAGTGGAGATGAGTCCTCAAGAGAAGCACCTTGAACAGCGAGCAAAATAGCAACTATCACAACAAAAATAGCAATCACTTGATATTCTGCTTTTAAAAATGCCATAGCGCCTTTTGCAATAAAACCAGAAATTCTTTGCATTTTTTCATTCCCCGCATCTTGTTTTGCCACCCAAGAAGAGCGAAGATAAGTATATAAAAGAGCTAACAATCCTGTAACTGGTATAATGTAAAGCAGTCCAATCATAATTATTCCTTAAATATTCATAAAAAACATAAGCCAATAAGCTAATAATTTCTCAAAATTAAAAAAAAAAAATTAATTTTGTTCTTTTATTTATATTATTCACTATTCTTTGCATACAGGGCTTTCAAGGCAGAATTGAAATAAAGACTAAAATCATAAGAAATCTTGATTTTAAAAAAAATATTTTTTGCAATATTTCTGATTCTAAAAAGTATGAATATAAGGGCTGTTGGGCATTTCCGGGCTTTGTCGATAATCATGGCATTTGTTTGCCTTGTGTATAAATCAAATGAAAATAAAACTTTGTGGGATGTTTAGAGATAATAGAAAGAAAATCCCCCCGACCCCCTTTTTCAAAGGGGGAGATAGAGCAGCAGCGTCTTTCTGAACAAAGTGAAGAATCCAGAAAAGAAAATCCCCCCGACCCCCTTTTTCAAAGGGGGAGATAGAGCAGCAGCGTCTTTCTGAACAAAGTGAAGAATCCAGAGAACATTTCAACACCACAATCACACTGGATTCCTCGCTGCGCTCGGAATAACTACGTGAAAAATCCCACCAGCCCCCTTTTCCCTATCCTAAAAGAATCCAAGAAACTGTGCCCCTTTGGGGTTGAAACCAAGAGCTTTGGGAAAAGAAAGAATTTCACACAAAGCGGAAAATTAGTTTAATCTTCTGAAAATTGAATATCGTAAAGTTTTTTGTAAACGCCAGCCTTTTCAATAAGCTCTTTATGACTGCCTTGCTCAACAATTTCACCGTTATCAAAAACAAAAATCGTGTCGCAATCAATAATCGTTGCTAAACGGTGGGCAATGATAATCGCAGTTCTGTTTTTCATAGATTGATTTATTGCCTGCTGGACTGTCTTTTCAGATTCAGAATCCAGTGAGGAGGTTGCTTCGTCAAAAACTAAAATTTGTGGATTTTTTATTATCGCGCGAGCAATCGACACCCTTTGCCTTTCGCCGCCGGAGAGCTTAACACCACGATCTCCGATATATGTATCGAAGCCATTGGGAAGTTTTTGAATAAAGTTGTTAGAATTAGAAATATGGGCAGCTTTTAAAAGTTCGCTTTCCTCTTTATTATGTTCAAATTTATTATGCTCAAATAAAATATTCCCTTTTAAAGTATCGTTAAACAAGATACACTCTTGCGGGACAACTCCAAATAGATTTCTGTAAGAACTAATTTTAAAATCTCTAATATTTTTTCCGTCAATAGTAATATCGCCTTGCTCGGGGTTGTAGAATCGAAGCAGCAAATCTATCATAGTGGATTTTCCGCTTCCGCTTGCGCCGACAAAAGCAACTTTTTGGCATTTTTTTATGGAAAAATTTATATTTTTTAAAACGTAGTCTTGTTCATATTTAAAGCTAAGCCCTTTCACTTCAATCAAGTTTTCAAAGTTATTTATCGTTAAATTCCCGTCTTTAACCGTTTGGGGGTAGTCCAAAAGACTGAAAACCCTTTCTCCCGCTACTACTCCGCGTTGGAACTGAGAAATACTATTGATAACAGTAGTAATGGGCGACATTACAGCGAAAAGCGAAAAAAGAAAGAGCATAAGCTCATCGGCTGGCATTGTCTTATTCATCACCTCCATCCCACCAACAAGCAGCACAACAGAAAGAGCGGCAATAGCAAACATTTCATTTACCGAAGGAATGATTGTAATAATTTTTTGGTGTTTTATTGATGAACGGACATATTTTTTTGTTTGCTCTTTAAATTTGCCGTTAATAACTTGCTCAATGCCAAAGGATTTTATTACCCTAATGCCAGAGATTGCCTCGTGAAGCACTGATGTCCAATCAGCGAGTGCAACTTGCATTCTTGTCGCATATCGCCTTAAATATTGCATTGCATATTTCACTAAAAACATACTTATTATGCTTGTTGCAAATGCTATTAATGTAAGCTTTGCAGAAATTGCAAGCAACAGGAAAAGAAATAAAATAACCTGCGTTATTTCGCGTAGCACTACATTAAGCGAACAAATTGTGGAGGAATTTAAAACCGCTATGTCGTTAGAAATTATGGAAATTAAAGTGCCTTCTCTTTGCTTATTAAAAAAATCTACTGAAAATGAAGTTAATTTTTCAAAAACTTTGTCTCGTATATGCTTAACCACATTTTCTTCTAATGTAACCGTTGCAACAGAAGATAAATACTTGAAAACGTTTTTTAAAAGGAAAAGAAAAATTATAACTAAGCTAAGTTTTAAAAGAGAGTTAAAAGTATCGGCATCGTAAATGATGGAATTAATAAAATTATAAAAACTGTCTTTTATTCCATCAAAAAAAGATTGCTGAGCTAAAGGGTTAATTTCCGCAACCTCTTCATTGAAAATAATTTGGAAAATTGGTTTAATTACCGCAATGGAAACAGTGCTAAAAAAGGAAAAAATAGTATTTAAAAATATTGCTAATAAAAACAAATATATAAAAGGTTTTAAAAAACCGAAAAGGCGAAAAAGAACTGGGAAAAAATTACTTTTTTCTTTTTTTTTTGATTTAGACATAGATTTCCAATTTTCGAACAAAAATATTTCCAAATTAAAAAATATTTGATTAGCAACAATCAATTATAATTTCTATATTTGTGATTTCGATTAATTAGGAGAAAAAATGAAATCATTTAGAAAAGAACTCTGGTATAATACCAGCACTCGCCGAGCATTTGTCAATATTACAAGAGAAGTAGAGGATTGCATAATCGAAAGCGGCGTAAAAGAAGGTTTTGTGCTTGTTAATGCGATGCACATCACTGCAAGCGTCTTTATTAATGACGATGAATCGGGATTGCACCAGGATTATGAAGTATGGTTAGAAAAGCTTGCTCCTGAAAAACCGCACTCTCAATATAGACACAACGGCTTTGAAGACAATGCTGACGCACATTTGAAGCGTCAAGTTATGGGACGCGAGGTAGTGGTAGCTATAACAAATGGAAAATTGGATTTTGGTCCTTGGGAGCAAATTTTCTATGGCGAATTCGATGGCAAGCGAAGAAAAAGAGTGTTAGTAAAAATCATTGGTGAATAAAAACTATTTACATTTTTATCTGAACTGTGATTAAGCAGTTTTTCTTTTTTACAAAATAATAATCAGTGAAATCATTTAATCTGCTTAATCGTGGTTCAGACAATTATTATAAGTCATATATTTTTATATTATTAGTTTGTATTGCTCACAATTGAATCGGACAATTTATTAAATTTTCATTAATGGAATTTGAGATTAAAAAAAATAATAATAGTGTTTTTTTTCTATAGATTCTTTCAAATGATTATAGATTACAAATCAAGCTACGGGCGAACCCCGTAGCTTAATACCATTCTTTACAGTCAAGCAATCCTTCAATCAAGAAAATCACGGTTCAGACAAACTGCGTTCCTCACAGCGTTTTGAATGTCTGCTATCCTACTCTTTGAGTATAGTCTGCTCTTTTCCATCGCTAATAAAGCTGTAATGAGGAGACATCATCTCTATACCTGCTTCCTTGAAAACGTCTTGAATATTTTTATGAAGCTCTGAATAAACGCCTGCTTGATTATTGGGTTTATCCGTATAGGCATTCAGTTCATAAGAAACATAAAAATCGTCTAAACTGGTTTGTAAAACAAAGGGTTCAGGACTATTGAGTATATTGATAGTTCTTTTTGCAGCGTCAATTAAAAGTTTATGAACCTGCTGCCAAGGGACTTCATAGCCCATTGTTACTGTTGTGTGCAAAATAAGTCCCTCTTCACTATTGCAATAATTTACAGTGTGCGAAGAAAGAATATTTGAATTTGGGATTGTAATTTCTTCGTTGTGAGGAGTTACAATGCGAACTACAAAAGGAGTTTTTTCGATAACATCACCCGAGACATTGCCAATTTTCACTTTATCGCCAATTTTAAAGGGTCTCATATAAGTGATTACAATTCCAGCAATCATATTCCCAATAATCGAGGAGGAGCCAATAGAAATAATTATACCGAAAAACACTGAAACTCCCTGAAAAATAGCAGAATCCGACCCGGGCAAATATGGAAAAATCAATATAAAAATAAATGCTAAAAGTAAAACTCGAAGTATGTAATAAGTAGTTTTCACCCAATCTGTATAAAATCCTTTTATTACAAGTTTTCCGCTCTCAACCTCGTTTGCAATGTATTTTAAAAACTTTAATAAATACCTGCCAATAAACAAAAGAATTATAATTGTAATCAGATTTGGAATATAATCGAGGACTGCCTGAAATACTTTCTTTATCGGATTGAGAAAATAATCAAACAACGTATATGCGATGCTTTTTGTAACAGGGAAAATGCTAAAAACAACCGGCAAAGCAATATAAATCACCAAACAATAAGAAAAATATTTAAGCAATTTGAGAATTACAAGAATAATTTTATGCTCTTTCTCAACATCAAGCAATACGTAACCCTTGATTCTAATGTCGATTAAAAATTTATCTTTATTTTTTGAGACAAAGCTCACAATTTTTTTAAACAAGTAAGAAAGCAGTCTTAGTAAAAAATAAAAAATTACTATAGCAAGTATTGCCAATGCGATTTGCTTTAAAATGGCTTGCCAGCTTCTCTCTTCTTTATATTTTTTTATACTTTGGTAAAATAAATCTGCATAATGCTTTGCTAACTCTTCTTTTGTTGAATTTGCAAAAAGTGCGTCATTGCTATAAATGCTCATTAAAAAAATCTCGCCAAACATTAAGTCAGTTCTACCATCATTAACAAAAACTACAATAGAATCTGTTTTGCAATCAAAATCATCAACAATAGAGAGGATTCTCTTTTTTATGGCGTCCGCTCTCTCTTTTGCAGAGAAAGAGGCAAGCCCGGAATATATTAAAAACAGTGTGTCGCCAAAAGGCGAAACAGGATAAGCTGGCGTGATTTTGATAAGCGAATCGATTTGTAATGCCGATAGTGCATTTCTAATTGAATCTTGCTTTTTAAATTCATTTAGCTCTTTTTCTAATATGGAACGCTTCTCTTTTTCGCTTTCTTTTAGTTTTTTTATGTCTTCTTCAAATTTTGAATATTTAAGAGAATCATCTATGCGAATAGAATCTGAAACTCGCTTCAGCTCTAATAATTCTGAACTAATTCTATTTGACTGACTGTCAATTTGGATAGCAAAACTCTTAGAAAACAGAAAAACAAGTAACAGAAAAATTATTTTTTTCATATTTTTATTCTTAATTTAAAAAAATATAAAGATAGTAATTTGAATTTGAAATAAAAAATAGTATTTTTTTTTAATAACTGGTATTATTATGAAGAGTTTTTTACTTATTTCAGCTCTTGCAATTCTTAGCTTTTTCTCAGTAAACGAGAAAGCATTTTCTTCCGAAGCCGATTCCTTAAAAGGTCCTTGGTTTCCAAAAGGGATTGTGGGTTTTAACATAAGCCAAATTGCTTTTGATAATTGGGCGCTTGGCGGCGATAACGCAATAACCTATTCAATTTTCGGCAACTTCGGCGCTGATTACAAAGAGAATAATTGGACTTTCACAAACTCCTTGAAATTGCTTTATGGACAAACAAAGCTTGGCGAGGCAGAGTTCAAAACGAATGACAACGAAATTTATCTTGAAGATGTTTTAAGCTATAATATTGGCTGGGCTGTCGATCCATTTTTCAGTAACACACTGCGAACCACAATCACAAAGGGATATAAAACAAAAGATGACGGAGCAGATTCTTTAATCGCCAATTTTTTTGACCCCGGCTATATAACCCAAAGCGTTGGCTTTACTTACGATAAGCTAAAAATTTTCAAAACCCGTGTTGGTGTGGCTTTCCAAGAAACCTTTGCCAATAAGCTCGCTCATTTCACTGACGATCCAGAAACATTGGAGAAGTTAGAAAAGTTTAAGTTTGAAACAGGTGTCGAATCCGTTACAGATTTAGAGTGGGGTTTTCTTGAAAATATGATGCTCAATTCAAAATTGCGTCTCTTTTCTGCTTTCAATCGCCTCGAAACCTGGGATATTCGTTTCGATAATGTGATTTCAGCAAAAATCAATGAATTTATTGTTGTCAATCTTAATTTATTGCTCGTCTATGAAAAAAAGCAATCGCTGAGAACTCAATTTAAAGAAGCCTTGCAGCTTGGGTTGTCATACTCAATTTTTTAGATTGTTAAATATTTCGCATTAAAGAAAAGAATTTTTACAAAAAAAAATGATATTTTTGTAATTAGTTATAACTATACAAAGTTCTAAACTTTTTTTAAAAATGAGATAATAAATGAATAAAATACTCGAGACAAGGCTCTTAGCGCCGGCAATTAAACTTTTTAAAGTAGAAGCTTTAAAGATTGCAAAAAAACGCAAGGCTGGTCAGTTCATAATTTTGCGAGTTCGCGAAGATGGAGAGCGAATTCCTCTTACTATTGCAGATTCAAACATCGAAGAAGGCTCGATTACCTTTATCGTCCAAGGGGTTGGCAAAACAACGAAGCAACTAAACAGCTTGGAAGCAGGAGATTTCATCTCCGATATTGTGGGTCCACTTGGGCGTCCATCACGCATAGAAAACTTTGGCACAGCGGTCAGTATTGGAGGAGGTGTCGGAGCCGCAATAGCCTACCCAACGGCAAAGGCACTAAAAGAAGCTGGAAACTATGTAATTAGCATTGTCGGTGGCCGGAGCAAGGAATTTGTTATTCTTGAAGATGAAATGAAGGCAACAAGCGATGAATTTTATCCTTGCACAGATGATGGCACTTATGGATTTCATGGCTTTGTTACTCAAAAACTTCAACAGCTAATCGATAGCGGGAAAAAGATTGACTATGTTCTTGCAATTGGTCCAATTCCAATGATGGAGGGAGTAGCTAATGTTACAAAGCCATACAGAATCGAGACTTCCGCGAGTTTAAATACTATTATGGTAGATGGAACAGGGATGTGCGGTGGCTGTCGGGTTATAGTTGGGGGAAAAACAAAATTTGCTTGCGTTGATGGTCCTGAATTTGACGCTCACGAAGTGGATTTTAAGATTTTAAGCAATAGGAACAAAATGTATTTGACGCAAGAGCAAACCTCGGAAGATGAGCATTCCTGCTTTTTGGACAAAATGTATGAAAAAGGAAAAGCCAATGGCTGAGCTAAATAATAAAGAAAGAATGAGAATCAAGCGGCATAAAATGCCAAAACAAGAGCCTGAGCAGAGAATAAAAAATTTTAACGAAGTAAATTCTGGTTACACTGAGGAACTTGCCGTTGCAGAAGCAAACCGCTGTATTCAATGCAAAAACTCTCCTTGCATAGCAGGCTGCCCTGTCTCAATCAACATCCCAAAATTTATAAAGTTAATTTCTGAAAGAAAGCACAAGGAAGCTGCTGCCGTTATAAAAATAGACAACGCACTCCCAGCGGTTTGCGGTAGGGTTTGTCCCCAAGAGGAGCAGTGCGAAAAAGTTTGCGTCCTCGCAAAACGAGGCGAGCCTGTTGCTATTGGGAATTTGGAACGCTGGGCTGCGGATTGGGAAAGAAAAAATATAGGATTACAAATTCCAAATAAAAAGCCAAGCACCGGCAAAAGAATTGCCGTTGTGGGCGCAGGTCCAGCGGGCATTAGTTGTGCTGGCGATCTAGCCCAAATGGGGCATAAAGTAACAGTGTTTGAAGCACTACACAGCACGGGCGGCGTTCTTATTTACGGCATTCCGGAGTTTCGTTTGCCAAAAAAAATAGTGAATATTGAAATCGAAGCTCTTGCAAAAATGGGAGTAGAATTTATTACAAACTGCGTAATTGGACTTACTGAAACGGTGGACGAGCTTTTAGAACGTTTTGATGCTGTTTTCATCGGTGTAGGTGCTGGTCTTCCATATTTTATGAATATACCCGGTGAGCATTTAAACGGGGTCTATTCTGCAAATGAATTTTTAACCCGCGTAAATTTAATGAAGGCATATACTTTTCCAATTGCTGACACTCCTATGTTTGATGTAAAAAATAAGGTGGTAGCTGTTTTTGGGGGCGGGAATACTGCTATGGATGCCGTCCGAACCTCGCTTCGGCTTGGCGCAAAACGCGCTATGGTTATATATCGCAGAACTGAAGCAGAAATGCCCGCAAGGATTGAAGAAATTAAGCACGCAAAAGAAGAGGGCGTGGAATTCTGCCTTCTTGCTGCTCCAACTGAATTTATTGGCAATGAAAATGGCTGGCTTAGTTCAGCGAGATTGCAAAAAATGAAGCTCGGTGAAGCTGACAGCTCGGGCAGAAGGCGCCCCGTTCCGATTGAAGGGGACGTTGAGGACATTGCTATTCAAACGGCAATAATCGCTATCGGAAATGGTTCCAACCCAATTATTCACAACACAACTCCCGATTTGAATGTAAATAAATGGGGAAATATACTTGTTGAAAAAGACTCGATGAAAACAAATAAAAAAGGCGTTTTTGCTGGTGGCGACATTGTAACCGGTGGAGCTACTGTGATTCTCGCAATGGGAGCGGGACGCACTGCTGCAAAATCTATAAATAATTACCTTAACAATCCGGACGCTTGGTAATGTTTACTGGTTTAATAGAGGAGATTGGAACTGTAAAATCGCTTTTGCAAAAGGGAAATGCTCGCAGGTTTTCTATTGAAGCTAATTCTATTTTTAGCGATTTAAAAGTTGATGATTCAGTTGCTATAAACGGCTGCTGTCAAACAGTTATAAAAATTCAAAACAATACATTCGAGGCAGAGGCTGTTGAAGAAACTTTAAGGAAAACTACTCTTGGCAGCTTTGTCCCTGGCCATGTCGTAAATTTAGAAAGGGCAGTCCGATTGCAAGATAGATTAGGAGGGCATTTAGTCCAAGGACACGTTGATTGCATTGGCACAATTTCAAAAATTAGAAAAGAAACCCTCGGCATTTTACTTAGAATCGCCTACCCCTCGGAATTTAGAAAATATATTGCTCCTACTGGTTCAATTTGCATTGACGGAGTGAGCTTAACCGTTGCCAAAGACGAAGAGCATAGCTTCACCGTTGCGATTATTCCGCACAGTTGGAGCAAAACCGTTTTTCCTACTTTGCAAGTTGGAAGCAAAGTAAATCTTGAATTCGACATTATTGGAAAATATGTAGAAAAAATTCTTCGTGAAGAAAAACGCAGTTCTACTTTGAGCGAGTTTTTGAAAAGTGAAAGAATATGAATATATAATTTGGAAGGAAGGGAACTATTTCGTATCACAATGTTTAAACGTTAATGTTTCTTCTTTTGGTGAAAGCCATAGTGAAGCTGTAAGCAACTTAAAAGAAGCTGTAGAACTATATTTTGAAGATGAAGAAATTGATTTGCCTGCGATTCCAGATGCAGTTTTTACATATTTCTCATCGGCAAAAAATTGTCCATCTTTGCCAGCAAGCTTCAATGTTTCTTTTGCGTTTTCTATGTAACGCATTGCTTCTTGATATGCACTTTTTGTTTTCATTTTAACTTCTTTAAATAGTTTTTACAGTTGCAAAAATAAACTTAATTATTTTAAATACAAAGCAAACAGTTCAGACAAATTATAACAAACAAGATGCTTGTCCATTTTTTTGATTTGCTTGGATAAGCATCTTTATTTGGGAACTATTCATTGTAAAAAAATTTCTACAAATTTAAACGAAGCATTAAATATGACCAAAAAGCAATGTCTTTTCTCGGAAAATCATCTTTCGATAAATCTTTATTCCAAAGCTCTTTCATCAAATCGCCCTGCAAGAATGCACTTGCGCCCCATTCGATTGTCGTTCCCTTCGCGAAAGCATATTTAATCATAAAATCAATTTCCTGCCCCAAATCATTTAAGTCATTTATATTCTTTTTATTTGTAAGAAAATAATGTCCATCGAGCTGGAAGCTTATCGGCTTTTCTTTCATTTTAAAAAGAAAACTTAAATAATAATTACCCAAACCTAAATTATTTGCAGTTAGAAAAGCATTCCCAAAATAATCCATAAATCCTTTATATCTATGCTTTGCGCCATAACTCGTTTCAAAAGAATTAAATTTTTCAGTTTCCGCAGGATCAGTGCCAGAAAGCATATCCAAATTAGCGGATACAGTAAGATAATCAAATTTATATTGCAATGACAAAAAAGCAAGATATGCCGCAACATCAAGCGATTTATACTCTCCAAATTGATAATCAAATTCTGCTATAGCTGAAAAATCATTATAATCGAAATAATAAGTTAAGCCAGCAGTAAAGCGTTTCAAATCCTTATGGATTGAATCAGTTCTTTTGCTGTTTTGGTCATAAAAAGCAGTAAAATCAATAGTATTACCTTCAAAGAAATTTGGAAAGCTTGCATAAAAACCATAAATACTTTGTCCCTTGTCATTTTCTGCAGGGTATTTGTAGGATGATGGCACTGGGGCCAAGCAAGCAGACGAAGCAGTATGTGTAATTGAAAAGACGTTCAAAAGCATTGGCTCAGTTTTCAAAATAAAGCGAAGTCCATCGAAAGAGCGTCCTTGATAGTTCCAAAGATTTGCTGAAAACAGATGATTTGTTCCATAAGACATTTCAAACCTTCCTGCTTGGACGCTTAAAGGAACAGCAAAAAGATTATTTAGCTGAACATAGCCTTGGTGTAAATCAATATTTTTCATATTTTTCAAAGTGTTGGCAGTTTCACCCAAAACGCGGGAATCTTGAATTTGAACAAAAAAATCCACTTTGTCCCACAATGATTTTCCGAGCGCTAATCTTGTCCTCATACTCGTATAAGTCAGCGGATATGTTTTGTTGCTAAAGTCTTTGCCGTCAAGCTCAGCCCTAATTTGCGATGCACCAGAAAATTTCCAATCGTTAGAGCTGCTTTCTTGAGCATTTAAGTTAAAAACAAAAAATAAAGCAAAAGCAAGGAGTAAAAACATTTTCTTCATAAAATTCCTTTCATATTAAAAATACAATTTACTTATATAAATAAAAAAAAACAAATTTGCTGAATTGAGCTAGCAAATTCTAATAAAATAAAGCATTAAAAAAAACGTCTTGCTTGTTGAGGGGATGAAATGGCTTCGACGGGGTGATGGATTTCTCTTGTGGCATACCGTGCTTAGTGGTGTTGCACGTTAATAAAACCGCTGCATTGAATAAATGCCAACAATAATTACGCATTAGCAGCTTAAAAACCGCTGCTACGCTTTTCAAAGGACTTGCCTATCAGTTCTTTCCAAAGCGCCGAAAACCGATAGGATAGTTTAAGTTTGCTCACAAGGGGCTTAAATGAAAATCAAACTTGTGATAGCTGTGGCGCTCCTGTCGTTTGGATAAGGCTGCAGCGATATTCAAAAAGCGACTAAGTATGTAGAAGCAGTGAAAGAAGCTCTCTGGACGCGGGTTCGACTCCCGCCATCTCCACAAAACCAAATTTGGGAACCCTGACTAGTTCAGGGTTTTGCGTTTAAGAGTAAATTTAGCGTTATTAATATGCCCCAATTCCTTTGTTATCCTCAAAAATTATGCGCTCCCGTCTTCCTCAACGCAATTTCAATATCTTTCTCTCGAACTCTTGTTTTTAATTCCTGCGATCCAAGTAATTTTACAGTCAATTTAGTTTTGCTTTGTGCAGTAAAGCGTTACGATCAGCAGCAAAAAGTTTTCATACCAAAACATTGTAAATTGAATTTCTATTCGTATATTTGTGAGCAAACTTTTTGAAAAAAAATGTCGAAAAGAAAATACACTAAAGAGCAAGAACAAATTGCGCGTTTTGCAAAGGCATTGGCAAATCCAGTAAGAATTGCAATTTTGCAATTATTAAATTTGCAAGACTGTTGCTATCACGGTGATATGGCTGAAGAACTGCCTATAGCCAAATCTACGCTTTCACAACACTTAAATGAACTTAAAGATGCCGGACTTATTCAAGGCAACATTACAGCACCTACCGTAAAATACTGCATCAATAAAGAAAACTGGGTTAAAGCCCAAGAACTTTTTTCCTCTTTTTTCAGTGAAATAGCCCAAGCAAAAAAATAACAAAAATTTAAAAAATTATTCGTAATTATACGAACATTGAAAAATTATTCGTATATTTGCGAACGATTTTTTTTTAAATTTGTTTAACAAAGGAAAAAATAGAATATGAAAACAATCAAAATCCTTGGAACTGGCTGTCCCAAATGCAAGCAAACGATAGCGTTAGTAAAAAACGTTGTTGAGAAAAACAACATTGAAGCAGAAGTTGTCAAAGTGGAAGACATACAGCAGATTATAGCGTATAACATACTTTCTACGCCTGCCATAGTGGTGGATGAAGTAGTTAAAATTAAAGGAAAATTGCCAAGCGAAAGCGAAATACTTAATGCGATATTATAAATTTTAAATAAATAGGAGAAAAAAAATGAGAAAAAAATTATTGACTTTAGCAATTATTTCAGTATCATTGCTATTCTTTTCTTGTAATAGCCAGGAGCAAGACAAACAAAGTCAAATTGCAAAAACAGAAGACTCTGCCATTCAGCTAATACAGTTTCACTCGGAACATCGCTGCAAGACTTGTAATTTAATAGAAAAATTATCAAAAGAAGCCTTAGAAGAATTGACTGACATTGTTTTTAAAACTATTGTTGTTGATGATCCCAAAAACGAAAAGTTAGCTGAAGAATTTGAAGCCACAGGAACAGCACTGTTTATTTACAATCCTAAAACCGGGAAGAAAAAAGACCTGACGGACTTCGCATTTATGAATGCCAAAAGCAAACCAGAAATATTTAAAAAAGGCTTAATTGACGCAATACATAATTTTTAACTCATAATTGAATGTAAAAGGAGTCAATGAATATGATGGAGTGCTTAGAACAAATTGCTCAAAATTCTGAAATGCCCTTGTTCGGAGCATTGGCATTGGGTTTGCTCACAGCAATAGCGCCTTGTCCATTAGCAACAAATATAACGGCAACCGCTTTTATTGCAAAAACAATTAGCGACAAAAAGAAAGTATTGTTGAGTGGTGTGCTTTATACTTTGGGCAGAATGGTTTCTTACACTTTAATTGCTGCAATTATTTATTTTGGATCAAGCAAGTTTCAAGTTGCCAAATTCCTTCAAAGCAACGGAGAAAAATACATAGGATTTGTTTTAGTTCTTTTAGGCTTAATAATGTTAGACATAATTAAACTTAATTTTTTAATAACTGCAAATTTTACCGAAAAATTATCTGCTAAGTTTAAAACTAAAGGTTTATTAGGCTCACTCTTACTTGGAGCTCTATTTGCAATGGCTTTTTGTCCGTATAGTGGAGCTTTATATTTCGGTATGCTGATACCTTTGACCATCAAAGCAGGATTAATGATCCCTGTTTTTTTTTCGTTTGGCACAGGCCTGCCGGTACTTGTCTTTGCTTACTTAATTGCATTTACGCTTTCAGGAGTAGGGAAATTGTATCATCGCTTGAAAGCCTTTGAACTATGGTTTCGCAGAGTAGTATCTGTAATTTTTATAGTGGTGGGACTTTATTATATATATATTTTCTTCTTTAAGTAAAAGAATATTTTTTACAATATATTCTGTTGCTTTGTGAAATATTAATACGAACAAAAAATGGAAGCAAAAAAAGAAATAAAAGCTCTAATTTGGATTATTGTATTATTCGTAGCTGCTTTTTTCTTACCTATTGAAAATGCGAGGTTTAATACTGCAATGGCAGCGACATTTGACTTGGTTAAATGGTATGCAAGAGAGCACGTAGTATTGTGTTTGCTGCATGCATTTTTTATTGCAGGAGTAATTTCGGTATTTGTTAGCCAAGGTTCTGTGCTAAGATATTTCGGGGCAAATGCTAAAAAGTGCTTAGCATACACTGTTGCCGCTGTTTCTGGAGCAATATTAGCCGTGTGTAGTTGCACAATTCTACCATTATTTTCGAGCATTCATAAGCGTGGAGCGGGATTGGGTCCTGCCATTGCCTTTTTATATTCGGGCCCTGCTATTAATATATTGGCAATAATATTAACAGCAAGAATTTTGGGTTTTGAAATGGGGTTAGCCAGAACGCTTGGAGCGGTCTCGTTCAGTATTATTATTGGATTGATAATGGCATTAATATACCGAAAAGAAGAGAAAGTGAAAATGGGAGAGCAAATGAATATCCAGATAGCACCTGAAAAAAGACCCATGTGGCAAACATCATTTCACTTTTTCACTCTTGTTTTTATTTTGGTGTTTGCTAATTGGGGTGCCCCGGCCGTCGATGACAGATCAAGCATTTGGTATTACTTATGGGCTTACAAATGGTATATAACAGGATTTTTCTCTTTATTGCTTGGCTTTTCATTAATCCACATTCTAAAAATAAAATGGCAATGGGTGTTATTTGGTGCAATAGCTACCACTATTTCTGCTGTATTATCGTCAAATTTTATTGAAAATGAAAAATTTGCTCAACTTGTGCCGATGCTTGTTGGCATTTCTTCCTTAACAATAATTACATTAAAAGATAAAACTGATGATGAAAATAGAGAATGGGCATTTGCAACTTGGGGATTTGCCAAGCAAATACTGCCATTGCTTGCAATTGGTGTAATTAGCGCAGGCTTTTTGCTTGGCTCTACTCACGATGGGCAAACCATTGCAGGTGTAATACCAAATGAATGGATACAATGGTTAGTGGGCGGAAACTCTATATTCTCCAATTTTTTTGCTTCAGTTGTAGGAGCTTTTATGTATTTCGCGACACTTACCGAGGTGCCTATTGTTCAAGGCTTACTCGCACTGGGGATGGGTAAGGGTCCTGCTTTAGCCCTATTGTTGGCAGGTCCTTCATTATCGTTGCCAAATATGTTGGTAATTCGTGATGTACTTGGCACTCAAAAGACTGTTGTGTATGTTAGCTTAGTAATTGTAATGTCAACCATTGCTGGCTTAATTTATGGCAGTGTTTTTTAAAGCTGAAAACAATTGCAGTCCTCCCAAAAACCGGAACAGGCGGATATAACTTATCACCTTATTGGATGCTAAAATCTGTCCAACTTGCTGGTAGCGGGGCATCTATTTAGTCATCCTCATTCTTCAATTTCATAAAGTAAGCTCGTGGACATTCATCATTGAAAATCATTTAAACATTCACACATAAGCAAACATAAAAGTAAAGGCTGACCTTTTTTATAACCGTCGCAGTTGCACAACGGAAATCAATACTATACAGATACCTTTTATTTCTTCAACAAAATTATATATAAAATCCCAGCATTAGAAATCAAAACATTTTGTAAAAACGTTCTTATTTTCTACTCTTTGCAAAGCATTGAAACGGACTATTTCGCTTTCTGCATATAAAAAAGATGCTACAAAGCTATTAGATTCAATACGATTATCGTCTCCAATTCCAATTGACTTAAATGTATTGATTTTCCCGCTTTTTACTTTATCCAAAAAAACACTTATCATTGAATCATAATCCGTGCTTGTGCTTTGGCGTCTGCTAAACAAAGCATCCATTGAATACCCTTTTAATAGTATATGATAAACATCAGCAAAGCATTTTGCATAAGAAACATACTCAACACCAGCTAAACAATTGTCGATAAATATTATCATCCCATTCTGATTATCAGCAACTTTAAATTGCATCAGGTATTCGTCAATATTATCTTTCATATTGTCATAGACATCGCTCATTGCCCTTGTTCTAGATCTAACATTCGATTCCATAGAAAGCCGATCTATAGAATTCCAAACTTCACTTTGATCAGAACGAAAACTTCTCCCTTGGCTTCTTTTTAGTTCTTGGGAAACAGATAGATTCATATTATATTTTAATGAAGGAGGCATTGAACTTTTTGAGCTTCTAAAATGCCTTTCTCTGTATTCCCAGCGACCTGCTTCAACGCAGCTAACGGGTATTGTGGTGCTTGTTTTACCATCAAGCAAAATACTAGTATTTAAAACTCTGTTTTGCTTTGCTCCAACTATTTCTTCGCCTTCGAGCAAAAGCACTTTTTCATCTGATTCATTTACAATGCGCAGCTCTGGCACAGAGCCGCCTTCGCTTACTTCTTTAATAGTAATAAAATTCTTTTCCAAAGCCTTTTCAAGCGAGATATACTCGAGCGAATTCCCATTCTTATAGTAGAAAGGAATTATTTTAATGTTTTTGAAGCTGTTCAATTCACCAAACTGTAAATTGTCCAAGAGATTAGTTAATTTGGAATTCATAGCGGCACCTTTTATTTTTGATTGTTAATGTTAATAGTTCAAATTACAAAAAATTTCAATTGACTTTTAATAAATCAATTATCTAACTACAGAATATTAAACGAAATAACTGTGCCAAACTTTAAGATATTGATATATAAGAAGATAAGATTTTGATGAAATATAGAATTGAAAATATTTTACAATATTATGAAAATATTTTTCAAATTGAGTATTTTCTGAAACTTGATTTTCAAGATTGGAGGATTTGTTGATTGTTTTTTATGGTTCAGAAAGACTGAAAAAAAATGGGCTATGCCTCTAAGGCACAGCCCATCTAAAAAACCGATTACCGACTACCGACTACCGATTACCGACTACTGACTACTTATTTATAATCATTAACGAAGAAGCTCTTTTGCCCGAAGAACTTAATACAACGTTATAAACTCCATTGACCAAACTGCTTGCGTCAAAATTCAATTTATATACTCCCGGTGCGTAGAAATTGCTTCCGATTTTTGCAATCAATTCACCGTTTAATGTGTAAATTTCAATTGCTGCCTTGCCTTCGTTTTCTATGCTAAATTCAAATGTTGTGATGCTTGAAGCTGGGTTTGGAACGATGTTTATGTTTAATGCAAGCTCTGTCTCTGCTTGGACTATTGCTTTTGCAGTGTAAATTGCATCAGTTTTGTAAGTCAAATTATCCAGTTCTGTATTGCTAACAAGATCTTTCATATTATACAAAGAAAGATTATTTAAGGAGCCGTTTGAATTTAACAGCTTGACTGAAAGCAATTCTCCATTGAAAGCACCGTCAATATTTGCCGTTACTTCATCATCACCCCAAATTGTTACAGCAGCAATTCCATTATGCACCGCACCCGAGCCAATTAACTCATCATTCACATTATAAACAGCAACTTCGCAGCCATTTTCAAACTCAGTTAGCTCGAGAATAAGCGAGGCAGAATTTCCAGTATTATTAAATTTAGGAATAAGCCGAGTTGCTTTTGCAGTAATTTCACTTGGGAATGCCAAACGTCTGGAATCGTTTGAAGGATAAACCAAATCTGCTGCATTGCTCATATAAATAAAATAACCCTGAGTTGGAAGCATATTGCCGATCGTATTAATTCCGAAAGAAGGTGCATAGACATCTCCCGCATTATTTTTCACAATAATAAAACTGCCCGATATTGTTGCAAGTGCAGTCTGAATTTCCATTTCATTCGTTCTCAAATATGCAATAAGTTTCCAGCCCGAAGTTAGATTCAGCGGATAATCTAATGGATTGATTTCAAAGCCAGAAATGGATAAAATTGTCGAATCTGACAAATACATTTTATAGCCATCAAGCAAATTCCAACTGCCGATTGTGTTTATATCCCAAGGAGGAACATAAGCCAAGCCAGTGCCGTTTTTCATAGTAAGTAAAACACTGTTGATTGACTCGCAAAGTGTCGGCAAAAAGGGATCTAAAGGCAAAATGCTCGATGATGCTTGATTCCAGCCTTGATTTAAAAATATATCAAAACTTGTAATTGGGTTTGCAATTAAAGAGTTAAGCACTGAAAAGCCATCTACCCGATAATTATCCGGTCCTTGTAAATACGTTGCATTTGCTAAAAATTCTTCTCCAATTTGAGCATCCCAAATCTTAAAATAAAATTCTTCATTCACGTCGAAGCCATCTTTTATTGCTGTTTGGTCGTCATCTCCCCAAACTGCTATATTCAGGTTTTGCCCAGTCCAAAGGGCATAGCCAGCGCAAATAAGCTGTTCGTTTCTTTGATAAAAGACACCGATTGCATCGCCACCAAGCAAAGGACGATTTACCAAGCTCGGATTTGCATTGATTGGCACTATTACTTGGGCGCTGTTCCCTGTTTCACTTGTGAAATACCAGGAGGGAGGAACTGCAACAATCGTTGATGTAGTAGTGAAACTGCGAGCTGCTGACCATTCAGAGCTGCCAGCCAAATTTACAGCCCGCACTCGCCAATAATAAAGCGCATTCAATTCCAATGCCGATGATTGATGAACGGTAGTTTGAATATTTGCCGCATCGTAAACTATATTTTCCTCGTCAAAATCAATATTCAATGATACTTGTAGGGTATAGTGCATTGCATTCAAACTTGGATACCAAATAAAATTCGGCTGTGCTGAAACTCCAATTTCTCCATTCAAAGGATATGCAAGCACCGGCGCAAGCGGAGCTGCGTTATATGTAGCAAACTGAAAAACAAGCGACCAAGGACTGGCGCCGCCTTCGTTATATGCCCGCACTCGCCAGTAATAAGTAGTGCTGTAATTCAAGCCTTCTACCTCAAAACTTGTGTTTGCGTAGTTATCTAAACTCGCAACAAGTTGAGTGAAATATGGATTAAGCGAAACTTCGAGATTATAGCCTGTTGCGTTTTGAATTTGTTCCCAAGCAAGGGTATTGGAAAGCGGCAAGTCTATTGAGTTGTTAAGCGGAGAAATTAGCACAGGTGCGACAGAAGGCGCAAGTGATGTGGTAAAATTCCAAACTTCGGACCAACCGGAGCTTCCAGTAGAATTTGTTGCCGCTACTCGCCAATAATAAGTGGAACTATATGCTAAACTGCTTGTCAAATAGAAAGGCTCTGCCAATCCAATTTGATTGATTATTAAGTTGGAAAAATCTTCTGTTGTAGATACCTGCAAATTATATGCTAATGCACTCGAAATGGAATTCCAGTGCAGGGCTGGATTTAAAGAAACTCCGCTGCTGTTATTAGTTGGAGAAAGCAGGTTTGGCGCCGAAGGTGGAACAGAATCTACCGTTCTAAAATGCCAAACGTTTGACCAAATCGTATTATTTAGCGTGTCTATCGAGGCTACCCGCCAAAAGTATTGTGTATTATATTGCAATGGATTAGAGGAAATGTAAAAAGTATCGACTATCGCAGTTTGCTGGACGATTAAGCTGTCGAAATTGTTTGTCAAGGAGACTTGCAAAGTATAGCTTAAAATGCTATCTACTTTTTTCCAATGATAAGAAGGTGCAATAGCTACAGACTCGCTATTATATGCTGGTGAAAGCAAAATAGGCGAAAGAAAATCTACGTAGTTTGGGGTATATTCCCAAAAATCACCATCATTTGACCCTAAACCAGTTCCTATGTAGCCCTTAGCGCCAATTGAAAAACCTACAGCAGCGTTTCGAGCAGATCCGCCAAAGTTTGCCTTTTGAGTCCATTGATTTGTAGCCGGATTATATTCCCAAAAATCTTTCTTATAACCCCCATCCCATCCCGTTCCAATATATCCCTTATTCCCAATTGAAAAACCTACAGCGCCATAACAACGAACTCCACCAAAGTCTGATTTTTGTGTCCAAGCATCGTTCACTTGATCGTATTCCCAAAAATCATCTCTATATGATCCCGTTCCAATATATCCCTTCGTGCCAATCGAAAAACCAACAGCGCCTACACGCCCAACTCCACCAAAATTCGCTTTCTGCTCCCATTGATTTAAAGTCGGATCATATTCCCAAAAATCATTCATATCGTTCAATCCATCTTGTCCTGTTCCAATGTATCCTTTATTTCCTATCGAAAAACCAACAGCACCACCTCGTGCAGTTCCGCCGAAGTTCGCTTTCTGCGTCCATTGATTTGTAGCCGGATCATATTCCCAAAAATCATTATAATAGTTAGAAGAATTATACCCAGTTCCAATGTAACCTTTATTTCCTATCGAAAAACCAACAGCGCCTTCACGCCATAAACCATCAAAATTCGCTTTTTGTGTCCAAAGATTCGTAGAAGGATCGTATTCCCAAAAATCCATATCATAATAGTTACCCCAACCCATTCCGATATATCCTTTATTTCCTATCGAGAAGCTTATAGATGAATGGCGTGGACCTCCGCCAAAGTTTGCTTTCTGAGTCCAAGGAGAAATAAGTGTTATATCGACTCCATTGTTAGCTGAAAAGCAAGCAGGCTTTGTTGAGGCTACTCGAAATCTATAACTTGTTCCACTTGCTAAATTACCAACTAAATAACAAGCAATGCTTCCAGAACTTATAGATCTTTTTGTTCCTATGACTACTGGGTTACTAAAGCTACCGTTTGAGTCGGAAACTTCAATCCTAAACTCATTTTCTTGGTTATATGTTCCTATAATAGTATAAGAAATTACAACAGAATCTCCAATAATCAAAGGGTTAATCACATCACCAATTTGTAGTCCGTAGCTAAAATCCAACTTCCAAAAATCATTTGTATATCCGTTGTTTGTAAATCCTGTTCCAGCGTAAATAAAATCTCCAGCTGAGAAGGCAGCGGGATATCTTCTTGCTCCGTTTGGATAATTAGATTTTTCAGCCCAGCTATTTGTATTTGGGTCATATTCAAAGGTATTATCTTTAAAAGGCGGGTTTGCACCGCAGAAAACATACCCTTTGCCTAAAAGACTAACTGCAGCAGCTTTGCAAAGCGGCTCGCCAGCAAAGTTTGCTTTTTGGGTCCATTCACCAGCGCTTGCATTGTATTCCCAAAAATCTTGTTTATAGTCGCCATCGTAACCCGTTCCGACATATCCCTTATTTTCAACTCCGAAAGCAAAGGCATCTACTCTCGCAGTTCCGGGAAAGTTTTCAATTTGGCTCCAGCTGTTGTTGCTTGGGTTATACTCCCAGAAATCATTTTTGTAGTTAGTGCCATCGTAACCCGTTCCGACATATCCTTTTGTTAGCGAGGCAAAGGCAACAGCATTTGCCCTTGCAGTCCCGGGAAAACTTGCTTTTTGCGTCCATTCGTTATTAGTTGGATAATATTCCCATAGGTCATTTCTGTATGAGTTTGCGGAGTCGGTGCCTGTTGTGATATATGCCTTGTCATCGACAACGAAAGACACAGCAGAAGAGCGTCTTCCAGCAGGGAAAGTTGCAATCTGCGTCCAAGTATTATTGCTTGGATTGTATTTCCAAATATCATTGAACTTTGCAGTATTATTTTCACCAAGTCCAAGGTATCCGTAATTAGCAATGCTAAAAGCAATTGCCTGCTCTCGTGCAAGTCCTGGCATATCAGCCACCTGCGTCCATCCACCTTGCGACCAAAGCAGCTGCGGCGTGCATATTATAAATGCAATTAAGAAAAGTTTTTTATACATATTGCATCTTTCTTTATTTTTAAAAATATTTATTAATATTCTACAAATTAAGAAAATTATTTAAAAAATAAAATATATTTTTATTTATTTTTGAACCTTTCCATTTGAACTTAGGAAGGAGGGAAAAACACAGAACAGTCCTGTGTTCCCCGCTGGCGGTAATGGCACGTAGATAGAGTAATAAATA
>JAAYJM010000178.1 GCA_012522895.1 Ignavibacteria bacterium
CTTTGTAACGCATCTTTTATCATTTCCCGCACCCTTGCGTTCATTTGTGCAGTGTCGGGTGCATTGCCTTTGGTCAGTTTGAAAATGATAGAACGGATTGCCAAATAAAAATGGGTGTAATCTCTTTCAATTTGCGTAAGTTTTTCACTTCCAGCACAAATATCGTAAGCGGCTTTTAGTCGCTTTACCAATCCCATAAAGCGGGTTTCTACTTCTTTGGTCTGTTGTACAAATTCAGCAGCCATGTTGAGCGTGTTGAGTTGTGCAATACTATTCCCTTTGAAATACTAGGTATGGTCAAATGTATGCATCAGCTTCGCCAACAAATCCAAGTGGTCTTTTACTACAATCAAAGATTGCTCAATGTCTTCAAAATTATCTTCATCGCCTTTGTTGTATTTGGCAAGGGCAAGATTCATCTGCTTTTTGATGCCAATATAATCCACTGCCAACCCTTTGTTTTTTCCTTCAAACTTGCGGTTTACCCGTGAAATCGTCTGAATTAAATTGTGTTGCTGAATCGGCTTGTCAATGTATATGCTATCCAAAAACGGAACATCAAAACCCGTCAGCCACATATCTACCACAATGGCAATTTTGAAATTGGATTTCGGATTTTTGAATTGTCTGTCTAATTCTTTTCGATGGTCAGATGTTCCCAACATATCCCAAAGTTCGGTGGGGTCATCTTTGCCTCTTGTCATCACCAATTTAATGCGTTCAATGGGCTTTAACTCCCGCTTCTCTTTGTCGGTAAGCGTTGCCCCTTCTTCGGCTTCTCTTATTTCATTCCACTCAGGGCGAAGGGCAATTATTTGTTGATAGAGTTTATAAGCAATCTCTCGGTTACTGCTCACAAACATCGCTTTCCCTTTTACAGTTGCTCCTTCGGAAATTCTATTTTCATAGTGATTTACAAAATCTTCGGCAACAGCCTTCAATCGGTCAGGGTCGCCCAAAATGGCATACATATTGGCGGTTTCCTGTTTGCTCTTATCAATCTGATATTCGTTTGCTCCCAGCTCGGCGACTTCTTCGTAGTATTGTTCAATCTTTTCAAGTTCACTATTTTTCAACGCTACTTTAGCGGCTCTTCCTTCGTAAACAATACGAACAGTGATTTCATCTTTTACCGATTCGGTCATTGTATAAGCATCAACTACTTTTCCGAAAACATCAAGCGTGGCATCAATGGGCGTTCCTGTAAAACCTACGTAAGTGGCGTTGGGGAAAGAATCGTGCAAGTATTTGGCAAAACCATACGTTTTCTTCACCCCGCTTTCCGTTATTTTCACCTTTTGGTCAAGGTTTACCTGACTTCTGTGGGCTTCGTCTGAAATACAAATCACATTACTTCGTTCGCTAAGCAGTTCGGTATCTTCGGTAAACTTGTGAATGGTAGTTAAGAAAACGCCCCCGCTTTGTCTGTCTTCTAATTTTTCTCTTAGGTCGGCGCGGCTCACCACACTTACAACAGTATTATCCCCAATAAAACCTTTGGCGTTAATAAATTGTGCCGATAGCTGGTCGTCTAAATCGGTGCGATCGGTTATCAACACAATGGTTGGACTTGCAAAATATTCGCTTTTCATCAACAATCGGGTAAGATAAAGCATGATATAACTTTTGCCAGAGCCGGTTGCTCCGAAATAAGTTCCGCCTTTTCCATCACCTTCTGGTTTTTGAGCGTCTTTAATGCTATCAAATAACATTTTTGCCGCATAATATTGCGGATAACGACAAACTATTTTCTCTTCTTTCTTACTCTTGTCAGGGATATAGATAAAGTTTCGTATAATATCCCGCAGGCGATTTTTATTGAACATACCCTGAACGAGCGTAAACATACTGTCGATACCATCTACCTCTTTTGCCAATCCCTCTAC
>JAAYJM010000012.1 GCA_012522895.1 Ignavibacteria bacterium
AAAGAAGAAGTTAAGAACTATAAGAAATACATCATCGATTGTCTGCCCGGAGAGAAGCACAATGAAACTCTTAAACTATTGAGTCGTCGTGCTCTAGATAGGGGGCAGGATTTGCAAACTGCCAGAGTTCTGTTCGTTGCCGGCCTTGGTATCGGTTCGAAGAGAAATTTGCAGACAATGATTGATCTAGCAAATAGTCTCGGCATAGGTTGGGGTGTGTCGCGCCCTTTGGTGGATATAGGTTGGGCAGAACAAAGCAGACAAATAGGGCAGACTGGCCAAATCGTTTCCCCTGATTTGCTAATTAGTTTCGGTGTTTCCGGTGCTATCCAGCATCTAGCGGGAATATCTAAGAGCAAAGCAATAATCGCCATCAATCACGATGAAACAGCCCCAATATTTAATTCAGCTAGTTTGGGTGTAGTAGCTGATTGTAGTGAAGTCTTAAAATCTTGGTTTAGAAATAAAAACATTATGAAAAAATAAAAATTCAAGGATTCAAAACACTTTGTAAGGAGCAGAATATGACTGGCTTAGGTGCAATTATCAGGGAATTACGTGAAGAGAAAAATATGACTCGGGGAGAATTGACCGAAGGCATTTGCACTGAGAAATATTTGTATTTAATTGAAAAAGGCGAAAGAAATCCGTCGGCAGATATTTTGTTGCAATTTGGTCGGCGTTTAAAAACCGATTTGTATCAGTTTTATCGCTATTCCGATTGTCAAGAGCCTTTGAAAGTGGCACGTATTGTAGAAGAGCTGAATAAAGCCAGAGGGCTTACAGATTATGATGAGCGTCTGCGCTTGGCCAAAGAAGCAGAAAAACTGGCAGATTTTAAAAACAAGCCTTGGTTCTACATTAAGGAAAGTGCCAAGTTTGAATACTACTTGGTCATAGAAAATAAGGTTAAAGAGACGCTTGCAGCAATCGAAGAGCTCATAGAAAGCATGACAGAAGAGGAAGCTATTAGTGAATTTGCTACTGTTTTGTATTTAGCCTACGCTTATGCTTTGGAAAGAGACGAGCAATACGAAAAAAGCTATGAGATAGTAGCTAAAATTGAGGATATTCAGGAAAAGAAAAAAGAGTACTATAACCCTGTTGCCCTTAATGTCGTTATTGAAACGGGCATTATCTCTATAGTTTCTTCTTTTCGTTTACAAAAATACCAAGAAACCTACGACAAAGCCCAAGGCTTACGTCAGCTGATGAAGGACTTTGCTCTATATGCCAGAGGCTCATGGCTTTTTGCCTTTTTAGCCTTTTCTTGTTTTTGTTTAGGCAAAAAAGAAGAAGCTTTGCTCAATTTTAAAAGAGCCTTGACTATGCAAATGCTATCAAAAAATAGAGTCGAGCTGACTTATTTAACAGCAGATGAAAGCTATAAAAAATTAATGGAAGAATTTGCAGATGATTATGTAGTAAAAGAATTTGTTCGTTATTGCCAGTTGTCTTAAAATTTAAAGCTCAAGGAGATTTGAAATGCTATCATTCGGTAAGTTATTGCGCACCATTAGAGAAGAGAAGAATCTTTCTCGTGCTCAGCTAGCTGAAGGAATCTGTTCGGAAAAATATTTATATCTGATTGAAAAAGGCGAAAGAATGCCCTCGGCAACGATTTTGCGCCAACTTAGTCAAGCTTTGCAGACGGATTTGTTTCGTTATTATCGTTTTATCGATTATGAAGACCCGGTAGCGGTAGAAAGAGTAATCAATGAATTTATGAGAGCAATCAGGACCAGTGACTATAAATTAAGAGGTCAAATCGTCAAGGAAGCTGAGCAATTGAAGGCTTATAAGAAGCCCCCTTGGAGCTACGTCTTGATAGGCAATCGTGCCATGCATAATTTGATCGTCAAAAGAGAGTATGAAGCTGTTTACATTGAATTGAAAGATGCCATAGATAAGATAAAACCAGTATACGAGGATACAGTCTTTGTCGCTACTATCTATTTAGCTTTTTCCTATTCCCTCCAGTACTTGGGTCAATATGAAGAGTCTTATCAATATGCCTTGCTGGCTGAAAGAATTCATAAAGAAAGCATTGGTTTCTACTATGGGGATGGTCTCTATTATTTGGCAGAAAGTCGAGCTACTATTTTAAACAATCTTTATAAATTGGAAAAATATCAAAAAGCTGTTGATTATGGCGAAGGCTTGATAAAGAATTTAGCAAATGTCGGAACCTATGCTCGCTTGGAAGCCAGTTTAGGCTATTTAGCTTTTTCCTTATACCGGTTGAACCGAATAGAAGATGCTGTTCTTACTCTGCGCAAAGCCATGCAGCTTTTAATGCTGACCCGCAACGAGTTTTTTCTTTATTATTTACTTGCCGAAAAGGATTTCAAGGCGATTGTTAAAGAATTTCCATCAGATGATAATATTTTAAAAGAATTTCAATTATATATTCGACCTTTACAAATTGTAAACTGATTTAAGGTTACAAAACATGAAAAATCCCTGCTTTTGCTTGTGAAGCAATTTTTGCAGGGGTTTTGTCTTTCTAGAAAGCAACAGATTCAAGAATTAAGTTTATAAAGTGAGTTAGTTACACAAAATTATTCAATGGTAACAATTGTTCTATAGATAAAAGCTTGATACTCCTCTATAATGTTTAGCATAACTTACTCGCACTATCTCTAATTTTAAAGACGGAAAGAAAAACAATACAAAACAAATTAGAAAAACCACAAACAAAACTTGCCAAATCCTTTGCTTTGGCTTATAATTTGCAGAGAAGCATTATGAAAAGGTTACAAAGTTCAGTAAATTTCCCTGTTTGAACAAATTAACAAATTTGTTCGTGGGAAGATATTTCAAAAAAATATTAATGAGATAAAAACCCAGTCCCAACTATTTCAAATATGTTACATTTTAACTTAGATAACACTAAAC
>JAAYJM010000179.1 GCA_012522895.1 Ignavibacteria bacterium
GGCTTTTTGCAGCTTTCTTTTCAATGGGCTATGGAATGCACGATGACCATTTTGGTCCAATCGAGCAGCCTTTCCAAATAATGAACGATTATTCTGTTTGGCAAGATAGAGGCGAAGCCCACGGACACAGCATAGCCTATCCAGCTTTACATTATTATTTATTTCAAGTTTTAGAAAAAGTAAGCATAACAGATCCCCAATCGAAAATGCTTATTGTCCGAATTTTGCACGCCTTTTATTCTTTGCTAATAGTTTTTATTGGATACAAAATTGCAAGACTTTTAACAAGCGCGCAGAATTCCCGAATAATTGGATTGATGCTCGCTCTTTTTTGGATTTTCCCATTTATGAGTGTTCGCAATTTAATTGAGTTTGTTTGCATTCCACCCTTGCTTGCTGGAACTTATTTCTCAATGAAAGACGAAAAAAAGCAATCTTACATTCTCGCCGGGCTGATGTTTGCAATTAGCTTTGTTTTCAGGGTGCAAACGCTTCTTTTTCCTTTTGGAATTGGAATTATTCTGCTTTTTAAAAAGAAATATTCTCTACTTTTTACGCTTTCAGTTAGCTTGCTTGTTTCTGCTTTTTTGACGCAGGGCATTATAGATTGGCTTGCCTGGGGCTATCCCTTTGCTGCATTTTGGTCATATTTTTCGTATAATGTCAGCCATAGCGGAGATTATACCTCAGGTCCTTTTTACAATTATTTGCTTTTGATTTTTGGCGCATTAATTCCACCAGCAAGTTTATTTTTCTTTAAAGATTATTTTGCAAAATGGAAAAAGAATTTGTTTGTATTTTTGCCTTCCTTTTTGTATTTATTTTTCCATTCTGTTTTCCCAAATAAGCAAGAGCGATTTATTTTGCCTTTTATTCCCTTTTTTATAATTCTTGGAGCTATAAATTATAGCGATTATTTAAAGAAAAAAATCCTTAAATACACTTGGACTTGGTTTTGGATTGCAAATTCAATTTTGTTAGTAATTTTTACTTTCACATACAGCAAAAAATCACGTGTGGAATCCTTTTACTATTTATCCAAAAAAGATGACGTGAAATCTGTTCTTGTCGATTGCGGAAAAATTGGCTCTATGTTCAACCCAACTTTTTATATGAACAAATATTCCGTTCCTGTTTACACAACTTGGGACAGCAATCCGCTTGACAGCATTGCTTCAAATATAAAGATAGAGCCAAACTACATTATAATGTATGGAGATAGCGAGCAAAATGAAAGAGTTGAGCAGATTGAACAGCGTTTTCAAGGAAAATTAGAATTTGAGACTGAAATCTCATCGAGCTTCGTTGACCAAATATTTTATTATTTGAACCCGAAGCACAATAAAAACGAAACTGCTTTTATTTATAAGCTAAGAAAGTAGACTAATAGAAAATTAGCCATTGATCGTAAATGTAATCAATGGCTAATTTTTTTAAAATAATATAAGGATTGCAACTGAACAATTAAGCCTTCTCAAGCAAGCGTTTTCTTGTGTAGGCAATCAATCCACCAGCGTCCACAATTTCCTGTTGTGCCTTTTGCAAGGGCAGGGTATCGAAAGATTTTCCGCTTGTTTTATTGATTACTTTGCCTTCTAAAATTTCCAATTCATCACCAACGTTTGCTTCGATGTCGGGACAGCTCACGGTTTGCAAGCCAAGATTTACACTATTTTGCAAGAAGATACGGGCGAAATTTTTTGCAACAATTATTAAATTATGCCCTTTAAGCGTGGAAGCAGCTTGCTCGCGAGAAGAACCGCAGCCAAAATTTTTGCCTGCAAGAATGATGCTCCCCGCTGGAACTTCCTTGCTATTCAGCATTTTATTCAAATCAGCCATATCGTCAAAGCAATACTGCGGCGTTTCAGTAGGCAGGACGGTTGCCATATATCTACCGGGATAAATAATATCGGTAGAAATGTCGTCTTCGAGTTTATAAATTATTTTTGCCATTTTATGCTCCTTTCCTTGGGTCAGTGATTTTTCCAGTAATAGCAGAAGCGGCTGCCACTGCTGGCGAACAAAGATATACCTCAGAATTTGGGTTACCCATTCTGCCTTTGAAATTGCGATTCGTTGTAGAAAGAGCGACCTCGCCGTCTCCCAAAGCTCCTTGATGGATGCCAAGACAGGGACCGCAGCCCGGGTTCACAATTACCGCACCAGCTTTCAAGAGTGTGCTTAAATATCCTTTTTCCATAGCTTCTTGATAAATGCGTGTAGAAGCTGGGAAAATCAACATACGTGTGTTTCTTGCTACTTTTTTTCCTTTCAAAATATTTGCCGCAGTTTCCAAATCGTCCAAGCGACCATTAGTGCAAGAGCCAATGACAATTTGCTGAATCTCCACTCCCTCAACAGCAGAAACGGGCTTTACGTTATCTACAGTGTGCGGGCAGGCGATTTGCGGCTCTATTGAGCTTACATCAATATTGACAACGCTGTCGTATTCTGCATCTTCATCTGGACTTAGCATATCAATATTTTCTTTTACGCCAGCAACTTCACGCAAGTATCGCAAAGTTTCTTCGTCTGGCGGGACGATGCCTGATGTTGCGCCAGCCTCAACACTCATATTGCTAATAGTCAAGCGTCCTGATGTATCCATAGATTTAATTGCAGAGCCATGGAACTCAAGCACTTTGAAATTTGCTCCTTCAGCAGTAATTTTGCCGATTAAATATAAAATTAAATCTTTTGGCTGAACAAAGGGAGCGAACTTACCCTCAGCGATAACTTTTATCGTTGGGGGAACGGGAACGTTTAAAACCGAACCTAGGGTCCAAACTGCTGCCATTTCCGTTGCTCCAATACCAAAGGCAAAAGCTCCGAGAGCGCCGTGAGAAGTGGTATGGCTGTCCGTTCCTACTACAACATAGCCCGGGCGGACATATCCATATTCAGGTAAAATTTGGTGGCAAATTCCCATTTCATCGCCACGTATATCGTGAAATTTCTTAATTCCTTGCGTATTAACGAAATTTCTAATTTTCTTTTGGTTAGTCGCGGTTTTTTTACTTTCTGCTGGAACGCGATGGTCGAAAATAATCGCAATTCGGTTTGGATCCCAAACCTTTAACTCTAAGCCAGTTCCCTCATATATTGCTTGGAACTGATTCATAACAAGAGCGCCGTTTTCGTGAGACATAGCTAAATCCACCTTCGGCTCAATTATTTCTCCCACGGAAACGAATTGTTTTCCGCTTGCTCTTGCGAGTATTTTTTGAACTAATGTTTGTTTCATTAAGTCCTCTTTTGTTAATAATATTTATTAATATTTGTTTTGTTAATTAATTATGTAAATAGTTGAATTTTCTTGCTTTTTTTTATAACTCCCTTTTCCCTTCTTGTTAGGAGGGAATGTTGAAAAAGGGGCAAGGGGGATTTCCCTAAACTCTTTATTTTATATGCTCAAGTGCCTTGTTTGTGGCGTTGATAATTGGATCTACGGACACAACTTCTCCCACCGCACCTTTCATCCAAGCATTAGGAGTAATCCAGCCCTGAGTAATCATTCTTTGCATTTCTGTGCCGAGGTTTTTCCCTTGAATGTATTGCTCAATTTGGAACTCAATCAAATGCCCAATTGGATATGCTGAAAGATAAAGCGGATAGTCAATCATGTGCGAATAAATTGCAAGAATTGGACTGTCCTTTATTCCAAAAATATCTGAATAATATTTGTTCCAAATGTCCTTTGCTATAGTTATTACTGCTTCTTTTAACTGCTCTGCATTTGCTTTTGGATTGTCATAGAGCCAGCGCCAAACGTTAATATCAACAAGGGAAACACCCATAATCTCGAAGCAAGACCAATAATTATCCAATGCTAATAAAAATTCTTTGTCGGGATTGTTTTCTTTCATTCCAAGCAGTTCAAGGTCGCGTTTTTGGAAAACGAAAGCCCAAGCTTCTGTAAAAGCAGTGTTAGGAACGCCACTTAAAAGAAAATGGTCGAGGTCTTGAATATTGATTGTCTGCTCAACGTTATGTCCAAATTCGTGGCAAGCAATGTTATAGCCCTTATAATCCATACCTTTCCCAGCAAGACGAGTGCGAAGGTAGGATTGCATTTCTTTCATACCAGCGCCCCAGGCGTGTCCAGCACCGCGAGATGCCTGCACCTCAACCTTGGAGGCAATGAATTTTGCTTTTTCGGGACTGAAGCCAAGTTTTTGCAAAATATTAGGCATATCGGCGGCAAAAGCTTTTTCATCTGGATATTTGCTAAGCGTTATTTTATTTAATTCTTCTTCTGAAATACTGCTACGAGCTTTAAAACCATCATACCAAATATCAAATGGCTCAAGCTGCCTGCCAAGTCGCTTGCTAATAAGCTCAGCAACTTTTTTGCTTGTCGGGCTTGAAATTAACTTAATAAACAAGTCCTCAACTTGCTCGACTGGCATTTGCATTTCGTCATTAAATTTTCTCTCTATATAAGTTGGAAAAACGGGATAATATGGGTCAAGCGAATGCTCTGCTTTAAAGCAATTCAAGAGATGTTGATAACGGGTATTCGGCTCTGCTTTTGCTTCGATTTGCTTTCCATCTTCATATACAATATTTTTAAAAGGATCCCAAGTATATTTATCGCTATTAATTACATCTTGCGGAATGTCTTGACTTATAATTCTTTGCATAACTTGATAAATCATTTTCTGCTTATAAAGTCCGTCTGGAGCAGCATATTGAGATTTCAATTCATCGCGCAAATTCCAATGGCTAATCAATTTTTTATCTTTAGAAAAATAGCTTTCGCCCGTGCTGTCGGTTAAATATCCCGCCATAATATTATATTCTGAAATATAAGTATCGGCAGCAGTGCGAACTTCGTTCGATTTTTGTAGCAGTTCTGCCGGGGGACGGGCAAGGAACATTGAGGTAATTTTCGAGTATGCCCAATCGAGCCTGCTCCAATTTGCAGACAGCTCATCTTTTTCAGCTAAATTATAAATTGGGAAATTTAGCAGAATGTAGAAAGCAACTTTATTGCTAAATAAATCCTCAGTGAAATGGGCAGCAGGATTATAGCCAGCCATAGTTTGGTCAACATCTAAAATTTCACCCAAATCTAAATGCAATGGAAGATATAAATCGAGCTGCATTTTATTAAAATGTCCAAAAAGAGAATGAAATTTGTCTTGCAATCGGCTGAAAACAAGCTCAAGTCTGGCGGGGTCATCAATAAAATTATTTAAGCAATATTCAGCGAAATCATTTTTGCTTCCGTCTTTTTCAGTCCAAAGCATTGCAGTTTGGCTGAGGCCTTTTTCAATTCTTTCTTTATTTGCGTCTCCATATTTTTTCACTAGATCGCCAATAGTTTTTTCGATTGTGTTTTTATCAATGAAACCCATTTTGCTCGCTCCTTCCGTTGCTATGTCTGTCTTTTTTCCGCAGCTATTTAAAAATAGTGCGCTTCCAATAAAAAGCATAAGAATAAATCTATACATATACACCTCTCAGTATTTATTATAATTAAAAATGACAATTTAATCAAATTTGAGCTTATTTTAAAAGAAAATCTATTGCTTTTTCCAGGCTTTTTTAAAAAGCTAAGGCTTTGCTTTAAAAAGTAAATGTAAAACCGAATTTTACCCCATCATAGCTTAATGCGTATTCTGAATTAAAGGGAAAAAACTGCTTTTTCCTTCTAAACTCGTAGAGAATAAAGGAGCAGGAGTTTTTGCAAAGAAAATTTAAAAAAGGACCATAATAAGCATTATTTTTTACTATTTCAAAACTCCAAAAATCTATCGTCCTTTGCAAAATAAGTTCAAGAAATGATGCTCCAAGCCATTTTCCATATTCAGTATTCTGATATGTCAAGCTGTGAAAGTATGAAAGATCAAAATTTAGAACGTCTGTGATGTTATACATTATCCCAGCCTCAAAGCAGCTGCCAAACTTAAACTTTTCATCAAATTTATCGAATTCCTTTTGATCTCTTTCGTTTAAAGCAGCAAGCTCAATATCGAGGTGAGTCCATTCAATCGAGCTTGAATGATAAAAAGTTAAAAATGATGAATTCGGAAAAACATTGGCATAGCCATTTTTATAGCAAAAGCCAAAATTCCAATTATCGCTCGTTATATCTTTATTAATACTGCTTGGTTTTAAGTGCGAGGAAATATTTTCTATGCTTGCCGATTCAGAAGCATAATATAAAATGTTCTCAAGCCCATATTCATCTGTTTCCTCAAAACGAGTAAAACCATAAGACAGCTCAAAAGAATAAGTATTGGAGAGTTTTGAAGCAAAATGCTTTAGCGGAATGGTTGGAGCAGAAATACTATACTTAAAGCCAAGCGTGGGCTGATTTTCTAACCATTTTGGAATAACAAACATTCTTTCTAAAAGAAATTTATAATCAATTTCCTCATCGCACTTTAAATTCAGCCTAAAAGCAAGTAAGAATAACAATATTAAAAAGAATCTAACAGCCATCGTTTAATAATCATAATTTAGAAGACGCTTATATTCTTTAATCATTATCCCGATATTCCTTTCCCAAGTGTATTTTTGTTTAATTAGCTCTCTTGCTTTTTTCCCAAGCTCGCGGGCAGTCTTTGGATTGTTTAGTAAAAATAGCACTTTTTCAGCAAAATCTTCCGCTGTGGAGCAAACAAAAAGTCCATCTTGCTCGCTTGCCTCAATCCCTTCAGCAGAAACTGGAGTGGCAACCACTGGTAGTTCCATCGCCATTGCCTCAAGGATTTTTATTCTAATTCCAGAGCCAACAAAGAGCGGCGCAATATATACGCTTGCTTTATTCAAATATGGCAACACAGTCGGGACATAGCCAAGCAAGTGCAAGCCATTTGAGATTTCCTTTTCTTTAAAGGATTTTTTGCTGCTTTCTTCTTCTTTTTTTAAGTTTGCTCTTTCGTAAAATTCTTTCGGAATATTCTTTCCAATTATTGAAAGATATGCGTCCTTGCACACATTTTTAATCAAGGGCAGAACAGAATCTATAAACCAAGATAAAGCGTCAATGTTGTGAACCCAATTAAAAGTAGTTGCAATCACGATTTGATTCGGATCCCTTTGCAATTCCTCCGATTTCCAACTGTTTAAGTCGACTCCAGCGCTTGCAACAATTACATTTGCGTTGGGCGACAGGGCAAGAGACCTTTCTTTATCAACAGCAGTAATCGAAAAGCAGACATCAGCTTTTTCATATAAATATTGCTCTTGCTTGCGAAGCAGTTCAGCTTGAGATTGAACAAAATATTTCTTTGGATGATATTTGGGCAAGGCATCGGCATATCTTTGCCAAATAATATATTCTATATTGTGAAGTCGAATTCCTACCGGGGCGCCGCATATTGATTTAGCATAAAGGGCAAGCGGCGCCATGCAAGAATGGTCAGAATGAATTATATCGAAAGTCTCTTTTTCAAGTATATTGCGAATTTCTTTCTTTATTTCTTCGTTTATATGCTTTTCTATATATAAAGATTTATTGCTTAAAATGGCTTTTGCAATGCGTGAAAAAGAGTTTTTGGTCGAATGCTTAAATAGATCTAATTTTGAATTAGAAAAAAATTCGTCAATAACGCTTTTTGGAATTTCTTTTTGATAAAAAGTAAAAAAAGTTGTTTCATTTCCTTGGCTTGCAAATTGCAAAAAAGTATTTGCAATGCTAATTTTCCCGCCGTCATCGCTTGGAAATGGGAATTGTGGAGCAAGTTCTAAGATGCGTAAACTCTTTTTTTGCTCCACAACTAACTTTCAATTTGCTTATTAATAGGCATACTAATTTGAACTAAATTCCCTTCCTCTGCGCCAAAGGATTCCACGGACATCGTTCCGCTAATAGTTTGCAATTTCGATTTTGCCATTGCAAGATTAAGTATAACATCATTTTTGTCTTGCTTTAACGACCCAATAAGATCTGCGCTATGCTTTTTATAAAGCTCTATCATTTCAGAAACCAGTTTATTGGGACCGCTGAGGATTTGCAGCTCCGCAGCTCCTTCGTGGGGATTTGCACTTGCGTTTACATCAAGCACAATTTTTTCAACTCCTTCGCTAAGCGCGAGAAGCACGTTCTTTAAAGAGTCAAGAACAAGTGAGTAATCTCCAAGCACTGTTATGTCTTGGCTATCTTCAAGAATATTTATTATGATTTCTTTTGCACTCCTGGTTTCCTCTTTAATAAGCAAGCCAAGCTCGTTTATTGTTGCGTTAATTGGAATTGCAGCAAGCTCCTTATATTCGCCATCGCTACCCTGAGCAACGTCAACAATATCGGAAACGAATGTGAAAAGCTCTTCTGAGCTTTGCTCGGCAAGTTCAACAAAGGAATCGCGTTCTTCGTCTGTTTCGTAAATTTTTTGAGAAATCAACTGCAAATAACCAATTATACCAGTAAGGGAGTTTCTTAATTGATGGCTAAGCTTAGTCATAAATAAGGATTTATACTCGCTTGCTTCTTTCGTAAATTGTTCAGCAAGCTGGATTTGTTTGCTCTTCAAGCGCTCCTCTTCTTCAGCTTTCTTTTCTAAGCTAACGTCTCGCCCAATAGTATAAATTAATCTATCTTCCTTCGAGACGTTTAAATTCCAGCTGACCCATATTTCTTGAGCGTCTTTACCCTTCATCAAAACATCAACCCTTTCGCTGCTTGAATCTGGGAAGCTCCTAATTCTTTTAAGGATTGGCGCTAACTCGTTGCTATTGACTAATAGCTCTCCAACGCTTTTGCCTATTAAGTTAGTTGGTTTCAGACCAAAAAGTTGCTCAGATACCGGGTTCATCGATTTCCACTTGCCATCAAAATCCAGCACGGCAATAATGTCGTTCGACATATCTACAATTCGGCGTTGAGAACGGGTCATACGCTCAGCTAAATCAAGCGCCCTTGCTCTCGATGTAATAACAGAAAGGACAAAGCCGGAAAATGCAAAGCTAATTATAAGCGAAAGAATTAAAACAATAGTCGGCACTGCTTGCTGAAAACCAGAGCCAAAGCCAGGTATTGTAGCAAACCTTATAGTGAAAGTTTTATCAGCTATGTGAAGTATTTGTGTTTGCTCTAATTTATCGTAGTCAAATTTAGAAAGATCGTAATTTGTTGAGGTATAATATATTTTGTTTGTCAAGCTTTCTTCGATTCCAAAAAATATTATTGATGTATCGCTGGCTATTCTATTTGTTGCTAAAGCTTCTTCAAAGAAAATATTTACATCGGATTCTAATATCACCGCTCCCATAAAATGCTTTTTTCTTAACTCTATGCTGTTTATCGCTGAGTCCTTATAATAAACAGGAGCAATAACATAAAAACCAAGTGAATCGTTTCCTCTTAAATCAATAACAGAAGTAGAAACAAACATATTGCTGTCTCGCGCCTTTTCTATTGCCTCTCTAACAACTGAGTTATAAGCCAAATCCTTACCAAAAAGATGATAATTTTTTTTCTGCGGGACAATATAAAAAATCGGGAAATAGTCACTTCGCTTGCCTTCCGGATAAACTTTAAATTCTAAAATCCCCGCTCTCTGCATATCAAATTCCCTATCATCTTTTGTTTTTGGAGTAATTAAAGGAGCATAGCAGATTGACATAATAGAAGGGTAAGTATTAGCTGGGACCGAGGCGTATAAATCAAAAAAGTCTTTTACAACCATAGTCAAACTTTTGTAGACGCCTTGAAGCTGCTGAATTATTTCTACATTCGTTTGATGCTTTCGCTCAAGTCGGGTCATTACCGAGCTGACAGCTTTATCGAAAACTTTCTGGTTGTCGCTGTCTACTCTTTCTCTTAAATAAGAATAGATGACGAAACTTATTGCTATTGCAACAGCTAAAATAATATAAGCAGGATAGGTTTTCGAGAAGTTAAGCAACGCTTTTTTTTGACCCGCGCTTTCTCGAATAATACTATCCAAGCTAACAACATCGTTTGCTTTGCTCTTATCCATTCTTTTTCCTTATTACATCTTCAATATCAGAGGCAAAAGTGGCGGTATTAATAGGCTTTGGAATATAAGAATCGAAGCCGATGTCAATAAATTTTTGTCTATCGTTTGAATGGGCGAAGCCTGTTGCAGCAATAACTGGAATACTATCGCCATTTTCTTTTTTTCTGACAAATTGCAAAATCTCGGTCCCGTTCATATCGGGCAAAAGAATATCAACTAAAACGCAGTCTGGATTATTGTTTTTTAGCCAGTCGATAGCTTGTTTCCCATCTGGAAAATCTTCAGTTTGAAAACCATGCTTTTTTAGCAATGTGCTATATAGTTTTCTAATTGGGGCATTGTCTTCTACAACACAAATTTGATATTGTTTAGTTCCCATTCAACAATCTTTTCTTTTTTTAAATGCTATATATTACAAGTTAATAAAATTATTTTAATATAAAAAACTAAAAGAATTTTGCTTGAAAATCTTTTGATTAGAGCATATTTCCCAATTTTTGCATTAAATCTACAATTCGGCAAGAATATCCGTATTCATTGTCATACCAAGCGACTACTTTTGCCATATTGCCAATTACTTGGGTTAGCTCAGAATCGAAAATGCTGGAATTTGGATTTCCAATAACATCAGAGGAGACGATTGGCTCATCGCAATATTCGATAATGCCTTTCATTGTGCTTTCGGAGGCTTGCTTAACTAATTGATTTATAGTATCTTTTGTAACCTCACTTTTCAAAATAAGCGTAAGATCGGTTAAAGAAACATTTGGAACCGGGACGCGAATAGCATAGCCATTAAGCTTTCCTTTCATCTCTGGAATAACCACTCCAACGGCTTTTGCTGCTCCTGTTGTGCTTGGAACTGTGTTTACTGCTGCTGCCCTCGCGCGCCGCAAATCGTTATGAGGCAAATCCAGTATATTTTGATCGTTTGTATAAGCATGAACGGTTACCATCAGTCCTTTGTCTATACCAAAATTATCGTTAATCACTTTAACAAGTGGGGCTAAGCAATTAGTGGTGCAGCTTGCGTTGGAAATCAATTTTTCCGTGCCTGTTAAAATATGGTCGTTTACACCAAGAACAACCGTTGCGTCCAATTCTTCTTTTGCCGGAGCTGAAAGCAAAACTTTTTTTGCGCCGAGTGCTAAAAGACGCTCTAAATCACTTCTTTTTCTATAAACGCCAGTGGATTCCAAAATTATATCAAGCTCTCTCCAAGGCAGAGCCTCGATTTGCTTTTCAGCACTAACCAAGATTTTTTTACCATTTACAATTAAATGATTATCCTCAACCCTTACTTCTCCTTTGAATTTCCCGTGGACTGAATCGTATTTAAGCAAATGGGCAAGCGTGCCTGTGCTTGCTAAATCGTTAATCCCAATAATTTCAAAATCTTGACCGCGAGAAAAAGCTTCTCTCAGAACAAGCCTTCCAATACGACCAAAACCATTTATTGCAATTTTTAAAGACATTATTTCCCTCCAAAAAAATATTATAAAAGAAGCTAATCTATTCTTTTATTAAAAGTTTACAAACTTGAGACGTAAAGAAAAATTATTTATTTTTATTATTTATAAACAGCTTTCAATTTCATTTGCGACTATCTTCGCATTTTTTTCCCAAAGAAAGTCCCGAATGATTTTTTCATGAAGATTATTCGCAAGATTTTCCCTTAATTCTTCATTCATTATTAGCTTTACCATAGCATCTTTAAGTTCTTTTTTTAGCTCTTCACGGTTATTTGGCTTAATCAAAATTCCATAATCGCTATTTTCAATAATCTCGCTTGTTCCACCCATATCAGTTGCAATCACGGCGCAAGAGCAAGCCCCAGCCTCCAAAATAAGAGTAGGCAAGCCCTCTGGATAATAAGAAGGAATTACAACCACATCGGAACTTTGCAGCAAGCTCATAACTTTTTTATGCTCAATTTGTCCGGTTAATTTAATTTTTTCATTATTCTTAGTTTTTCTTTCTAATTGCTCGCCTAAGTCTCCATCGCCACAAATAGTTAAGAATATATTATCGTGATTTTTTTGCAAATCCATAAATATTTCGATTAGTAAATTTATTCCCTTGCTTTCAATCAAACGCCCAGCGAAAATAAAATTTATTTTGTCCTTACTTTTTAATGCTCTTTTATTCTTTAATTCTATTGAATCTAAATTAACTCCATTATAAAATATGCCTTTAGCTTCAATCTTGAAATTACTAAGCCAGCGGGCGCAAGCCTTGGAAACTGCATAAAAAGCATTGACCCTTTTTCTCACAAAGCGAGAAACCCAATTTTCGTAAATTTTCCCAAGAAAATTGAAAAACTTGCTATCAATAGTCATATAGCCCGTTACATGCTCAACGATAAAAGAGGGTTTTTTCAGCTTTTTTGCAAGAACTGCACCAAGGATTGAGGTGGAGTAAAAGCGCATTTGTATTAAAAAAAAGTCAATATTTTCATTTTTCAATTGGCGAAGCAGTTTAACTGTTTTTCTTGATGGAATAATAATTGGGAAGCGTCTGTCTACAAGATTGATTACCGGAAGGCGATAGACGGTAAAACGTTCTAAATGCTCAAATTCTTTCACTTTTTCTGTATTTGCCGCAAGAATGATTATTCTGTAACCCAATTTATTCAAATGAATTGCTAAATTGTGTATATAGCTTTCCACACCCCCGGTATGCGGGAAATAAAGCCCGTTCACAATGCAAATTGTTTTCATAAAAAACGCTTAGTTAAATAATCTCGATTGCCTGGTCAGAAATCCAGCCAATATTTCCGTCTTCAATTCTAATTTTTTTCCAATTACCAAGTTCATCAAGAAGTTCTACCTTAGTGCCATCGTGCAAAATAAAAAGATCGCTTGCTCCAGCGTCCGGAGAGCTTTTTACGTAAGCACTTGGTATCATTATAATAGCGCTATTTCTTTTGCTTTCAATTTCATATTTTTGGCTTGCAAAAAAGATGGCGATCGCCGTTATTGAAAAAAATACAAGAGCAAAAATAAAGTTAAGTTTTTTTAGTGAATTTCTATAAGTAAAAAAGAAAACAGAAAGAGCGGCAAAGCCAAGCCAAACAGCAATTACAACAAAAATTCCCCAACTGCCCGATGAAAAGCTATTAAGCAAATCGTTCCACGCTTGAACGAGGAAAAATCTTTCTATTGGCTCGATTTTATCAACAATCTTTGTCCTTGCTATGCTTAAGTTGAATTTGATTTCCGAGTCCTCTGGAGAAAGCTTTGCAGCTCGCTCATAATTTAGTATTGCTCTTGCAAATTCCTCAGTCCGAAAGTATGCGTTTCCCAAATTATAATAAACTTCATAGCTGCAATTTCCTTTTTTCGCTATGCTTTCATAAAGCTCAACGGCGGCGAGATAATCTTCTTTTTGATAAAGCTGGTTTGCTTTTTTAAAAGCGGCGTCTGCGTCTTTTGCCATCAAAGAAATTGAGCTAAATAAAAATACAGCTATCAAAAAATATAATGCTTTTCTCATTTTAAGTTTGCCTCCATTTTTGCAATAAGCTCAGCTGCTCGGTCGTAAAGGTTTTTCATATTTTGGCTTAGCTGCGAGGGAGCAAAGCGCGCAAACTCGCATTCATCAATAATTCTAAAATAATCCCGCAAAAGAGTTTCTTCTACATCATACTTAATCAATTCAATTTCTGCTTTGTCTTTCGTTAAATCGGAAATCGCTATGCTCAATTTATCACTCAAATATCCCCATAAGGCGCGGGAGAGAGCTTCGTGAAAATTCTTTTCGTCTGCTTTTGATAAATATTTTTTAGACTTTTTCAAATGCTTTTGTGCCAAGCGCGATGCCCTTTTTGTCCGAAGCAGTGCTTTATTTCCTAAATTCTTTTTCCTTTTCGATAAAAAACTTAGAAGCAAAATAAAAAGAAGTGCTGGCAAAAAAACAAGAACGAAAAAAGAAGTGCCAGCCCAAAAAGAGCTTGATTCACTTTTTATACTCGTTTTCGGCGTTTTTATAAATAAAATATCTTTCCCAATAAATTCGATTTCTTCTTTCGAGGCGCCAGTAATTATTTGAGATGAACTTGTCCCAGTGCCTTTTTCCACATACAAAATATATTCATCGGACTGATAGCTCAAGTATTTTTTTTGATTCAAATCAAAATAAGAAAAGCTTAATGGCTTAATTTTATATTCACCCTCACGGCGTGGAATTAGCAAATATTCAAAAGTTTTGCTTCCGGAAACCCCGTTTGCACTAATAGAAATATTTTCACTTTGCTTCGGGTCAAAAGTTTGGACGTCCTTTGGAAGCTCAAGCGCTGGAGCAGAAATCAATTTTAAATTGCCGTTCCCCGAAACCGTTACTTTTAACGACACTGGCTCGTTTGCTTTGCTGCGAGTTTTATCGAGAGAAGAAGTGAATTTTAATGAGCCAACAGCGCCGGTGAAATCACTTGGCTTAGGCTCAGGGAGTTTGTTTACCGCGATTCGCTCTTTTGTCGAACTTATAGTGATTGGGAAATTTTGATAAGTAGTCCACCAGCCATCATTTACGGGCAGTGCAACTATATATTCCACCTCCAGTGGATCTATTGTTAGCTCACCAAATTGCTGAGGTATTAAAACGATTTTCTTAATTTCTTTTGTGAAAAAAGCGACACCGTTTATCGATTCGCGTTTGGGTGGGCTATCGTCAATTTTTAAGTCATATTTCCAAAAGCCAGAAAGCTCTGGCTCTTTCGATGATTTAATCCCGGCAAGCTGAACATCTGTTTTATAGAATAATTTATAGCTTGCAACAAGCTGCTCTCCTTGATAAACATTTCGCTTGGATACAGAAACTCGCATAAACAGTTTATCTTTAAGATATTCAGCAACTTGTGGATTTGAGCTGCGCGCTCTTCCAGAAGTGCTTGGGCGTCCCGTTTGCTGCTGCGACTGAGAAGAGCTGCCAGACTTTTCTACATTAATCGTCAAAGAATTGGATTGCAAGACTGAGCCGCCAGCAGTGATTTTAGCTGGGTTTATAGTAAATTTTCCTGTTTTGTCCGCTTGAAGAACATAAGTATAGGAAACCGAGCTTGACATCTTCCCATTAATAATTTGAGTGGAACGCATAGTGCTGGGTCCCATAAGAACGGAAAAGCCCGCAAAGTCCGGTTGTCTAAAGTTTGAGCCTTCAGCATTTGATAAAGTAAAAGTTGCCTGAAAACGTTCTCCAACTGAAACTGGATTTTTGCTTGTTGTCGCTGTAAAACTTGCATTATCAGCAAAGATCTTGAGAATGCTTGCAGATAACAGGACAAAAAGCAAAAATATAAATCTTAACCCTTTATTATTATTTTTAATGTAAAACAGTTTTTCCATTTTTATTTAAACGAATTAAATCACATTTTAAAAGAAACTGATAAACAAATTTTCCTACTTGTTTCTTTTCTACTATTTTAGCCAATATATTAAACTCTAAATAAATTTACGAATTCATTGAATATTTATTTTCCTTCTGCTTTTTTCGTTTTTCCAA
>JAAYJM010000180.1 GCA_012522895.1 Ignavibacteria bacterium
AAATCATCTTCGTCTAAAACCTTGCTCCAGATTTTAATATTTTTAATGCTTCCGCAAAAACGCCCTTCAAAATCTTTGTCTTTGAGAATTTTTGTTCTTCCGCCAATAAATAGCTCCTCCGAGTCAAAGTCAAGCGGGAAGCCTGTAGGAGCAGATTTAACAAGAACTCCATCAACGAAAAACTTAATTTCTTTTGAATTTGCACTCATTCTGAGCCGATACCAGCGCCCCAGCTCAACGCTATGCTTTTTATCGACTATAACTGCTTGAATGCCTTTTGCGCTCGCAACCGAAGTTGCAAATCGTTCGTTTTTTTCGTCTAAATAAATAGCAAATCCTTCGTTAAAATGATCCAGCTGATTCTTTTTAAATATAATAAATTGCCAAATTTCATTTGCCCCGGACTTGCGAGCAGAAAAGGAGTTTACTTTAACGCAAGCCTCGACAGTTATCTCTCTTAAGTTAGATATGCTATTTTCTTGAAAATAAAGAACATCGTCAATTCCATTAAAACTGCATTCATCATTTGAATAAGCTATGCCGTTAAATGCGATTGCAAAAAAAAGAATAACAGCAAAATTTATTAAAGTTTTCATATTAACCTCTATATAAATCCTTATCAAAACGCAATACTACACAAAAAGTCATATTACAAAACAAGCAATTTAATATAAAAATCTAAAAAAAAAAATCTATTATGACTATAATTTATTATAATTCAAATTATAATTCAAAAAGAAATTATACAAATTGAAATTTATTAGAAAATCTTTTGTAATTTAGAATAGTTTTTAATAACAATTTTTAAAAGTAGAGATGAATGAAATAAAGGTATTGGCAGTAGATGATGAATTAGGTATGCGGACCGGAATCGCCCGCACTTTAAGTCATTTCAAATTACAGCTGCCAGATGTGGAAGACCCTATTAATTTCAATGTCGATATTGCTGAAACTGCTGAGGAAGCTTATGATAAAATCAAAGCTAATCAATTCGACATATTGCTTTTAGATTATAAGCTGCCCGGGATGAGCGGTTTGGAGCTTCTTGAAAAAGTTGGCTCAAAGTCCGAAACTATGCTTACGATTATGATTACCGCATTTGCCTCGCTTGAAACTGCGGTTAGCGCTGTAAAGAGCGGCGCCTTCGATTTTCTCGCAAAACCATTTACCCCAGCAGAATTAAGGAAATCCGTTACTAAGGCAACTCAGAACGTAGTTTTAGCTCGCCAGTTAAAGAAATTAAGCGAGGAGCGGAAGCAGATCCGTTTCCAATTCATCTCCGTTTTGGGGCACGAGTTAAAAGCTCCTTTGAGTTCGATTGACGGCTATCTTTATATGCTTAAAGATCGCTCTGTCGGCGATAATATTGCTGATTATGAGCAAATGGTGGATAGGATGATCGTTCGCACTGATCAAATGAGGAAACTTATCTATGACCTTTTAGAGATGACAAAAATTGAATCTGGACAAAGGCAGCGAGAGCTCAAAACAGTTGATATTATTTCAATCGTCAATAATTCACTTGATATTTTAAAAAATGACGCAGAAAAGAAAGGCGTTACTTTAAAACTACACGCTGAGCCTTCGATAGAGTTCCAAGCTGATGGCTTAGAAATGGAAATTGTGCTAAACAATTTGATTTCCAACTCAGTTAAGTATAATAAAGACAATGGACAGGTTGATATTTATGTGAATAAAGAAGGCAATAAATTAACAATTCAGGTGAAAGACACCGGAATTGGTATGTCCTCAGAAGAAATTGCAAAGCTATTTAAAGAGTTTGTAAGAATCAAGAATCCAAAGACAAAGGATATTCTTGGTAGCGGACTTGGGCTTTCTACCATTAAAAAAATTGCCGAGCTTTATAATGGAACTTGCAACGTTCAAAGTCAGCCCGATCTTGGCTCTACATTTATCATAACTATGTTTGAAAATTAAGCTACACTTTTTCCTAAATTTCTAAAAAACCTATAAAAGAAAGTTTTTGATGCAGGCTTTAAAAAAAACTAATATTTTATTTCTTCTTATATTTACATTTCTTTTTTCAAGCATTCCATTCCAATGGACTGGAACTGCGCAAGCTCCCACACATAGCTACAATAGAACTGCAGAAGGCATGCCTTCTATTGCTGAATTATCACAGAAAATAGATAAAGTATTATCTCATAAACATTTAAGCACAACAAAATTCGCAGTTGCAATTTATTCTGAAAGAGCTAATCAATACATATATAAAAAAAACATAGACCAGCCCTTAGTTCCAGCTTCAAATTCAAAATTGGTAACTACTTACACTCTGCTCAAAAATTTTGGGAAAGACTATACCCTTAATACCGATATATACACCGATGCTGATTCGCTGAGCAGCGTTTTAGATGGAAATGTTTATCTCTTTGGAAAAGGGGACGGCTTGCTTTCCATCAGCGATTTAGAAGATTTGGCTGATCAGCTTTACCGGCAAGGAATTAGAGAAATAAAAGGCAGCGTCTATGCCGACCCAAGCTTTTTCGATTCCGAAACCGAGAGAATACAATATAGTTCAGACAGGGACTTAGTTGAGGCTACTGCTCCAATCACAAGCATTAGCTTAGATAGAAATATCGCAACCATTCTTGTTAAAGCAAATTCTAACATTGGAAATAAAGTTTCAGTCCAAGTTATTCCGAAATCGCCAGCATTTAACGTGGTCGTCAATGCAAAAATCGTTGGGAAAAGTGGCGGCAAAGGCAAAGGAAAGAAAAAACAAGCTGCGAGAAACGTCAATTCAATAAAAGTAACAACTAAAGCCAACGCAGACGGAACGCAAACATTTTTTGTCAATGGGAATTTGACAAAAAGCCTTTCCACTTCATACACGCACTACATAAAAAATGCTCCGCTTGTTGCGGCGGGCAGCTTAAAAGAGCGAATAAAGGCACTTGGCATTAAAATAAATGGAAATTTTTCCAGCAGAGAAATGAGCCATTTAGAAAATCAATTTTTAAAAATTGCAACGGTTAAGCGTGATGTTTTTAAGGTTATTGATATTGTTAATAAAGAAAGTAATAATTGGCTTGCCGAAACGCTTTTTAAAGCGCTTGGGTCTTTAAGCAATAAGGACGCAAGGAATGTTCGGGCTGCCCAAGAGCTGATTGACAACACAATGAAAACAAATCAGATTCCTTTTGAAGATTGCGTTATCAACGATGGCTCTGGTTTGGCACGTCAAACGAAAGTGAGTGCTAAGACATTTATACATCTTCTTTTAGATGCAAATAAATCTCCTTTTTCAGAAAAATTTTTCAACTCACTTGCAATTGCGGGAGTTGATGGAACAATAAAAAAGCGCTTCTCAGGTTCAGCAGTTTCGCATAGAGTAGCGGCAAAAACTGGAACACATCGAAACGTCAGTTCTTTATCTGGTCGAATGCAGATGATTCGCGGAGATTATTTATTCTTTTCTTTTATTTTTAATGGTCCCAATGTCGGATTTTACAAAGGAATAGAAAATTCCTTATTAGAGCTATTAGCCGATTTTGAAAAAAGCAATCATTAGGATTTTGAGAATATAAAATGCCTTTAAACAAGAGAAGTGCCTGCTCATCTCTATCTTTACTCAATTTCTTTTAAGCCTTGGTTAAAATGTTCTTAAATATCGTATAATTTTGAAAGCCTTAACGCAGAGTGTAATTGCTTATTGAATCACAGAAATCTGAGCAAAAACCTTTTAAAGTTAATGCAAGACAAATCCCCAACAAAATACAATCCAAAAAATAAAAAATTTTAATTTTTAAAATAAATTCATATTTTTGCAGGAATGAAAAATAGTAGTATTTTTATCTTATATAAAAAGGTTTATTTTAAATGTTTTATAAGGAGTTAGTTATATGAACACAAAAAAACTATGGATTAGCTTAATTGTCGTAACTGTAGTTAGCTTTGCAGTTTTGCTCATTTTCGGGTATGAGATTTACCAACAAAAACCTCCCATACCAGAAAAAGTGATTAGTGAAAATGGCGAGCAAATTTTTAGCGACCGAGAAATAATAGATGGTCAAAGCGTTTGGCAATCTATTGGCGGGCAGCAAGTTGGCTCTGTTTGGGGACACGGCGCTTATGTTGCGCCAGACTGGACGGCAGATTGGCTTCACCGCGAAGCCCTCTTTATGCTTAATGCTTTGTCTATGCAAGCAGACAGCATTTTATTTTACAACCAAACTCCGGAAAAACAAGAGTATTTTAAAAAACTACTACAAAAAGAAATAAGAGCAAATAATTATGACGAAGGCACAAAAACGCTTAAGGTGTCCGAGCTTAGAGTTGAGGCAATAAATGCAAATATGGAGTATTATAAGGATTTATTTACAGACGGCAAAGACTTGGTGAAGGAAAGACAGGCTTATGCAATCCCAGAAAATACAATAAAAGACGGAGAAAGTATGCGAAAAATGAATGCTTTTTTCTTCTGGGCTTCTTGGGCTTGCGTAACAGAAAGGCCTGGCAAGGATATAACCTACACGAGCAATTGGCCACCGGACGATTTAATTGGCAATAAGCCACCATCGAATTTCATATTTTGGACAATGTTTAGCATTATTCTGCTTTTGCTGGGAATTGGCTTGCTTGGATTTTACTTCGCAAAAACTCAAGACAAAGAGCTGGATAGCCACTATTATCCAGAAAACGACCCCTTAATCAATTTGCAGGCAACCCCTTCAATGAAAGCTACTTTGAAATATTTTTGGGTAGTTGTTGGCTTGCTTGGAGTGCAGGTTTTGCTTGGCGTGATAACGGCTCATTATGGAGTCGAGGGAGATGGCTTTTATGGTTTCCAATTAGATAAGTATTTACCTTATTCAATATCAAGGACTTGGCACGTTCAGATCTCAATATTTTGGATTGCAACTGCCTGGCTCGCAGCAGGGTTATTCATTGCTCCAGCTGTGTCGGGGGCAGAGCCAAAGCTTCAACGGTTTGGAGTAAATGTCCTGTTTGGCGCCCTGCTGATTGTGGTTCTTGGCTCACTTACTGGCGAATGGTTTGGCGTAATGCAAAAATTTGATTTAGCTAAGAATTTTTATTTTGGGCATCAAGGCTATGAGTATTTAGATTTAGGAAGATTTTGGCAAATTCTACTTTTTGTTGGTTTGCTGCTCTGGCTCTATCTTATGATAAGGGCATTGCGTCCCGCATTAAAAGCAAAAACCGATAATAAGCAGTTGTTGGTGCTTTTCGTTATAGCCTCCATTGCTATTGCTGCCTTTTATGGCGCTGGCTTGATGTATGGCTATCAATCCCACTTATCGGTTGCAGAATACTGGCGCTGGTGGGTGGTTCATCTTTGGGTAGAAGGATTTTTCGAGGTCTTTGCAACAACGGTGATTGCTTTTGTTTTGGTGAAATTAGGTCTTATAAACATAAAACGAGCAACGCAGGCAGCTTTATTTACTGCAATAATATATCTACTAGGTGGAATAATAGGAACTTTCCATCACTTATACTTCGCCGGAGTCCCAACCTCAGTAATCGCTTTGGGAGCTTCTTTCAGTGCCTTGGAAGTAGTGCCGCTGGTCTTAATTGGCTTTGAAGCTTGGCAAAACTATAAATTGACAAAAACGAGCGAGTGGATTAGAAAATATCGTTGGGCAATATATAGCTTCATTGCTGTTGCGTTTTGGAATTTAGTCGGAGCGGGGCTTTTCGGATTTTTAATCAACCCGCCAATTTCACTTTACTATTTGCAGGGCTTAAACACTACCCCCGTTCACGGACATACTGCTCTATTTGGCGTATATGGTATGCTCGGTATTGGCTTGATGCTCTTTGTTTTGCGTGGTATGACGATACAAAGCGAGTGGAAAGAAGGCATTTTAAAATATTCTTTCTGGTGTTTTCAAATCGGCTTAATGTTGATGGTGCTGCTCAGCATTCTCCCAATCGGCATTAATCAAGTTTTTGCTTCTGTTGAGCATGGCATGTGGTTTGCACGTTCTATGGAATTTATGCAAGAGCCAGTGATGCAGACTTTGCGCTGGCTTCGTTCAATTGGAGACACAATTTTTGGATTAGGTAGTTTAGGACTAATTTATTTTGTAGTTGGCTTAAAAACTGGCTGGTCATTAAAAAAATAAATTGATTGACGAAACAATTTGATTGAAAAAAATGCCCTACATTTTGAGAATGCGGGGCATTTTTTATTGTTATTCTCAGCGTTTCTGAACTGTGATTAAATAGATTTTTTTTCACTGATTCTCCTGTCATTTTCAACGAAATGAAAAACGACAGCGAAAAACAGTCAGCTAAGTTACATTTTTAAAATGGAACTGAAGCCTTTTTCTATTTGATTTGAAATTTCCTCAGCAATGCACATAGCTTTTGCAGCATCTTCCGCGCTCACAGCTATTGGCTTGCCTTCAAGAATTGATTCTGCGAAAAGTAACTGCTCCTCAGCTATTGCATTTTTGTCAGCGATTTTCGGCTTTTCTAAAACAATTTTTTTATTGTTATGCCCAAGTTCAAAATCAAACTGATCTGATTCGTCTTTATCCACTAAACGATAGCACTCTAACTCTTTTTCAGCAAAATCAATAGAAAAATACGCATTTTTTTGGAACATTCTCATTTTCCTCATTTGCCTCATCGAAATACGCGAAGCAGTGAGATTTGCCACAGCGTTATTTTCAAAGCTAATTCTTGCGTTTGCTATATCTATTGTATCTGTAAGAACAGATACACCATTTGCTTGAATGCTTTTTACTTTTGATTTTATGAGCCAAAGAATGATGTCAATATCGTGGATCATCAAATCTAAAATAACAGAAACGTCTATTGCACGCGGCTTGAATTGGCTTAAACGATGCGCCTCAATAAAAAGAGGATTAACACTATAGTTTGAAAGCTGCGATAGTCCGGGATTAAACCTTTCCACGTGCCCAACTTGGACCAGAACATTTTTTTCATTAGCTAATTTAATGATTTCTTTAGCTTTTGCATAGCTATCGGTAATTGGTTTTTCAATGAAGCAATGCACTCCCTTTTCAATGCACTCCAAGGCATGCTGAAAGTGAAAGGAGGTGGGGGTGGATATGGTAGCAGCATCAGCCAGGCTTAGCGCTTCTTCAATGGAATGAAAACATTTGCAATCCAAACTATTAGCCAAAAAATGCGATTTAGAATAATCAATATCATAAATTCCAACAAGCTCTGCTTTCGAACATTTTTTCCACAATTTTGAATGAATTGTCCCCAGATGACCGGTTCCAATAACTACGATTTTAATTTTTTTATCCATTATTCGATCTAAATTTTATATTTCAAATTAAAACTACTATTTTTGTAAAATTATGATTGTAAATTGAGTAAATTAGCAATAAATTATTAATAAATAAAAGAATCAGTGGGAATAATGTCCAAAATATTTTCCAAATCATTATCGGTTTTTAACATTCTTTCTAACGATATAGCGATAGATTTAGGAACAGCGAACACTTTAATCTGGAAAAAAGGAGAAGGCGTAAAGCTGAATGAGCCCTCAGTTGTTGCTTTTGACTACGCTAATAAAAGTATAATTGCTGTTGGGTTCGAAGCGCAAGCTATGATTGGTAAAACACACCGTAGTATAAAAATAGTTAAGCCTTTGCGAGATGGGGTGATTGCCGATTTTGAAATTGCAGAAGGAATGATGCGTGCTTTTATAAGAAAAGCTACTACGACTTGGCAAGCTGCGCGTCGTATTGTGGTCTGTGTTCCTTCTGGCATTACAGAGGTTGAACGAAGAGCAATCCGCGATAGCTGCGAACACGCCGGCGCAAGAGAGGTCTATCTTATTGCTGAACCAATGGCAGCAGCTATTGGGGTAGGGCTAAACGTTAATGATTCAAATGGTAACGTAATTGTTGATATTGGTGGCGGAACAACCGAGGTTGCTGTTATCACATACTCAAGTATAGTGAAAGCCAGGTCTATACGCGATGCAGGCGATGAAATGACTGAGTCTATTATAAGATATTTCCAAGAAAAACATAATTTTTTAATTGGAGAAAGAACAGCTGAAACAGTTAAGCATCAGGTTGGCTCTGCTCTTCCTTTAGAAAAAGAAATTGAAGTTGAAATAAAAGGGCGGGACAAAATCTCTGGCATCCCAAAGAGAATACACACAAATTCAAAAGAGGTGCGCGAAGCTATCATCGGCACAGTAAACAAAATCGTTGAAACTATTATTCAGCTTTTGGACGAAACGCCACCTGAGCTTTCTGCTGACATTTTAGACAGAGGAATAATTTTAACCGGCGGCGGTGCTAACCTTATTGGACTTGACGAGCTTATTAAACGAAAAACTCAGCTTGCGGTTGCGGTTGCTGAAGAACCACTTACTTCTGTAATTAACGGAACTGGCAGAGTGATTGATAAGCTTAGTGAACATTCTAACGTGCTTATAAAATCTAACAGATATTGATAAGGCTTAATAGTCAAAAAACCACCTTGAAATGCAAAAGCTTTTTAATTTTATAACAAGATACAAAATATACTTAACTTATCTTGCGCTTACAGTTGTTTCCTTGTCTTTGATTTCACTTGGAGATAGCGGAAAAATAGGTGGTTTCCGCTCTATTGTAATTGGCTCGATTGGCTGGTTCCAAAGCACTTTCTCTTGGATTCCTAATCCAGTTGCTTTAAAAAATGAAAATCAGGCGCTTAGAGATCTTAACTTAAAGCTTTCTTCTGATGTAACTAAAATGCAGCATTCTCTTCTTGAAAATGAAAGATTAAGAGAGATTATTGGTTTCCAAAAAAGATTGAATTATAGCTATGAAACTGCTGAAATTGTTGGGCGAGTTACTACTGATATGCGTTACTACGTTACAATCAATAAAGGCGCCAAAAGCGGAATTGAAACTGGAATGTCTGTAAGAAGTGATGCTGGCTTAGTTGGATTGATTGTCGCAGTAACTAATAATTACTCCGCTGTTGAGCTTATAACAAACCGCAACGTGAAAATTTCTGCGAAAAATTTGCGTAGCGGAATATATGGAATAGTCGATTGGGAGGGGGGCAATTATTTTTACTTGAACAACATCCCCCGTTCTTTCGACATCAAAGTTGGCGATTTGATTGCCACCTCCAATTTTAGCAATAAATATCCGGACGACATCCCGATTGGAGAAATAGTTAGATTTTATGAAGAAAAGGGAGGGCAGTTTTTGAAAGTTCTTTTAAAGCCAACTGTAAACTTTTCTACGCTGGAGCAGGTGTTTGTTGTTAAAAAAATCCCAGACCCGGAAAGAAACGAGTTAATAAAACTAATAGAAGAAAAATTTAGGGCAAGAAGGACAAATTAAATGAGGATAGAAATTCAGGAGCAAAGTAGTAGCACTCTAATGAGTTACCGCTCAATTGGATACTCTATTATTGCTCTTTTTATGTTTGTTGCGCATTTAGTTTTTCTCGACTTTATTAGCATTGCGGGCATTACTCCAAATCTTTTAATCATTCTTTGCGTTTTTATTGCGCTTTTTGAAGGGCAGTTTTTTGCGATATTTGCGGGCTTTTTTATTGGCTTGCTATTCGATTTTTTTTCCGGCGATATTGTTGGTATTAATGCGTTTACAAAGATGACAACTGCATTTCTTGCCGGTTTTTTCTATCGTGAAAATAAAATTGAGCAATCTATTAAAAGCTACAATTTTTTAATTTTAGTGTTTTTCACTTCATTTGTCCATAACATTATTTACTTCATTTTCTATATTAAAGGCACCGATATTTCCTTTATCAATTTCTTTTTAAAGTATGGGCTGGCGTCATCTTTTTATACAACCGTGATTTCTGGCTTTGTTCCATTTATCAAATTGCCGCGTAAACCCATTGTAAAGCAATATTAAAATTAATTTTCTTTTTAAGCGTAGATCGCAATATAAATTTAGTATAAGTTCTTTGATTTGACTATTAATGAAGCATTATAAAAAAAAATTCAATTTTTTTCTTTTTTTACTTGTATAGAATAAAAATTGTTCGTAATTTTGTAATCTTAATTGATCCAGTAGCTCAGGGGTAGAGCACTTGACTTTTAATCAAGGGGCCGTAGGTTCAATCCCTACCTGGATCACAGAAAAAGCCGATGAATACTAA
>JAAYJM010000013.1 GCA_012522895.1 Ignavibacteria bacterium
AAAACAAATATTTTTTATTTTTAAAATATAATTTTCATTATTATATTTGCCTTTAATTTATTTTTTTTAGTGAAATAAATTTTAACAGGGATATTATCAGATGGAAAATTTTAAAACTGCAAGTCCTCTACTTCAAAACAACGAAGAAAGGCTTACTTCACTTTTGCAGTCGGTGCCGGATTTACTTTTCCTTTTCAAGCCAGACGGCACCATAACAGGATACTACGCTGCAAATAGTGAAAGTCTGTTTTTACCAACAGATAGAATTATCGGCGCAAATATTAAAGACATACCAATAAAACAAGAAAATATTGATGAAGTTTTTTCAGCAGCCAAAAGAACTTTAGAAACAGGAGAATTAGAATGTATTTATTATTCTTCTACTGCTGGCGAAAAGGAACTTCATTTTGAAGCTTGCATAATTGCTCATAATGAAAATGAACTCTTTGCAATGATTAAGGAAGTTACAGATATTATTGAAGCAGAGAAATCTTTCTATAAATATATTGGTGGCTACGAGAAAGGCACCGGACGCCCATTAGAAGCGCTTATCGTAACAGATGAAAAAGGCTTGGTGTTCTTTTGGAGTAATAGAGCCACAAAAATTTTCAAAATAGTGAAAGACAAGGCAGTAGGAGAAAATATAAAAAACTTAATAAATTCTATTGAATTTAGTAAAAAAATTGATAACTTTATAAAAAATTTAGGAGAAACGCAATCTCAAAATGCTTCTCCTATTGAATTTCAGCTAAAGCTTGAAAAAGACTTTAAGCCCATACTTTTTAAGCTAAATCAATTAAAAATTGGCGCAAAGCACCAACTACTTATAAGTGCAAATTATGTAGAAAATAAATAGCGAGGATCTTTTAAAAAAAATCTACATATTAAGGTATTTCATAAGTTCGTAAACCACAAATGCGGGCCAAACGATTGCTTTCAAAACACCTAAAACTCCCATCCAAAAAGATGAAGCTGTGCAAATATAATAAATTAAGGCGCCAATGAAGCCCAAACCATAAAAAGCATTTGAGCTGTTAGATTCTTTGTGCATAATATCAGCCATTGCAAAATCCATTAAAACAAATAAAATTTCAGTTAATTGCTTGCTATTATACGAATGTAGAGAATTTAAGTTTCATTTTAAAATACAATCGCTTTTAAAATTAAATCGTGCAAACCAACCAGCTCGCCATCAACTTTGTTGTCCTCCATAAGCTCGCGAAATTGCTTTTTGCAGTTAGCACAAGGAGCGACAACGTAATGGGCACCAGTCTTTTTAATTTGCTCAGCTTTGACTTTCCCAGAAACCAAAGTTCTATACTTTCTTATTTCATCAATGGAAACGGTTCCGCCACCACCACCGCAACAGTAATTTTCCGTTTTATTTGGGGTCATCTCTACGAAATTATTTGAGAGTGCGCGAATGATTTCTCGGGGTTGCTCTACAATCCAGCCCTGTCGCGCGATATTGCATGGGTCGTGGTAAGTAATTTTTTCACTAATTTTGCTCGGATCTAATTTTATTCTTCCCTCTTTTAGCAAATCGTGTGTAAGCTCCATAATATTAAGCATTTCCGGGCAGTCGTCTCCCCGCCAATAAGTTTTTAAAAAGCTGGCGCTTCGGGTTGCATGGCCGCATTCACCAATCAGGATTTTTTTTGCTTTTAAGCGTCTTGTTTCTTCTTCCATTTTTCTTAAAGCGCGAGCCAAAACCAAATCACTATAAAAGAGCCCATAATTTATTGCATCATAATACTTTGAGCCGATTGTCCAGCTAATTCCAGCTGAATGCAGCACTGCCGCAATTCCCATCAAAGTATCCGCCTCCATTAAAAAGTCAGAAACCGGTGTAAAAAGTATATATTCAGCATTTTCTAGATCAATAGGGAAGCGGATTTCCTGCCCAGTAATTTCTAATAATTCTTCTTCAAGGAATTCAAGAGAATCCTTTAAGGCAATAAATGGAATACCAGAAGTGTTAGCAGTTTTTCCGTGAAGCTGCTCTCGGGTGGAAATTACCAAGGCACGCGGAGCAAGATTCATTTCTGCCATTATATAGCGAGCAAGATGAGTCAGCAAACCGTGGTCAATGCCAGAAGGGCATTCCAAAACGCATTTTCTGCAAGCAGTGCAATTCCAAAAAGAATATGCCATCTTGTCAATATGCTCTTCTGTCAGCTCAAAGCCTCCAAACAACCTTGAAAACATGCTGCCTTCAAGGGAAAAGTATCTGCGGTATATACTTAGAAGAAGCTCTGATCGATAGCAGGGAATATCTTTTAAGTCGCCAGTAGTTTTATAAACGTGGCAAGAACTTGTGCAGCGACCACATTTTGCAGATACTTTTATATAATGCTCTAATGCCATTCTGTAATTTGAATGCTTTAAAATTGAGGCAAATATTTCGAGAAATTGGCTTACGCGATCGCCCTTCGCTTCATTTTCAACATAATATTTCATTTCTGGAATTTGAGCCAACTGCTCTGTTTTCTTTTGCATTTTCCACTCTCTTTTCTTAGCGTTTAAACTTGTGCCCAGCAGCAGCGATACATATCAGTTGAATCAACAATTAAGGGATGCTTTGGCAGCACTCTAATTGTAAAACCTTGTTTGCCAGTATCGGAGCAAATATAAGTGCCTTTATATATGTGAATACTGCCTTGTGAATTGCTTAAAGATAGCGAGGCAAAGTTAAGTTTTTCAATTTCATTTTGAGCATTTACATTTCCATAATACACCTGGACATCTACATCGGCGGGAGTTAAATTTCCAAGAAAAACAGTCGCTTGAACGGCAATTGGCTTGCCTAAGTAATATTCTCCATTTTCTTCCATCTCCACAGAAAGCACCTCAACGCTATCCCATTCATTTTGAACTGTGTCTTTCCACTCGCGAAGCTGAACTGCTTTGTTAGCATTGTCAGTGGCTAATCTCTTATAGTTATTGAGTGCCGGGATATAAAACATATTTGCATAATCCTTTACCATTCTTTGAGTAGAGAAATTGCCTGCGATTGTTTTTATGCTATTTTTCATAAAACTAACCCACTTGTCGGGTAATCTATTGCCATGCTTCCTATTGTAAAACATCGGGACAATGTGCTGCTCGAGAACGTCATAGAGCGTTCCGGATTCAATAATTTCTTGCTCTTCATAGTTTGAGTATTCTTCTCCACGTCCGATGCAAAAGCCGTTTGTGCCATCATAAGCTTCATCCCACCAGCCGTCTAAAATGCTAAAATTCAAAGTTCCGTTTAGTGCCGCTTTCATCCCGCTTGTTCCGCTTGCCTCCATTGGTCTTATTGGGGTGTTGAGCCAAACATCGCAGCCTTTCAACATAAATCGAGAAATCACCATATCGTAATCTTCGAGAAAAACAACGTGCCTTTCTAATTTATATGCTCTTATTTTCTGAATAATGCTTTGTATAGATTCTTTGCCTTGTGTATCGTGTGGGTGCGCCTTTCCAGCTAATATTATTTGGACTGGTCGCTCTTTATTTGTCAAAATTTTCGAGAGCCGCTCCATGTCCTTGAAAAGCAATAATGCACGTTTATACGTTGCAAATCTACGGGCAAAGCCTATTGTCAAAGCCTCTGGATCTAAATAGTCGTTTATTTGGGAAACTTGCTCTGGAATTAAAAATTGCTTTTGTTTGCTTTGCAAGTATTGACGAGCAAAAAGAACTAAGCGGATTCTGCGTCTTTGTTTTTCGCGCCAAATTTCTTCAGCTGGAATTGTGTCTATTTGTTCCCAAAGCTCTTGATTATCTGGTTCATCTCTCCAACGGGGAGTTAAATATCTATCGTAAAGCTCGGAAAATTCGCGTGCCACCCAAGTTAGAGTATGAATGCCATTAGTTATGGCTTTTATAGGAACCTCATCGTCTGGAAAGCATTTCCATATACTTTTCCACATTTTTCTTGATACTGAGCCATGCAGCTTGCTTACGCCATTATGATAAGAACTCAGTTTCAAGCCTAAAACTGTCATCGAAAAATCTTCGTCATTATTAAATTCATTAGTTTGACCGAGTTCAATAAAATTTTCGCGTGAAATCCCAAGTTCATTTATATAATTAGAAAAATAGGCATCTATTCTATCTATTTTAAAAGTTTCGTTTCCAGCTGGAACAGGAGTGTGAGTTGTGAAAATTGAACTTGTTTTCACAATTTGCTTTGCTGAATTAAAGTCAATGTTAAATTCCTTTTGGAAAATCCGCGCTCTTTCTACCAAGGCAAAGGCGGCATGCCCTTCATTAATATGAACAACCTCGGGACTTATCCCAAGCTCTTTTAAAGCGCGAATTCCACCAATTCCAAGAACGATTTCTTGCTGAATTCTTGTTTCACGGTCGCCGCCATAAAGTGCGTTCGATATTTTTCTATAATTTTCATTCGTATTCTGTTCAATATTTGTGTCAATAAGATAAAGCGGGACAAGTCCAATTTTTAGCATCCATACTTGGAAAAAGCATTTCCCTTCTGGTAAATTAAGGTCAAGAATAATCGGCTCGCCATTTGAGTTGCGTTGAAGCAGGAGCGCCATAGAAAAAAAGTCATTATCTGAATATTGCTCTGTTTGCCAGCCATGCTGAGTTAAACGCTGGCGAAAATACCCTTGCTGATAGAGTAAGCCCACCCCAACAAGTGGAAGCCCTAAATCGCTTGAAGCTTTTAAATGGTCTCCGGAAAGAATTCCAAGACCGCCAGAATAGTTTGGAAAGCTCTCGTTAATTCCATATTCGGTAGAAAAATACGCTATAGTTCCTTTTGAGCTATGCTCGAATGAGCTATACCAGTTCTTGCTCTTTAAATACTTTTGAAATTTATCATAAACATAGTTTAAAAAATCAATATAGTCAGCTTGCTCGGAAAGTTCTTTTATTTTTTCATTGCTTAACTTGTTGATCAATAAGACTGGGTTGTGATTCACTTCTTCCCAAAGAGAGCGGCTCGTCCTTAAAAAAAGCTCTTTTGCATCTGAATTCCAACACCACCAATAATTGAATGCTAATTCTTTTAGCTTAATTAAGTTTTTGGGTAATTGGGCAGTTACGATAAAACTTTTTGCTGGTTTCATATTTTCCTCATTATTTTCTTTTTTTTCCATTATACATTTTTATAAATTATGAAATAATAATAATAAAAAAAAAAATAATGCAAACAATAGTCTTAAATAGCAAAAATAATTTAGAAGAAGCGATAAATCAAAGCATAGAATTTTTAAATAGGGGGGAGATAATAGTTTTTCCCACAGAAACTGTTTATGGAATGGGAGCAGATTTTTTTAACTTGGATGCCTGCAAAAAGATTTTTGAAATCAAATTTAGAGAAGAAAAAAAGCCGCTAAGCGCTCACGTTTCAAATTTAAGTATGATTGAAATGATTTGCCACCCCATTCCCAAGGAATTTTATTTATTAGCAAAGCATTTTCTTCCGGGGCCATTATCAATAATTTTGCAGAAAAAGAAAGAAATCCAAAATTTTCCTTTAACGGAAACGATAGCGATAAGATTTCCAAAAAACGATTGCGCTCTTCGTTTAATTGAGAAATTTGGAAAGCCTATCGCAGCGACATCCGTTAACAAATCCGGGAAAAAGCCACTCAATTTAAGCGAGGAAATTTTAAGTGAATTTAATGGAAAAATAGCGGCTATTCTTGACGATGGTCCTCCCGCGTATTCTGCAGAATCAACTGTGATTTCTCTTTGCTCAAAGCCAGCAAAAATACTAAGACAGGGAGTTTTCCCAAAAGAAGCAATAGAAGATGTTTTGAAAATGAACTTGTGATGATTGATTAATTTAGCAAAGGGGAAAGCTATAAACCGGCTCTTCTTATTTGTTTTGTAAAACGAGCAAGCCGTAGAAAAAAGATGAGAAAACAAGCTGAAATCCGAGGACAAGCAAAGTAAAAGAAGCAATAACGTATCGCAAGGTAACGGAAATTCCCACCTCGAAAAAAATTCCTTTCGTCCATAAATAATAGGTATAAGCTGAGCCTGCAATTCCAAGGGCAATTAGGAATAGTCCAGCTAATATGCCTTTATTAGGCGTAAAAACGTTAAAAAACTGTTCTATTAAAGGTCCCGAGGGAATTAATTTTTCATGGACTGCAAAAGCTTTGGAAAAAACAGCAAAAATAACTGCTTGGAAACCAATCATTATTCCTGCAACCGCATAAAGCATTGAGTGAACGTCTGGAGTGGTGCTGAAAGGACGGGGCAATATCCAAGATGATATTGCAAAACCAAAAAGCATCATCAACATACCGGGATAAAAGAAAAGCCAACGCGGTGAGTAAATAAATAAAAATTGTAGATGGCGCCAACCATCGCGAAAACTACGCAAGTGAGGTTTACCGCTTCTTCCATCTGGCGAGAGGACAACCGGCACCTCGGCTATGTTTAATTTGAATAAAGTAGCTTTGACCACCATTTCGCTTGCAAATTCCATACCTGTTGTGCGTAAATCTAAGCTGTCGAATGCCTCCCTGCTAAAGCCACGTAAACCGCAGTGGAAATCACGAACCTTGCTTTTAAAGAAAAGTCGCCCTACAAAGGTTAAGAAAGGGTTGCCAATGTATCGATGTAGCCAAGGCATTGCTCCCTTAACTAATTTTGTTTTGAAGCGGTTACCCATCACCAAATCGTAACCAGATCGCAACTTTTCTAAGAGCGGATAAAGGGCTAAAAAATCGTAGCTATCATCGGAATCTGCCATTATAACGTATTTGCCTTTTGCAGAGCGTATCCCGCCAGAAAGAGCAGCTCCATAGCCCTTTTCTTCTATATTAACAATCCTTGCCCCTGCATTGATTGCAATCGTTTGCGAACCGTCTGTGCTGCCATTGTCAGCTACGATCACCTCCCCGAGAACATCATGCTTTTGCAGAAAAGTTTTTGCCTTCCGAACGCATACACCCACCGTTTCAGCTTCATTCAAGCAGGGCATTACAATCGAAAGCTCTAAATCGTCCTTGGATAAGCTATCAATTTCAAGCTCAGACAAATAGCTATATTTATCACTAATCTTTTGCATTCATCAATATAAGACTCGTATATTAATTTGAAAATCACCAGCTTAATACTTAATGTTGTTTATAAATTCCTTTGCATCGTTTGAGTTTGGCTGCAGTTCTAAGACTCTTGTAGCGTCTTTCCTTGCATTAATTTTGTCATGAAGATTCAAATGAACTTTTGCTCTATCGAAAAGAGCTTGAACGTTATTTGGGTCAATTTTTAAAATTCTATTCAAATAAAATAGTTCTTTTTTGAAATCATTATGCAAGCGATAAACTGCCGCAATGTTTGCCAATCCCTGAACAAAATTGGGATCAAGCGAGGTTGCGTGTTTGAAATCCCTTAACGCCTTTTCATATTGATTTAGATAAAAATAAACCGAGCCGCGATTATTATACCCAAGCGGATCATCTGGAATGATTTCCACTACTCTTGTGTAATGTTTTATTGCTTCTTCATAATTTTCTAAGGCAAGTTCAATATCTCCAAGTGCTGAATAGCCGCGGGTATCATTGCGATTCAAATTTACTGCTTCTCTTAAATCTTTTTTTGCACCCTCAAAATCTTTAAGCATAAAATATGCCTGAGAGCGGTTGTAATGTCCATTATAATCATTTGGCATCATCTCAAGATACTTCGTGTAATCTACAATAGATTTTTTGTAATTCTCTGTGTTGAAGTAAGCATTTCCCCGATTCAAATAAACGTCTGGTGCAACTTTTTTCTCTATTTTTATATACTCAGAAAAATCTTTTACCGCATCTTTATACATTCCAATGTGCATATTGGCAAAGGCGCGATTATGGTAAGCTATTGAATACTCGGGCATAATGCGTATTGAGTTTGAAAAATATTCAATAGATTTTTCGAAATTTGCATCGGCAAGATAAGCAAGTGCAAGATTATTATTCGGTCGCGCTTTATTCGGAGATTTTTTAACAACGTCTTCCCAAAGCGTTATTTCATTTTGCCAGACATCGTTTCTTAGGTATGTCATTATCGAATAAGTCAGAATTAGCAGCCCAAGGAAAGAATATCCAATCACTTGATTTCTTTTTATAAGTAGTTGATTTACAAGGCATAAAAGAATTAGCACAAAGCCAAACATCGGCAAATACATTCTATGCTCATTCATAACGTCAAGGATTGGGATAATACTCGATTCCACTGCCAGCGTTATATAGATCCAGAAAATCCCAAAAGAAACAAGCGGTTTTTTCCTAAAAGTAAGAAATCCGATTGCAATTATTGTAAGGTTGATCAGCAGCCCAAGAAAGACATCAAAATCCCAAAAGCTGTTAATTATTGGGAAGTCGTGGTCAACGTTTTGCTTTATTGGCAAAATATACAAGAAAAAGTAGTATGGAATAACTTTAAATTGTGCTAAAAGATATGTCCAACTTGTTATTCTTTCGCCAGAAAAATTAGTCAGTTCAATAAAAACTTTGCTTGGTCCCAGCAGCGTTAAAAAGGCAACACCAGCTATTAGCAAAAAGCCAAATGGAATAAAAATTTTTTTCGATAGACGCTGCCCCTTAGTTCTGAATAAGCATAATTCAAAAAGAATAATCGCAACAGGCAAGGTAAAGGAGTTTTCCTTTGTGAAAATTGCGAAAAGGAAGGACAAACCAGACAAACTATATATAATGAACTTAAACACTCGCTTTCTTTCCGTCAAACGGGCAGTTAAATAGAAAGTAAGAGTGAGCAGATAAAACATAGCAGAGAGCGAGGTCAGTCGCTGATAAAGATAAGTTACAGCTTGAGTCTGTATTGGGTGGGCAATGAATATCAATGCACCCAAAAGCGAGAGCCATTGCTTATGCTTGTATATATTGCTATTTCTTATAGCTGGAGTTCTAAATGTTAAATTTATTAGCGAAAAAACTAATAATCCATTAATAATATGGACAATAATATTGAAAAAATAATAACCCCAAAGGTCGAATCCGGAAAGGTTATAATTAATAGAAAAAGTAGCAAAGGTTATAAACCTAAACGGATTAACATCAAAGAACTCCCTTAAATAACCAAATTCCTTCATTCCGAACGGCTCCATATAGGTAATGTCGTCGAAATGCATACTGTTGTCGTAAATATTGGAATAGATTATGAAGCTCAAAACAATGATTGAGCAAACAGAAATGAGTAAGAACAGTTTGTTATTACACGATTTTTTGTTTAATTCTAATTTTCCGCTTGTATCAACGTTCATAATTGTATTTTAATTAATTAGTAATCTTTGGACTTATTTTGTAACTATGAATTTAATGATTTTTGAACTTGCTTCAAAGTCAATTTTACAAAAATAATAAGAATTTGTTACTTGA
>JAAYJM010000181.1 GCA_012522895.1 Ignavibacteria bacterium
ATGTCATAAAGTCCGAGAACGCCTTTTTGGTCCCACATCAAAAGCCATCTGTTGATAGTATCACGGTGAACATCAAATATTCCAGCTAAATTATCAACATCGTAATTCTTCGCATAAAGCAAGATGGCATGCGCCCTTTGGCGAATCCTGAACTTTGGAGAATTTTTTAAAAGATAAGATAGCTTTCTCTCTTCTAAACGCGTCAATGATATACCATATTTCATAATGCACCTTAAATTTTTTTTTATTTTAAATATTTCTTATATTACATTTTTTTCATATAATTATGTAATACAGATTACTAAAAGTCAATTTAATTGAATGGTATTAGAAAAGGAATTTCCATTTTTTCCCAAATTTTAAAATACTATATAAAAAAAAAGACTAATATGAAATTTAAGAGTTGCTAACTGCGATGAAAGAAAAGTATAAAATATTTGATGAAAAGCTATTAAAATTATTAAAGGCAGAGGTAATAAAAGAATTTAATAGTGATTTGAAAACCAACAGCCAGTCTAACTTATTAGTAAATAATATAGTTGAAGGCACTGGAAGATCTATTGGAAATAGCACTGTCAGAAGGTTTTTCGGTTTGGATAGAAGCCACAGCAAGCCATCACAATATACTCTCGATACTTTTTCTATATACGCGGGCTATGAAAGTTTTGAGGCTTTTTCATCAAAAAATAAGACAAATAAAAAAACCAAGAAAAAAGAAGAAACTCAAAAAACATTTAGATGGGAAGATTTTAAAAAAATTGCTTTCAATTATTCCAACTTAAATTTCAAAATTTTTAAGAATAGATTGAAATTGCCTTTTGAAATCGTTATTGAAAGGCAAAAGACTTCGGAGTTCATTTCTTGTTTTTTAAAGTCTGACAAAATAATTAGCGCAGTGGTTGCGCCTCCGGATTGCGGAAAATCAACCGCCATTGCAAAATTCATTGAAAAAGAATGGTTCGGCGACTACGAAAGCGAAAATATTTTAATTTACATTTCTCCTTGCGCATTCACTCAGCTTCTTAATAAAAATTTTGACCTGAACGAGTGGTTTGCAAGCGTTTCTAAAGGATTCGATTTAGCTTCTTATATAAACCACTTTAATCAAAATGAAGTAGAAAGGAAAGGGCAACTACTTTTTATTGTCGATACAATTGAGCTGATAACGAAAAGCTCAAAGAATTTCGATTTATTTGTCAATTCCTTTATAAAATATGTTTCTACTTATGAAAATATTAAATGGGCGAAAGCTCTTTTTCTTTCAAGGACCTCGACCTGGAATAGCTTTATTTCTTTTATTAGTAAATACCAAGCATTGGAAAAATTTCTTTTCAAACTTCCTTTTAAGCAAACAAATGAGTCCCTTATTAATTTTGAGTTGCTAAGCAATAAAGAAATAGAAAAAATTATTAAGTTGGCATTAAAAAAGGTTTCCATTGAAAATTACCAGCTTATCAGACCAATTTTTACTACAAATATTCAGCAGCTTTTAAAATATCCATTTTTCTTAGAAATATATATAAAGAATTTTTTAATTGATGCAGAGACATCGCTTAGCGAGGCGGCTATTATTTCGCGCTTTATTGACGACAAAATTACAAATAGCGAGCATAGTGAAGAAAATCAAACAGTTATTGAAATGTTTTTAAAAGAAACCAACTTTGGATTAGATTCAAATCAAGTCTCAAAAAGTAAACTACTTGCTAATTTTAAACATAAAAACACAGTAATCGCTTTCCGAGAATTGCTTGACAAAGGTTTTTTTAAAGAAAGACTGGTCTATAACAAAAGAGGAGTGCTATCGAACTACTTGGAGATGAGGAATCAGCAAATTTTTCTTTATTTTATAGCAAGGCAGATAGCAATGCAATTTAAAAATATAAGCATTAGAACTTTCCTTTATGTGCTTAATATGTATGGCAATTACGAGGAATTAAAATATGATATTTTGTGCTGGCTAATCAAAATATGCTTTTTTGAGAAAAATTATGAACTTATTATAAAATTAAAAGATATTATTCTAAAAATAAAAACTATTGAGATTGGCAATCAATTTATTGAAAATAGCGGACTTGAGGCAATTCTTTTAACAATAAAAAATGAACTTAGTATTGATTTGAAAGCTCAAAAATTTCTTTTGCCGAAAATGGCTAAGTATGCAGAGTGGCAGGAGTATTTTTTTGAATATAACGATGATTTGGATTATATTAATCTTTTCTATGGCGATTCCATATTAAGCTATTTGCTCTATAATAGCACCGATAAAGGAATGCTTTTCGCTCATTCAATCTTGCTTACAAAAAATGTTTTTTGCTTAAACCAGAAAAAAGCAAAATTTCATTTTGATATTTTGGACAAATTAAAAATTGCCTTGAACTTTGTTCAGCCCAAGCTTTTGGGAAGAGTTTTATCTGCAAAAACCTATTATCTTTTAGTATTCAAGCGTAAAGTTCCCCTGTATTTTTGGGAGGAGTGCCTGGCTTTTGAAAGAAAATTTATTTATTCCAATACATATAAAAACTATTATCCGCAGTTTTATATTGAGCTAATTCCAGCTACAAGTCTTGCTCAAAGGTATGATTTAGTTATGTATTTTTGGGAAAGAATTTTTCCACATTACGAAAAACTTTTAGAGCAAGTTTGGGGAGGTGATTATGAAAAAACTAAGCTTTTTGTAGCAAATGCTTTGCTTGAACGAGGGCAGTATGAAGATGCAAGAATAATCTTTAATTCATTTAGAAAAGAAAAAATAAACAATTCCCGTGCTGCGTCTCATACGATTTTTCACATAGTTTTGTCCAAATTTCTTTACCATGAAAATAAGGAAGACGAAGCCAGGGCGTCTTTACAGCAAGCCATTTTTATTTCAAGAAGTATAAATTCAATCTTTTTTGAAAAATTTGCTGAATCAATAGCTGAAAAGAATAAAAAAGAACAATAACTTAGACTTTTTGCAGCTTCTTTTCATGTTATTTTTATAGTTTTGTAAATAGCTAAATTACGTTTTTACTGAAAACGTAATTTTTTTATAATTAGATTTTTTATAAAGGGTTTTTTATGAATTATAAAAATATATTTATAACGCTTATAATAGCACTTTTTGCGCTGAGTCAGCTTTTTGCAGAGGAAAATAAACACTTTAAAGCTAATGCGTTTGTTGAAGTGAAAAGCGTTAAAAAAGCTGAGAAATTTAATGTTTTATTGAAAGTCAGTTTTGATAAAAACTGGTATACATACAGTATGAAAGAGCAGGAGGGGCCTGATGGAATTGGTCCCACAGCAACTGTGATAGATCTAGTTCCGGAGAATAAAATTGCAGTTTCCGGAAAAATAACTTCTTCAAAGCCGCACAAAAAATATGATGAAGCATTTGAAATAGATATAGAGTATTTTAAGGGCAACTGCGAGTTTTCAATTCCAGCTATTGCAAAAAAGGATATAGATTTTAGCAAGGAAAAGCTATTTGTTCTTTTCGATTTGCAGCAGTGTGAAGATGAACGCTGTCTTCCGCCAAGCGCATACCAAATTCCTATTAAGTTTGAGGGAAGCGACATTCAAACAGAAGAAAGCATAGCATCTCCTATAGAAGATCCTGAAAAAGAAGAAGCTTCTGATATAGTTGCTGCAAGCCAAGACAGTGCTGAAAAAGTTTCAATGAAAACCGAATCCCAATCGGAAATAGAAAGCAAAAAGAAAGAGGGTGTTTTTGCATTCCTTCTTTTTGCAATGACCGCTGGCGCACTGGCACTTTTGACTCCATGCGTTTTTCCGATGGTTCCTATCACAGTTTCCTTTTTTACAAAACGGGCAGAAAAAGAAAAGTCAAGAGGCTTAAGGGATTCTTTGGTTTATACTGCTGGAATAGTCGTTACGTTTACAGCTTTGGGCTTTATTTTGGCAACAATTTTTGGCGCAACTGGAATACAAGAATTTGCTACAAATCCCTTCCTAAATATGTTTATAGCTGCAATTTTTATAATTTTTGCACTAAATCTTTTTGGCGCATTTGAATTGCAGCTCCCAACTGGACTTTTAAATAAATTGAACAGGAAAAGCGAAGGTGGCGGGATGCTTGGTGTGCTGCTGATGGGACTTACTTTTTCGCTTACCTCATTTACCTGCACTGTGCCCTTTGTTGGTGTGGCGCTTGTTGCAGCTTCTGGCGGAGAATGGTTTTACCCAATCTTAGGTATGCTCGGCTTTTCTACTGTGTTTGCAGCTCCATTTTTCTTGCTCGCTCTTTTTCCATCTGCTATGAATAAAATGCCAAAAGCTGGCGGCTGGATGAACAATATAAAAGTAGTGATGGGACTTTTAGAAATTGCGGCTGCAATTAAATTTATTAGCAATGCTGATTTAGTTTGGAGCTGGGGGCTTATGCCACGCGAACTTTTTATCGGAATTTGGATCGCCTGCAGTTTGCTGATTGTTCTTTACATACTCGGAATTTTCCGACTCCCTCACGATTCGCCTGTTGAAAAGGTGGGAACGCCGCGAATAGTTATATCAATCTTTTTTGCTTCAATTGGCTTTTTTCTTTTTGCTG
>JAAYJM010000014.1 GCA_012522895.1 Ignavibacteria bacterium
TATGAGAATAGTAGCGTGGGAATACGCTTTGCACATTCACCCTGCTCGCTGTAAATGTTACTCCATACATAGCACCCTCGCCATTGCCAATGTCCATTATATAAACTTTATATCTATCTTCATCACTTATAATTTTTTCTTTAATTGGAGATGGGTAGCCGATTGTATCCACGTAAAGTCTATAAGCCATATCAAAAAAATGAGATGCAGAGTCAATATAATCTGGAATTCCATTTTTGTTTAAATCTTCCCTTGGGACGGCGTCCGCGCCAGTTGTGTCGTAGTGCAGGATAAATCTCCCGCTTTCACTTACAAATTTTGCTTGAAATGAAAGAGAATCTTTAAATTGGATTTTATCGCACTTTTCCTTTTGCTTTTCTTTTGGCAATAGAGTGCCGCATTTAATCCCGCCAAATTCAAGCTCTTCTTTCGCTTCTAATCTAATTTGAGAGGAAAATGTCGTAAAGATAATTATAATTTTAAATATTATGCTGAGATTTCTTTTCATCTTTTCAGTGCTTTTTTTCTTAATTATAAATAAACGAATATTTGCTAATAATATTCTATTGATTTCAATATATTTAATAAATCTACTTCAAATACAAAGGACCATCGGGTCCAAGCGGAATGCCCAGCAGGATCCAAATTGCAAGAATGATTAACCAGCCAATAGTAAAAACAGCTGTGTATGGAAGCATAGTTGAAATAATAGTTCCAATGCCATATTTTTCATCATATTTTTGTGAAAAAGTTACAATCAATGCAAAATAGCTCATCATCGGAGTTATTATATTTGTAACGGAATCCCCAATACGAAAAGCAGCTTGAGTTAAACCTGGATGGTAGCCCAAAAGCATAAACATAGGAACGAAAACCGGTGCCATGATTGCCCATTTAGCCGAAGCACTTCCGATGAAAAGATTGATTAAAGCGCAAAGCAAAACAAATGCAATGATTAACGAAATTCCAGTTAAATCAATATTTTGCAGCCATTCCGCTCCATTTATCGCTAAAATAATACCGAGATTGCTATGCTTGAAAAAATAAACAAATTGAGCAGCAAAAAACACAAGGACCACATAACCCGATAAATCCGCTATTGCCTTAGAAATATGTTTCACAATATCTCTATCGCTTTTTATCGTTCCAACTATCCAGCCATAGACAAAGCCCGGTATAATAAAAAACAGCACTATACCAACTATTATTCCGTCAAGAAAAGGAGAGCGGAGAATTGAGCCATCATTTGGATTGCGCAGCAGCCCATTTTCTGGGATTATCGTTAGCGCAAGAGCTATAAGCACAAGAACCAAGCTGAGCAAAGCCCATTTAAGCCCTTTTATTTCAATCGCTTGTAATTTATCTATTTTAACCAGAGGACTGGAGCCGCTGTATTTCCCCAATCGCGGTTCTACAATACGTTCAGTTACCCAAGTTCCAGCAATAATTATAAAAATAGCAGAGATGAACATAAAATAGAAATTTACAGCCGGATTTACAATCATACCCGGGGCAAGTATTTGAGCAGCGGGAGTAGAAAGCCCAGCGATAATCTGCTCATCAGCCCCGATAAGAAAGCTTGCTCCGAAGGCGCCACTCACCCCGCAGAAAGCTGCCGCAAGTCCTGCCATTGGATGCCGTCCAACTGAATGGAATATTAAAGCCCCAAGCGGAATTAAAACCACATAGCCCGCCTCCGATGCTATATGCGATAAAATGCCAGCCAGCACTATTGATGCAGTCAATAGCTTTGCTGGAGCGCCCAAAACCAAAGCTCTTATCATTATATTGAAAAGCCCGGAACCTTCTGCTACTCCTATTCCGACCATTACTACAAGCACATATCCAAGCGGCGGGAACTGAACGAAATTATTGATTACGTTTGTATAAATCCAACGCAAGCCCTCGCCGCTAAGCAAATTGGATACCTGCACCGCCTCTTTGCTGATTGGGTGAATTGCAGAAAAATCGAGAGCGGCAGCAACCCAAGATAAAATTGCTACCAGCAAGGCAAGCAAAGCGAAAATCGTAGCCGGGTGTGGAAGCATATTCCCAATTTTCTCAACGTAATCCAATAGCTTCAGCACAATTTTATTTAAGCTAAACTTTGCCAGAGGTTTTGTTTTTGACATTTATCTAAATTCAATGTAAAATTAAAATACAAATTTAAAATAATTTTTCTATAAAATTGGAATTAGGCTAAATGCAGCCCTTTCCTATTTTTTTCTTAATTTTACAAAAAGAATTTGGAAATTATTTTCTATGTGCGTTTTTAAAATTATTAAAAATATGTTTTTTTCGAGAGCTAAAGCTATAAGGTTTTGCTTTTTTGCAGTTTTTTCTCTGTCTTTTTCACTTTCATTAAACGCACAGCAAAGCAAATTTGATTTGCTTTCCGATTCTACGATCAAGCAATTTCCAGAAATAGAAGTGGAAGCAAAGGCAGAGCAAAAAAATCCTTCTTTGAAGTATAATTCAAGCACCCGAATAGAATCTGATTATTATAAGCTCATTTCTCCAACTCAAATAAGCGACATTATTAGCATCTCCCCGGGCGTTTTTATAAAGAACTATGGTGGATTGTCTGCTATGAAAACTATTTCTCTTCGGGGTGGCGCGGCTCATCATACTTTAATTCAGCTCGACGGGATCTCGCTCAATTCTTCGCAGAACTCTACTTTTGACCTATCTCTTCTTCCAACGCAAATGATTGATAAAATTAGCATTTCAAAAGGAGGGCTTTCTGCTCTGCACGGTGCTGGCGCTATTTCTGGAGTGGTCGAAATCAATATGAAATCTTATGATGAAGCGTCTTACAAAATAGACAGTAAATATGGCTCTTTCAATGATTTATCAGCTTCCGCAACAGCTTCTTTCCCTTATAAGAATACTAAATTTTCTGCAACAGTTGAATACCAGGGAACAGACGGGAATTACCCAATAAATCTTAGTCAGTTTGGTGAAAAAAGGGAAGTAAAACGCGAAAATGCCGATTTTAAAAATATTTCCTCTCTTATAAACTGGCGCGCTCTTTTTAATAAATCAAATATAACTGGATTTATCTTGTTAAGAAGCTCTGAGCGTGGCTCGCCCGGTGCTGTCGTCCAAGGAGCTATAGAAAATTCCATTGCCCGCCTGAAAGAAAAGGATTTTCTTAGTTCTTTAAAATATTCTTATTTTTTTAATGAAAAAAACAATGTTTCTTTCTCCATTTTTGGAAAGCTATCAAGCTTTAATTATCTCGATTTAGATAAATTTACTGAAAAGCCAGCACTAACAGATTTCAGCGCTAAGGATTTTAAAATAAAATTGAATTATAATTTAATTAAGGGCAGCTCAAATTTTCATATTGGCACTGATTTTTCTTTTTCAGATTTAACTGGAAATATGCTTCAAAAAACTGTTGGCAATTATGTCGAGCGAAAAACCTTTGGGCTATACTCAAATTACGATACTCAAATTCATAGCTCAGATTTCCTTTCCAGCAGCGCTTTCGCTGGATTTCGCTTTGAAGCTGTTGAGCTTTTTTCACCTTCTTTTTCTCCGCTCCTTGGGACAATGCTTTCCTTTAAAAAAATCCCTTTGCAGTTAAAATTTTCTATTTCAAATAACTACCGAACTCCAAATTTCAATGAAATGTATTATTTGAACTATGGCCCAAGTGATTTGAAAGCAGAAAAATCGTTCTCGCTAAATCTTGGAGCAAGCTCGCAAGTTTTTGGCTTTGAAATAGGATTTGATTTATTTAACATTGCCACCAAAAATTTAATCGTAACTACTGCAAAAAGCCCAATCGCTTGGGAGGCTGCAAACATTAGCAAAGCAGCATCGAAAGGCATTGAGCTTGCTCTTTCGAACGATTGCTTGCTTGGCTTTATCAATTTCAAATTAGCATATACCTTGCAAAAAACAACTGACGAAAGCGATTATTCCTTATTAAAAGGCAAGCAAATTGTTTACACCCCGCAAGAGCTTTTAAATGCAAACATTATTTTTAATGTCAAAGAATTTTATTTGGGGATTTTAGCAAGCTATACGAGTTTTATGTATTCCATTGCAGATAATTCTAATGAATCCATTATTCCATCAAATTTTGTGGCGAGCGTTTTTCTTTCAAAGGAAATACGAATATCAAGTTTAAAAATGGGTCTTCGTTTGGAGGCAAGCAATCTTTTCAATGGGCAATATGAGCTAATAAAGAATTACCCAATGCCAATGCGTGCATTTAAAATTGGCGCCTCTTTTGAGGTGTAGAGTTTTCTTTATTTTTGTATTTTTAATAAAAAAGTGTTATTTTATCTTTTTGCAAGTTTAATTAAATATTGAGTTTGCAAACCTCCCAAACAACAACAAAATGTATAGATTTTTAAAAGAACATAAAGAAGAATATAATATTTTAAGTTCATTAGTCTTGCGAGAGTTTTTATTTCAAGTTTAAGATATGGAAAATAATTTACTTATAAATTCAGAAAACCTTATAGCTTTAAAAAAGCTAATTTACGATTATCGTTTAAAAGGGAAAATTGACTTAGTTTATATAGATCCACCCTTTGCCACAAACAACGTTTTTCGTTATGACGAAGAGCGAGCCAACACAATAAGTGCCAATTTAGATGCCAAAATTGCCCACACGGATAAGCTTCAAGGAAAGGATTATTTGTCCTTTTTAAAAGAAAGAATTGTTTTAATAAAAGAATTAATGTCTCCTTATGCCTCAATATACCTCCATATTGATTATAAGATTGGGCATTACGTTAAAGTGCTAATGGACGAAATATTTGGTATTCAAAATTTTAGGGCAGATATTGCGAGGATAAAATGCAATCCAAAAAACTTTAAACGCAAGAACTACGGCAACGTTAAAGATATGATTCTTTTTTATACAAAAACAAGTAACTATATTTGGAACGAAGTTTCATCGCCCTACACCAAAGAAGATATTGAAAAGCTATTTAAAAAAGTAGAAAGCAATGGCAGAAGGTATACCACGGTTCCTTTACACGCGCCGGGCGAAACGAAAAATGGACAAACGAGCTTGATGTGGAAAGGTATTTTGCCACCAAAAGGAAGACATTGGAGATGCGCCCCGAGTGAATTAGACCTTCTTGATAAAAGGGGCTTAATCGAATGGTCTTCGAACAAGATACCAAGGAAAAAGATTTACGCTGATGAATTTATTTTAAAAGGAAAAAAAATGCAGGATATTTGGGAATTTAAAGATCCTCAAAGCCCAGCATATCCTACTGAAAAAAATTCCAATATGCTGGAGTTTATCATTAAAAATTCGTCTAATGAAAATAGTATCGTGCTGGATTGCTGTTGTGGTTCTGGAACAACTATCCTTGCTGCTCAAAAGTTAAATAGAAAATGGATTGCTGTTGACGAATCTGAAAAAGCTATTTTAGTTACAAAGAAAAAGCTTTCTACTTTGGATAGCAGGCTTTTCGAAAAAAAGAGCAAGGTCTTAGACCTCAACTAATTTTCCTCCACCTCAATTTTAGTGCTTGTAGTAAAAAGTGCTTCTATAAAACTTGTCGGGCTAAAGACTTGAAGGTCATCAATTTTTTCACCTACTCCGATATATCGAACTGGAATTTTTAGCTCATCAACGATTGGAATAACTACTCCGCCTTTTGCAGTTCCATCAAGTTTTGTAAGAACTATCCCGCTAAGATTAGCAACTTTCATAAATTCTTTTGCTTGCTGGATAGCGTTTTGCCCGGTAGTCGCATCGAGAATTAAAAAAACCTCGTCTGGCGCATCTGCTTTAAGTTTTTTCATCACCCTGCTAATTTTTTCAAGCTCTGCCATAAGATTTGCTTTGTTATGAAGTCGTCCAGCAGTATCGATAATAACCACATCGGCTTTTTTGCTAATTGCGGAGTTCAAGGTATCGTAAACAACGGCAGCGGGGTCGGCGCCTTGCTTTTGTTGGACGATATCAACACCGGCGCGCTCAGCCCAAATTTCAAGCTGTTCATTTGCAGCGGCGCGGAATGTATCGGCAGCTCCAATTAAAACCGTCTTCCCAGCATTTTTATAATTGAAGGCAAGCTTCCCAATGGTCGTTGTTTTGCCAACTCCATTTACCCCAATGACTAAGATTGTTTTCGGCTTGTTTTCTTCCTCAACGAAATAGCTTGCGTCATTATTTGCCGAAGCGGATTCTATAAGAATATTATGTATTTCATCTTTTAAAAGTTGGTAGACGTCTTCAGAATTTTCATGTCCCTCTTTCTTTACCCTTGCTCGCAGGTTTTCAATTATTTTCTCAGTTGTTGCCACTCCAATATCAGCTGTAATCAACACCTCTTCTAATTCATCAAGTAAATTGTCGTCAATCTTTCGTCCCGCTCCAAGCACAAATTGAATTTTTTCAACGAAGCTTTTTCTTGTTTTTTCAAGTCCTTCTTTTATTTTTGTAAAGCCTAAAGCCTCGCTTGTAGATTGAACTGCATCGCTAATTGCATCTGTTGTAGATTGAACTGCTTGCGTTACTTTTTGTTTTATTTTATCGAAAAAACCCATATATATAATCCAATTTTTTTATACAAAATGAAGAATGGCAAACAAGGTAAGTTAAACCAAACATTGCAAAAACGCGAAATTGATTTGCAAAGTATTTATTTCTTTAGCTTAAAACTAAACTGCCATTGCTTAACTTTACAAAATTAGTATAATTTTCCCAATTTAAAAAGTTAGAAGGTATAAAAAGGAAATGCTAAAAATTGAGGAAATTTCTTTCAAAAAATTAGCAATTATTCGATAAATAAATCGTTTATATCTAAAAATTGGATTAGAAAGTATGAACGATTATCAAAGTAGAGGTTTTTTTGGAAGACGCTCGCTTATGCCTCCTGTTATAAAATCTTTAATAATAATTAATATTATTGTTTTTGTTGCTGAACATTTATTATTCGGTGTTTACCATATTGATGGGGTTTCGTTAAGGGCGTATTTTTTCAGGTTTTTTGCTTTATGGCCCATCGAAAATGGCTTCTATCCTTGGCAAGTAGTTTCTTATCAATTTATGCACGGGGGCTTGGCTCATATCTTTCTAAATCTTTTTGCCCTTTGGATGTTTGGAATGGAGTTAGAGACGCGTTGGGGTTCGAAGCGCTTTTTGACCTTCTATTTAGTTAGTGGGGTTGGCGCGGCGATTACTCAATTATTTATTGCTCCAATGTTTTCACAAGCAGCTCCAACTATCGGCGCCTCAGGTTCTGTGTATGGAGTTTTACTTGCTTTTGGTTTAACCTTTCCAAATCGCCCAATTATGATGTTTCCTTTTTTTATTCCAATTCCAGCAAAGTTTTTCGTTATAATTTTCGCTGGGATAGCTTTAATCTCCGGATTTAGTAGCACTGGCGATGGAGTTGCTCATTTTGCTCATTTGGGTGGCGCTCTCACTGGCTTTCTCTTTTTAAAATTTGGAACTATGCTTAAATTTAAAAAATCAAGCAGCAGTTCGCAGTTTTTTAGAAGCGAGAGCGATGAGCCGAATGTAGTTTATAGATACCAAGCAAAAAAGCAAACGCAGAGCCAACCTTTTTCTTGGTTTGCTCAGCAAGCCTCGCAAACCCAGCAAGAACCACAACGAAAATCAAGCAGCTTTGTCGTAGATAATGAAGAGATTAAGCAAACTGTTATAGATGAGATTTTAGACAAAATCTCAATGAGCGGCTACGAAAGCTTGACAGATAGAGAAAAAAGAATACTTTTTGAGTTAAGTCAAAAATTAAAATAAAGCAAATGAAAAGCTATTAAATAATGTAACTTTATAGTATTGACAAGTGTTTTAACATTATATTTTTTTTAAAATTTAAGGATTACGATGAAAAAATTATTTCTTCTAACAATTGCTTTAATCATAAGTTCGCTATATTCTTATGGCGCCTACATAAAGAATCACCCAGTAGCTTTAACCCAGCCTGATGGCTCAATAATAAATTGTTTTGCAAGTGGCGATGAGTTTTATAGCTTTCTTCATACACAAGAAGGTTATGTGATGCAAGAGGGCGAGGACGGTTTCTATTATTTTGCTGAAAAAAAGAATAATGAAATTGTTAACAGCCAGTATAAAGTTTTAGAAAATAATCCAAATGAATTGCAACTTATAAAATGGATTATGCCAGATGAGTCCTTGCTTCGTGAAAGACTTGAGCAGCACAATAGACAGCGAGATTTTGCTTTAAGACAGAAAGGCTTAAAAAGCCCTACATCTCAAATTGCTAAATCTGGAAAAGTAAATAACTTAGTGATTTTTGTAACTTTTTTCGATCAAGAAGAATACACTGACGACATTTCTATTTACGAGAAAATGTTTAACGATGAAGAACTTGCATCTGTAAAAACATTTTATCGCGCCGCCTCCTACAACACAATGGAGGTAGAAACTCATTTTTGTCCTGAAGCTGAAGGCAACGTAGTTTCCGTTCAATTAATGCAAGAAAAAGGCTATTACATGCCCTACCACTCGGTTTCCAATCCAATCGGTTTTCCTAACGATAATGATCGCAGAATGCGTGAAAAGGAAATGCTGGATTATGTAATTAGTGTGGCAAGCGAAGAATACACCGGCGATGTTGATTTTGACAGCGATAATGACAATACCATTGATAATATTGTTTTTATGATCCAAGGACCAGCCCATCCCAATACAGGTGTGCTTTGGCCGCACCGCTCTTGGTATTCTGGAACAAGAACCTTTAAAGGTAAAAAAGTCCTTGACTATAACGTTATGCTTTCCAATATGGCAAAATCTCCCACTGAAGGCGTAGGGACTTTGTGCCATGAGTTTTTTCATAGCCTTGGCGCACCAGATTTATATCACTATTCTTACGATGGCTATGAACTAACAGGCAAATGGGATTTAATGGAGCTAACAGCAACACCACCGCAATTTATGTGCAATTTATTAAAATATCAATACACAGATTGGGTGAAAGAGTTGCCCGAGATAACCCAAGAAGGCGAATATTCCCTCAATCTCGCAAGCCATCCAACAAATAATATTTACAAAGTGAAAATTCCCGGAGCGTCCTCGGAGTTTTTAACCTTGGAATACAGGAAAAAAGAAGGAATGTTCGATATTTCAATTCCCGGCTCCGGATTGCTTGTCTACAGAATAAACGATAAGCAATGGAAAGTTGGAAATGCAAGCGGTCCTCCCGATGAAATATATCTTTTTAGACCCGGGGGAACTACAAAAATAAATGGCAACGTGAACAATGCAAACTTTTGCAAAGAAGTTGGACGCACTTCAATTAGCGATTTAACAAATCCAAGATTGTTCTTCTCTAATGGCTCCGATATGGGGATTGAGATATACGACATATCAGAGTGCGGCGAAACTATTTCATTTAAAATTGGCTTTACCACAAGGACGATTATTGTCTCTCCCGCTAGCAGCAGTTACGAACAGCCACTTAAGCCGACTTTTAGCTGGCGACTAATCAATCAAGCCACATCCTACCGCATTCAACTTGCAAAAGATGAGTATTTCCAAAATATGGTTTTTGAAGATACTTTTACCGATACTTCTTTCACCTTGTCAGAAAGCCTCGCGAATTCCAATTCTTATTATGCCCGAGTAAAATGGAATAGCTCTAATAAAAGCAGCGACTGGTCTGAAATTGTAAAATTTACTACTGTTCCAAACGACCCAGAAATACTTTACCCAGCTGATAAGAGTGATAAAGTGAGTATTTTGCCTACTTTAACTTGGTCAAGTGTAGTCAACAACAATATATATCAAGTGTTTGTTGCTGAGGATAAAGAATTTGAAAACGTATATTTCAAAAAGAATTTCCTTTCCGATACTGTTTTAACTATAACAAAGGCATTAGAATTAAACAAAACTTATTATTGCAAAGTAAAATCCACAACAGCTTCCGGATATTCCTGTGAATCTGAAGCAATCAGTTTCACTACAAAAGACAAGGATTTAGTAATTGCTTCTCAATCGGAATCTTCTGAGCTTTGCAAGGGCGACCCTCTAAATATTGCAGTCAGTCCAGCCGGAGACATAGGAAGATATGAGTGGTATTTGAATAATGAACTTATTGCAGACGCAGTGGATTCGACCTTAACGATTGAAGAATTTGATGACGAGGACGAAGGAGAATATTTATGCAAAGTATATTCAAGCGATGAAAGTATTATTACTGAATCTGCAATAATAACAGTTCAAATTGTTAGACCTCCAAAAATTATTAGCGTCCCGGATCAAATTCAAGTTGACCGCGGCGATGATTTCGTTTTGGAAGTGCAGATAGATAGCGCTGGAACTGATGTTAGAAAGAACTATAAATTCCAATGGTTTAAAGATGAGAAAGAAATTTCCGATGGTGCAAAATATTCTGGAACAAGCAGCTTAACGCTCACTGTTACAAAAGCAGAAGAATCGGATAATGAATCTACTTACTCGCTTAGAATTTCAACAAGATGCGGCGATACCGTTTTCACAAATTCTTCTAAAGTGCTGCTATCGGTATCAGACAATTTTGTATATAAGCCAAATTCATTTAGCATTTCTCCAAATCCAGCACAAGAATCTGTAAATATCAGCTTTGCGAGTAAAAATGGAGATGCAGAAATTTTGCTTTACGATTTGAATGGAATTCTTGTTGCTAATCTATGGAAAGGCTTTGTTTCTGAAGGAAATACAAACCTTAACTTAAGTTTGAAAGATTTTAATTTGAATTCAGCAATTTATATAATTGCAATAAAAACAAATAATGAAATTTTAACTAATAAGATTAGCATTATAAAATAAAGCATTTTAGCAAATATTTAAAGAATCAGCCCTATTTCTCCAGTGAGGAATAGGGCTTTTTTTTAAACAAAATTGAATAAACATCTTTGTCCCCCGATGGCGGAGCGCAGGGGGTGAATATTGAGAAGCGTCATTCCGAGCGCAGCGAGGAATCCAAAGTGATTGCGGTATTGAAAAGATTTCTGGATTCTTCACTACGTTCAGAATGACGCTGCTACACTATCTCCCCCTTTAAAAAAGGGGGTCGGGGGGATTTTCTTCTCTGGATTCTTCACTACGCTCAGAATGACGCTGCCACTCTATCTCCCCCTTTGGAAAAGGGGGTCGGTCGGGGGGATTTTCTTCTCTGGATTCTTCACTACGCTCAGAATGACGGCACTGTCCCCCGCTGCCGGCTTATTCATTACACAAACTCGCCAAAAAGTGTTGCCGAAGTGGATTTTGTTATTTTTAGCTCAATTAAATCCCCAATCTTGATTTCCACTTCCGGTAAATCGAATATAATCAATTTGTTAGTGCCACTACGCGCTCGCCATTGCTTTGGATTTCTTTTGCTTTTTCCTTCAACAAGGGCTAAGTGGATTTTCCCTATTTCATTTTTATTCAATTCCCTTGAAATGCTGCTTTGCAGTGCGATAATTTCGTTTAATCGACGAATTTTTTCTTCTTCTGGAAGGTCATCTGGAAAATGCTCTGCCTTCGTTCTTGGACGTTGAGAGTATTTAAACATAAAAGCGCTGTCGTATCTAATTGTTTTTAAGGCAGATAAGGTTTGCTTATGCTCCTCAATCGTTTCCGATGGAAAGCCGCTAATAATATCTGTGCTTATTGCGCAGTCCGGATTTTTCAAACGAATTTTTTCTACTAAAGAAAGATAATGCTCATAAGTATATTTTCTGTTCATCATTCTTAAAATCCTATTTGCTCCCGATTGCAAAGGAAAATGCAGATGCTTGCAAATATTCTCATAACTTGAAATCACCTCAATCAGCTCATCGCTCATATCCTTTGGGTGCGAGGTCATAAATCGAAACCAAATATGCGGATTGGCTGCGGCGCAGTTTTCAAGTAAGCTCGCAAAGTGGATTTTGCTTTCCGGACAAAAATAGCTATTCACATTCTGCCCAAGAAATGTAATCTCCTTAATACCTTTTTTTGACAATGATTTCACTTCCCTAACGATTGATGCCGATTTCCGCGAGCGTTCCCTCCCGCGGGTATAAGGGACAACGCAATAAGAACAAAAATTATTACAGCCGCGCATTATCGACACAAAAGCAGAAATAGAATTTTCGCGGTAGGGAATAATGTCATCATAAGTTTCCGCGTTGTTCGGCTGAACGGCAAGAGCTCTATTTTTATTAAAGGCTTCCCTTATTAGCTCGGGGAGTTTTCTGTATTCATCGGGTCCAACTACGAAATCAAGAATTTCGCTTTTCTCTAATAACTCAGCTTGCAAATTTTTTGCCATACAGCCAAGCAAAGCAACAATCAAGCGAGGTTTCCTTTTTTTATACTGCTTGAGATGAATAAGCCTTTCAAATATTCTCCGCTCTGCGTTCTCACGGACCGAGCAGGTATTGATGAAAATCATATCAGCTTTTTCGATTTTCTTCTCAATAAGAAAGCCAGCTTCTTGGACGATTGAACTCACTATTTCGCTGTCGTTCAAATTCATCTGACAGCCATAAGTTTCTATGTATATACCTTTTTTTTCTTGCATAAATGAAAATTTTTATAAAAAACATTCTGCAAAATTACAAATTTCTTTTAAAAATTGCTTTAAAGATAGGAAAGTAAAGAGCTGCAAAGGGAATTTTTATTGGGCGCGATTGAGAATAATAGATAATTTTGATTTATGAAAAAAAATCTGAATACTTGCTCGATAGTTCTTTTGCAAAGGCATCGCTTGGCGCCTCGGTGATAATGCGAAGAATTGGCTCAGTGTTAGATTTGCGAATGTGAACCATATAATCAGAAAAATTTAAATGAACGCCGTCTTCATAAGAAATAGTTGCATTTGGACTTGCTTGCGTAATTTCTTCTTTATACTTTTCAAAATCGCCAGCAAAATCAATTTTCTTTTTTGTCATAAAGTATTTTGGATAGTCCTTAACGATTTCACTGATATTGCGTTTTTTTTGAATAAGCAAATAAATCACAAGTGCAGTTGCGACAAGCGAATCGCGTCCATAGTGGCAGGCTGGAAGAATGACGCCGCCGCTCCCCTCACCACCAATAATTGCCCCAAGCTCCTTCATTTTGCTAACCACGTTAATTTCTCCAACGGGAGAGCGATATGTTTTCGCATTATGCGTTTTTGCAATATCTTCAACGAGGCGAGTAGTGGAATAGTTGATTACAATGCTTTTGCTGTCGCTATCGAATGCTTTCGATTGAAGCACAGCATCGCTTGCAAGGGCAATCGTCATTTCTTCGCTTACTGTGTCTCCATTTTCATCGACAAGGACAAGACGATCTGCATCAGGGTCGACGGCAATTCCAAGGTCTGCATCGAATCGCCGCACAGCTTCAGAAAGACTTGTCAAATTTTCTGGCAATGGCTCTGGGATATGCGGAAAAATTCCCGTTCCATCGCAATAAAGACGAACCACCTCGCATTTCAATCTTTCCAATAAAGCGGGAATAAATTCAGAGCCAGAGCAATTCACCGCATCGACTACTACTTTCAGTTTTCTTTTGCCGCACTTTTCAAAAAAGTATTTATTCTTAAAAATTGGCAGTTCCAAAACCTTTGAGCAGTGAATATCCACGCAATTTACTATTGGCATTATATCGGGTGGATTTATAATTCGAGGGAGTTCCTTGCTCGGATTTTCCAAAGCATCGCTCAAGGCTTGATTCTCTTCTTGATTAAAGAAAACCCCGCTTGAATTAATGAATTTCAGCCCGTTCCAAATTTCTGGATTATGCGAAGCAGTGATTGCGATTCCGCAAACTGATTTCGATGATTCTGTAAGGAGTTGGACGGTTGGAGTGGGTGCAATTCCTAAAGAAATCACTGTAAAGCCGGCGCTTTGCAATGTGCCTGCTACAATTTTTTCTATCCATTTGCCTGATGGTCTTCCGTCTCTTGCAATGACAACAGTGCCTTGGGGGATTATTTTCATAAGTGCGTTTATGTTTTCTACAATAACGCTTGCGGTCAATGAATCTCCTAATGTTGCACGAAGTCCAGATATAGAGCGGATTAGCGGCATTTTATGCTTGGACTTGCACCTTTAATGAATTTACATATTTTGCTAGTGCTGATTTATGATTTGCCGCATTATTTTTATGAATTACTTTTTTTATTGCTGCTTTGTCATAAACTTTGCTTGCTTTTCTCAATTTTTCCGAGGCTTCCTCGAAAGTTTTTGCTTCGCGAACCTCACGGCTTGCGTATTTTATTGCTCTTTTGAATTGCCTGTTGTAGAGCTTTTGCCTTCTGCTCTTTCTTATTCTTTTTAATGCTGATTTGTGATGAGCCATTTAACCCTATTATACTAAAAATTCACATATTTTAGAACAGCAAAATTAATCAATATATTTTTAATATCAAAATTATTTAATTAAAATTTCTTTTAACATTCTTCATTTAAAAAACGAAGAACTTTTTTTAGATAAAGAGAATTGATTTTTTTATTAACTTGCAATATTCAAAATAAAAGTCTAAAAAAATGATTACAAAAGAAGAAGCAAAAGACAGAATATCGAAAATTATAGAGCGTTTTGATTTTCACATTGAAGATTACAAAAAAGGCAGCTACAACGAAACGCAAACCCGCAACGATTATATTAACCCTTTCTTTGAAGCACTCGGCTGGGACATCAACAATAAGCAAGGGCTTGCAGAAAGCTACCGCGAGGTGATTCACGAAGATAAAGTGAAAGTTGCAGGGAAAACAAAGGCGCCAGATTATTGCTTTACGATTTATGGACAGCGGAAATTTTTCGTTGAAGCTAAAAAACCAAGCGTGCATATTAAAGAAAGCATTGAACCTGCTTATCAGCTGCGGCGATACGGCTGGAGTGCGAAAATGCCCATTTCCATTATCACCGACTTTGAAGAATTTTCGATTTACGACTGCACAATCAAACCAGCGCCGCAAGACAAAGCCTCGGTTGCGAGAATTAAATACATTACTTTCAACGAATATATTAAGGAGTTCGATTTCCTTTGGGACACATTTTCAAAAGAAATGGTGCTGAAAGGCAGCTTCGATAAATTTATTTCCTCCAACAAAGGAAAAAAAGGAACAAGCGAAGTGGATAAGGAATTGCTGAAATTAATTGAAGGCTGGCGAAACGAACTTGCTAAAAATATCGCATTGCGAAATAATGAACTGGATATTTACAATCTAAACCTTGCCGTTCAAAAAATCATCGACAGAATTATCTTTATGAGAATTGCTGAAGATAAGGAAATTGAGCCTTACGAAGCCCTTTTTTCCATTGCTCAAAATAA
>JAAYJM010000182.1 GCA_012522895.1 Ignavibacteria bacterium
GTTCATAGTTTAACAACATTCTTTTACATGATTTTTCAATATTTTTTGAAAAATTTCAAATATATAGTTAATTTTGTAAAATTGATTTATTACGTTAAGAAATAATGATTTAATTATAAATTTATTCACTAAATTTTTGGAGAAAAACAATGGCAGAAAAAAAAGACGTTCAAATGAATAGCAAGGGCAAAAATGTATACTATTTTGGTGGAGGAAAAGCAGATGGCAAGGCAGATATGAAATCTTTGCTCGGCGGAAAAGGAGCAAATCTTGCTGAAATGGTAAGCATGGGCTTGCCTGTTCCAGCTGGTTTTACCATCACTACCGATGTTTGCACATACTATTATCAAAACAATAAGACATACCCAAAAACCTTAAAACAAGAAGTAAAAGACGCTTTGGCAAGGATAGAAAAAGATATGGATGCAAAGTTCGGAGACCCAAGCAATCCTTTGCTCGTTTCTGTTCGTTCTGGCGCCAGAGCATCAATGCCCGGAATGATGGACACAGTTCTAAATCTTGGCTTGAATGAAAAAACAGTGCAAGGCTTAATTGAAAAATCTAATAATCCACGCTTTGCTTACGATTCATATCGCCGCTTTATTTCTATGTATGGCGATGTTGTTCTTGGATTGAAGCCCGAAGGCAAAGACGATATTGATCCTTTTGAAGAAATTTTAGAAGCAAAGAAAAAACAACGTGGCGTGGAGTCTGACGTAGATTTAACGGTTGAGGACCTAAAAGAGCTTGTGGCTAATTATAAAAAAGCAATTAAAGACCGTCTTGGCGTTGATTTTCCAGAAGATCCAGAAGAGCAGCTTTGGGGCGCTATTGGAGCAGTTTTTGAGTCTTGGAACACTGGACGTGCAATAATTTATAGAAAATTAAACAATATTCCCGATGAATGGGGAACTGCCGTTAATATTCAATCAATGGTTTATGGAAATCTTGGCGAAACATCTGGAACCGGCGTAGCATTTACTCGCGATGCCGCAACTGGTGAAAATTACTTCTATGGCGAATTTCTTATGAACGCACAAGGCGAGGACGTTGTTGCTGGAATTAGAACTCCTTTGCCAATTTCACAACTTGAAGAAAAAGATAAAAAAGCATACAATGAATTATTAAGAATACGCGAAATCTTAGAAAAGCACTATCGCGATATGCTCGATGTTGAATTTACTATTCAAGATGAAAAATTATATATGCTTCAATGCCGCGTTGGGAAGCGGACTGCTTTTGCCTCCATGAAAATTGCAGTCGATATGGTGAACGAAAAACTTATTACTCCCAAAGAAGCCCTTCTTAGAGTTGAGCCAGATCAATTGAATCAGCTTTTGCGTCCAATTTTTGACGTCAATGAAAAGAATAAAGCATTGAAGAATAATCAATTATTGGCAAAAGGCTTGAATGCTGGGCCTGGCGCTGCTTCCGGCAAAGTAGTATTCAACGCAGAAGACGCCATTGAATACCATAAAAAAGGTGAGCCAGTCATTCTTACAAGAATAGAAACATCGCCAGAAGATATTGGCGGAATGCACGTTTCCGAGGGTATTTTAACTGCTCGCGGCGGAATGACTTCCCACGCAGCTCTTGTGGCTCGCCAGATGGGTAAAGTTTGCGTTGCCGGCTGCGGTGAACTCAACATTGATTATAAGAACAGAACGGTTACCATTAATGGTAAAGACCTTGTGGTTAAAGAAGGCGATTTTATTTCAATAGACGGCTCTACTGGCGAGGTGATTTTAGGCAAAATCCCGACAAAACCAAGCGAGGTTATTCAAGTTCTAATTGAAAAAAC
>JAAYJM010000183.1 GCA_012522895.1 Ignavibacteria bacterium
CATAGGCACTCTAATAATACGCTAACAATTTACTAGAGAACCCGTAGTTGTAGGAATGAATAATCAGATCAAATCCGTGGGTGCATATGCTCCGGAATAATCAAGAGGTAGTTACTCGGGTGCTTACGTTTATAATGGAGTGCCTATATATTATAGTTTGGGTAATTTTCTTTTTCCATTATCTTATATTCAAAAAGATAAATGGTATATAGGCTTAATAGTAGAAATTAAAGTGTTCCAAAAAAAAATAGATACAAAACTGCATCCTATTTGTTTAAGTAAAGAAACAAATAATTTATCTTTATTAGACACAATTAAAAAAACAAAAAGTATTAGAAGAAATTGACGAAATAAATAAAGTTATAATAAATCCAACTGAGTTGAATAATTCTTGGAATCAATTTTTAGATAAAAAAGGAAAAACATATTTGAACTATTGGTCACCTTTCGCCTTTTTGATGAATCGTTACACAAAATATTTTCTTAGAAAAACCGGATTAACTTTCATCAATAAAAAAGGTGTTGCTTTATACTTAAACTTAATGCGTTGCGAATCTCATAGCGAAACATCACAAAAAATATTATCCAATTACTTGAAAGATGATATTAAAGCTTAGAAAAATGATAATCCATACACATATCATTATATAGAATTATAGTGAAACAACTTATGAAAATTGCACCTTTTACACGAAACCTGCTTTTGGGTTTAATCATACTATATTATTCCCAAGGTGCGCTGTTTGAATCAGGTACCTCATTCACCCAATTAACTTTATTGCTGATTTTGGGTATATCGGGTGTTTATTTTGTGAAAATTTTACTACTCCGCAAAATTACACCCTTGGTGAAAGCTTGGACAGCTCTTGTTTTGATTAACCTGCTTAGTTTCTTTTTTACTGGCGAATTTTTAAGTAACAAAAGACATATCGATTATTTAAAAGCAATTCTTTTAACTTTACTTCCCTTCTATCCATTTTACTATTTTGCTCTAAAAGGACACTTAAAAGTGAAGCATTTCTTGATATTCTTTATAATTATGCTACCAGTTTCGATTCTACAGTTTAATATTGAGAAAGTTGAGATGCTTACTACGAGCATAAGTGGTTCAGTTGTAAATAATTCAGCTTATCTTTTTGTGGGTTTGATACCTTTTGTTTTTTTAATAAAAAAACGTCTGTATGCTTATCTGTCAATTGCAGTCATCAGTTATTTTATCATCATGGGTGCCAAACGCGGTGCCCTTGCCGTAGGTGTTTTAGGTTTGGTTATGTATGCTTATTATCAAATAAGAACCATCCCTAAGAAAAATAAATTCAAAGCATATGCTTTAGTTTTTGTCGGTTTTATTGCTCTTAGAGTTTTTACAGTTAAAACATATTCACAAAATGTTTTCTTGCAAACTCGTTTCCAACAAGCTGAAGCTGGTAACTGGAGTGGTCGTAAAGACATTTTTACAAACATATTTACAGAATGGCTAAATAGCGATACTATTTTTCAATATATCTTTGGTTATGGTTTTATGGGCTCGCAAAAATTAAGCGGAACTGGAAATGTTGCGCATAATGATTGGTTAGAGTTGTTGGCTAATAACGGAATCATTGGGATATTAATTTATCTAGTCCTTTTTTATTACGGATTTAAAAGCTGTTTTAATCCGTATTGGGACAGAAACAAACAATTAGTACTTCTAACTATAATGCTTATCTGGTTTGTAACAACCTTGTTTTCTATGGGTTTTATGTCAACTAGTTTTACTGGCATGTTTCTAATGATTGCTTATTTAATTGGGACAAAAAAAGAAAAATTAATTTAACAGCAATATAATACAATATAATTATGAGTGCATTTTTAGTTACTTCAAAAACAGAAAGTATTGACCTTCCTCTTTTATATCATACTTGGAAAACGAAGGATATAAAAATAGTCAAATCCTCTAATTCAATATGTTATTTAGAAGACAGCCAAGATGTAAGAGAAAAAGGTTATTTCTTTGAAGAATCAGGTCACTGGATTTACGTTGTAGGAACATTTTTCTATAAAGAGTTTTCGTTTAAACAAAGTATTGAATTCTTTTTAAAAGACTTCATTAAAAACCGTCATGATAATAATCAAATGTTTGGTCATTATGCTTTGTTGATATATCATAATCAAAAGCATCATATTCTTAATGATGCTTTAGGAGCCATTCGCATTTTCTCCAATTCTTCTCAAACGAAAATTTCTACTTCATTTTTAGGTTTGTGGTTTTCGTCATTGTCTCCATTAAAATTAAAAAAAATAGCCGTTTTTGAAAAAATAGCCCAAGGCTACATTTGCGCACCCGATACTTTAGTTCAAGACATAGAAGACTGTACCTATCAATCAATAGGAAATTCATTTTTAGTTAAAATAAAAACTAAAACACCTATTTACAAGAAAGGAAAAAAGGAACTTTCTTTTCAGATCGAAAAGTCTCAAAAATATTTCAAAAAAATTTTCCAATTAGCAAATGGAAGTTCAATTAGTTTAGGTTTATCAGGAGGCTTTGACTCCAGAATGCTTTTAGGTCTGCTTTTGCCTTATTCAAATAAATACTTATTTACTCATCACACATCGGGTGTACACAATAAAGAAATGGAAATTGCAAAAGCTCTTTGCAAAATAGCTTCAGAAGAATTGAGTGTTAAAGAAACTCGTCAGCCTTCTCAACTCAATACAGAAGAGGCTGAAAAATTATTAATTGATTTAATATACTATTATGACGGTAGAACTGCAAATAATTCGGGCGCATTTTCAGAAACAGGGACTTTTGGATACAATAATTTTCATTTGCATGGAAAAGCCATAGGTGTTAACGGTAAGGGAGGCGAGGTTTTTAGGAATTATTACAATCTTCCCAACCGAGAATATTCTTTTCAAGAATGGTTTACTTGTTTAGAATCTTACTATAGCATGAATTATGTTTTTTCGGAAGTTCTAAAGAAGCAATTATTGGAAAGAGTTGAATCAAAAATATTAGAACGAGTTTCTGTCCAAGGTAAATGGAGTCGCTGGAATATTCAACGATATTACAGCGAAATTCGTCAAGCCGATTGCGAGGCAAGCATAGTTTCTGCACACAATAAAATAACTCGTTATATCGCTCCTTATTTGGATGCTCATCTATTAGTTTCGGCATACCTATCCTATGAAAAATTAGGAAGTGGTTCAGAGTTTCAAATGGATTTTATTCGTAAACTTAAACCAGATTTAGCTGAAGTTGAAAGTAATTATGGCTATTCTTTTTTAAAAGTTCCCGTTAAATTTAAAACAAAAGAAATTCTGTTGAAACATATACCATTGCGTATGAAAAATAGAAGACTTGAAAAAACAATAAAAAAAGCAGGTGACTTAAAACTTAGTACAACAGAACAAACTGCATTAGGTTTTTTGAAGTTATATTTTCCTGAAATAAATACAGAATATTGTTTCAGCCATTATGCACAAAAAAATGTAGTGACCAATTTAGCTTATCTTTTAATAGAAGCTCAAAAACTTAATAAACTCGATTTAAAATGAAAACAAACACTTTAAAAGTAAAATTGAATAGACTTATCCGAAACTACGTTGATTTAACAAAACGCGATATTCGTAAGCGTATTTTAGCCAATCCAGTAAAAGGTGTAGATAGTAAGCGATATCCTCAATCAGAATATTTATTAGGAATTATTTATGAGCCTTATCAATATCACCAACACTTTGTTAAAGCTTGTATTCAATTAAAAATATCATTTGATGTTATTGATTTGCATTCAAATGAATGGCTTGAAGACATACAGAAACAAAACTACGATGGTGTTTTAATTTGGCCCAATGGCACTAATGAATACTTGAAAATGGTGTATGATAGTAGATTGAAACTTATTACAGAAGTTTTGAATATACCGATTTTTCCTGACTATAATGCCATTTGGCTATATGAAAATAAAATCAGAGGATACGATTGGCTTCACGCTAACGGTTTTCCGACAGTAAAAACTCATGTTTATTTTAACAAAGAAAAAGCATTAAAGCATTTAGAAACACATTCATTACCTTTTGTAATCAAAACCAATTTGGGAGCTTCTGGTAAGGGCGTTTACATTATCAAAACAAAATCAGATTTTAATAAAATAGTTCGCAAAAGTTTTACGCATGGTTTGAGATCAAGTAGCACAAGCCCGTTTGCGGAATCAAGAGGCTATATTTTCATTCAAGAATTTTTAGAAAACATAATAGAGTGGCGTATGGTTCGTATTGGGGATGCCTTTTTTGGACATCAAAAATTGATGGATGATGGAACTCACAAACATTCTGGTTCTTTATTGAAAGGTTGGGAAAGACCACCCTATGAATTAGTGGATTTGCTATACTCTATAACCGAAAAAGGAAGTTTCAAAAGTATGAATGCAGATGTTTTTGCTACTCCAGATGGAAGTTTTTATGTAAACGAATTACATACTGTTTTTGGTCAAAGTACACAGGAATTGATGCGAGTTGATGGGAAACCTGGTAGATATAAGCGTGAAAATGAAAAATGGGTTTTTGAAGAAGGAGATTTTGTTCCGGGGCATAGCGCTGCAGCAAGAATTAATTATTTTTTAAGTACTTTGAAATAGATTTAAATGACTAAAAACATTTACTTTATAGCCGCCGATTACGTAAACGGCATTTCAATTTACAAATCCCTGAAAGCACTAAAAGTATCAGGTGAAATTATTGTATTCAATACTTCTGGCAGAAATATGGCCGGTAAAATTTTCCCAGAACTAACTGTATTAGATGGTATTACAGACGGAGAAAAACTTATGGATTACCTTCTATCCTTTGATAAAAGTCTAAACAAATATCTTTTTTTGACTCATGAAATGTTTCATACTACTTTATGGGTAAATCGAGAACGACTCAAAGAACACAATGTCATTTACCATATTGGGAATCAAAATCCTGAATTAATTTTAGATAAAACAAAGTTTCTTGAAAATATAAAAGTAAATTCAAATGTGCCTGTACCCACATCCTATTCAATAGAACAATTAGGGAATATAATTTTCCCAGTTTTTGTAAAGCCAAAGAGCTCTTTTATGGGTGACAAAAAAACACCCTTAGAAAAGGCGGTTATTAAAACAAGTTCTGAACTGGAAAATTATCTGCAAACAGCCGAAAAATTAGGAGCGAGTAAAAATGATGTGGAGATTCAAGAATTATTAAGTACCCAAACTTGCGATAATATATCAATTTCAGGTTGGTATGATAAAGAGTTTTATCAGTTTTATCAGACACAAAAAATACTGCAACATCCCCCAAAAAGAGGCAATGGTGATGTGGTAAAACTGATGAAACTAAACACTATATTTGAAAAACAAGTTCTAGAAGTAATGAAAATATTGGATTATCAAGGTCCTTTTGAAGCGGAATTTGTAAAAGAAGCGGAGGGTAACGAATACAAATTGATAGAAATCAATCCGCGTTTTTGGATGCAGCATGGTTTAATTGAACAGTTGAGCGGACATTTATTAGTTGCCCGTTATATTGGAATTTCAGCAATGGTACCTGTAACTAAGTACCAATATTGGATGTACACTACTATAGTACCCATTCAATTGGCAAAACTGCGTTTAAGCTATATTCCCTACTTATTAAGAAGAGATGTGTATAAACCTATTTCATATACTCAATCTGGAAAATTTTTGTTGAAGTATTTGAAACAGCGTCTTTTTTAAATCAGTTTTTTTAAATAATCAATAAAATGAAAATCAAAAGAAATTGGAGATATTTATATATAAACTGTGTTAGTGCTATTAATTATTTCTTTATTAAATCTTCAACTGCAAAAAAAAAGTTGATTAATGAAATTCAAAATAATTTTGAGTTTAGACTAAATATCTCTCTTTTCAAGAGTGGAAGAACTAGTATTTATGCAATTTTAATTGAATTGAAAAAAAAAGGATATACAGATATCTTCGTACCTTTTCGATTGTGCAATGTTGTTGAAGTTGCGGCTAAAGGAGCTAAAATGAATGTTTTTTTTTATAAAAATGATGAGGACTTTTTTATAGAACATCAAAAAGAAAAATTTGATGAAAACAAAACTGTATTATTA
>JAAYJM010000184.1 GCA_012522895.1 Ignavibacteria bacterium
AACAGGCGTTTGGCAAAAAAGCGGGTTCAGTGCTTAAATGAAGCTTTGTGCTTCGTATCAAGTTTAGTGCTGGCAGAAAATTTAGTGCTTCGAAATCCGCTTCTTCGCCAAGCGCCAAACCGTTGGCTTTAATTGTAAGAAACCGAATTAGACTATGAAAAAAGATTTAAATACATTTACTGCAGATATTCACATACATACTCCAGCATCAAAATGTTATGAAGGTTCTAAATTTGATTCTGAGTATATTGAGATAATTAAAACTGCAAGAAAAAAGAATCTTGATATTATCGCAATTAGTGACCATAATAGCATTGAAGGTTTTTCAAAAATTATCGAACAAAAGAGTAAAATCCAATCTGAAATTGAAACACTTACAACGCTGAGTGATTCTGAACAAGCTCAAAAAAGAATTAAGGAACTCAAAAAAACTTTATCACATTTTGATGGGATTCTAATTTTACCAGCTGTTGAGTTTGAAGTTAATAATGGTATTCACTTACTGGTTATATTTAATCCGAATACTTCAATAACAAGAATAAAGCAGTTTTTAGATAATGGCGGATATAGTCAAGATTCTTATGGTTTTGAAAAGTCTGACACAATATCCAATTGGTCAATATTTGATTTGTATGAAGAAGTTAAAAATTATGATTGCATTATCATTGACGGACATACAGATTCAGATAAAGGAATTTTAAATACAATTCCGAAAGGAAACACAAGAGCACATGCGTTTAAAAATTCAAGTTTGTCTGGTGTTTGTTACAAAAATGAAAAACAAAGGAAACAATTAGAAAACACTTTAAAAACTTCACAAGAATATTCAAGAGAAAAACCTTTAGCATTTATTAAAGCTTCTGATGCCCATAATCTTAATGATATTGGTAAATCTAAATCATTCTTTAAACTTGAAAAACTTGATTGGAGTAACTTTAAAAAAGCCTTTGAAAATCCATCTGAATATATATTTACTACATTCCCTAAGATTCAAGATATCATAGATAATATTTTAACAAAAGAAAATTATTTAACTATCCCAAAAATTGATGAAGATAATATTGCAGTTTTTTTAAAATCTATTTGTGCGTTAAATAATTCTACAGGAGGGTATATTCTTTTTGGAGTTGATGACCATAATACAATCCTAGGTTTAGAAATTAAAGATGATAAATTTGAAAATTTTGAGCCTTTTTTAGATTTGGTTTTTAGTAGCATCGAACGAATACAAGGAAATATTAAATTCGATTTTAACTTTTACCCATTACTAAGTGAAAAATTATTACTAGTGTTTAGAATATTTAGAAATGGAAAATTAGTTGACATCGATAACAATGGTGTAATCTACTCATATAATGATTGTACTATTTCTATATTGAATGCCTCCAATATTCAGAGAACTGTTGAGAATAATACGATTAATGATATAGAAAAGCGAATACTTAAAAACTTAAAAGTAATAGAATCCCATACATCTATGGTTAAAACAAGTTTGAAGTCTTTGCCAATTCTGAGTTCATTTATGGAAAAGTCTATACCATTAGTTTCAATTATTGACGAGCCAAAAGTATTGTTGTCAGAAAAACTTGATGTGCATGCACAAAAAGCATTGATTGAGTATGGTCAAGAGAATGGCAATGGTAAAAGCAAAGGAAATATCTTCTTTTTTGAAGAAGAGTTTGCTCCTCGTTTAAAAGATGCCTTTTTGAGATATTCTATTCCGAAACATTTTTCTAAAGATTTGAAATTTGAAAGTAAAACCATTGAATCGCTTTATTTAGTACCTGGTGGTGGAGTATTTTATTCTAAGAGAACAATGCCACAATTCAATATAAAAGGGCAAGTAATTATCCAATTGCAAATTGAAAACAAGGATAATTACTCTACAAAATTTTTATGTTCTTACTTAAAGTCATCTTTCTTTTTATGGTTTTTATTAAATAAATATGATGACACAAATTTTTACGAGCCAGAAATTTTTAGAGAATTAATTGTTCCAAAGCTTGATTTTAGCAAAAATGAGATTAAGCAGTTGGTTATTAAACTAGAGAATGAATTCGATGCTATTCTATTGAAAGAAAATGATTTTTTGAAAATTAAGCTCGGCAAAGATAACTATGAAGATGAAATATTCAAACATAACTCATTAATTGATAGTTACGCAATTAATATTGATAAAATCATCTTTGAGATATTAGGACTTAATAACGAAACGCAGGAAATAATTGAATCAACTTTAAAAGCAAACCAGATTCACTACCCAATAAACAACTAAAGCCAATCGAGTAGACGGCCGGTGAGCCGTTAAGCCCACCGGAGCGCCTCTCACACCACTATACGTACGGGCCTCGTATACAGCGGTTCATTAAGATGTGGAGCAATTCTTAGGTATAGTTCAAGCATGG
>JAAYJM010000185.1 GCA_012522895.1 Ignavibacteria bacterium
AGGCTTCCAGGCGGAGTAGAAAACACAACATTTTTCAGTGCAAAAACAGATGTAAGACCCAAAGAAATTTCTGAAAGGTTGATCTGATATAGAGTATAAATTAAAAGGTATAATCAATAAATAAAAAAAAATATGGAATTACTAAAAATTGAAAATCTTAAAGTAAATATCAACAAGAAGCCCATATTAAATGGGATAAATTTAACAATAAACGCTGGCGAAATTCACGCTATGATGGGACCAAATGGCTCTGGCAAAAGCACGCTTGCTTCTGTCCTTTCTGGTAGGACAGAGTTTGAAGTAACTGAAGGCAAGGTCAGTTATTTGGGTAAAAATTTGTTGGAAATGCCAGCTGTAGACAGGGCGAAAGAAGGGATTTTCCTTGCTTTTCAATATCCTGTTGAAATATCAGGAGTTACAACTGCTAACTTTATGAAAACTGCTTTGAATGAAAAGCGTAAACACCTTGGTTTAGAGCCAATTGATGCGATGGACTTTTTACAAATGATGAAAGAAAAGGCAGCACTTGTAGAAATAAAAAATGACTTTCTGCACCGCTCTGTAAATGAAGGATTTTCTGGTGGTGAGAAAAAGCGCAACGAAGTTTTTCAGATGGCAATGCTCGAGCCTCGCCTTGCAGTTTTAGATGAAACCGATTCGGGACTTGATATTGACGCCCTTAAAATCGTTGCAAATGGAGTTAACCGCTTGCAAAGTAAAGATAATGGCTTTCTGGTAATCACTCACTACCAGCGCCTGCTTGACTATATAGTTCCAGATTTTGTGCATGTTCTTTACCAAGGAAGAATTGCCAAGTCTGGACCAAAGGAATTAGCTTTGGAATTAGAAGAAAAGGGCTACGATTGGATAAAAAAAGAAGTTGCATCACAAATGTAAAGGACTTTTAATGAAAAAAGATTTGATGAATAAAATAAATTCAAGTTTTTTGGATTTTTCTAAAAAAGTGAATGGGAAATATCCAAAAAAATTCAATGAAATTAGGAAAAACGCTTTTAAAAATTTCAATTCTCTTGGTTTCCCTACCCGAGCTGATGAAGAGTGGAAATACGCAGATACCTCATTTATACATAAAAATGATTTTGCTATTTTCCTTGATGAAGAGATTGATTACCAAGCAGTTAGTGATATAAGTGATTTTTTGATTAATGGAAATAATACAAATATTGTCGTTTTAATAAATGGGCGTTTTTCTGAAAAGTTTTCAAAAATTAATATTGAGGCAGAAAAAATTAAAATTGGGAGTTTAACCGAAGCACTTAACTATAAAGCAGCTACGATTGATAAGCATCTGGCGCGATATGCGAGCTTTGAAAAAGATCCCTTTGTTGCCCTCAATACTGCATTCGTAACTGATGGCTGCTATATCCGTGCTGCTGAAGGGGTTATAATTGAAAATCCAATCCATATTTTATATATTAATACCGCAATAGAAAACGCGCCGATTGTCCAGCCGCGAAATTTAATTATTGTTGGGGAGTGCAGCCAGCTAAAAATTTATGAAACTTATCATACAGTTGGCACTAAGCCTGTTTTTCAAAATGCAGTTACAGAAATCTTTTTAAAGCGATTTGCAAACTTTGAGCATTACAAAGTTCAGCATAATAATAGCAACACATATTACATTGATACTACACAGGTTAGACAAAAGCGAGCTTCTATTTATACAAGCAATACTTTTTCTTTAAAAGGCAGTTTCCAACGCAATACTCATAATGCTTATCATGATGATGAGCTTTGCCAATCAAATTTTTACGGGATGTATTATCTTGAAGGAACTGATTTTGCCGACAACCATACTTTAATTGAGCACGCAAAAGCAAATTGCACAAGCAATGAGCTTTATAAAGGAATTATTGACGACAAGGCAAACGCTGTTTTTAACGGGAAAATCTATGTTTACAAAGACGCGCAGCAAACAAGTGCATACCAGTCAAACAAAAACATACTTCTTTCTAATGACGCTGTAATCAACACCAAGCCCCAGCTTGAAATCTTTGCTGATGATGTAAAGTGTTCTCACGGTGCAACTTGTGGAAATCTCGATAAGGAGCAACTCTTCTATTTGCTTTCGCGCGGTATCTCAGAAGAAAAAGCAAAATCGCTTCTACTCAATGCTTTTGCAAGTGAAATCGTTGAAAAGGTTAGCATTGCCGAGCTTCGAGATTACGTTAAAAAGTTAGTTTGCAAAAGATTTGAAACCGAGGGCATTTATTTTTGCGAAGGTATGTAAAAGTTACGTAGATACTATTTGATTATTGATAAGATTGCTGAAAAAAAAATAATGCAATTATATTCAGCAATCTTAACTAATTGAATTATAAATATATAAATCTATTTACTTGATAAAATTGAAGTCAATGGAAGAATTGCTAAACATAATAATAAAAGACATTTCAAAAACAAATAATGTTGCAGAAAGTATAGTTTATCAAGACAAAGAATTTTATTTGTTTAAATCTAATTCTTTGGATTTATTGCCTCAATTACCAGATAACTGTATTGATATGATTTTCGCAGATCCACCTTATATGCTTTCAAATGATGGTGTTACTTGCTATGCTGGGAAAATGGTGTCAGTAAATAAAGGGGATTGGGACAAAAGCAGTGGTTTCGATAGCGATTTCAACTTTCACCAAAGATGGATTAGCGAATGCAAAAGAATACTAAAACCTGAGGGAACTATTTGGATAAGTGGCACTTATCATTCAATTTATATTTGCGGCTTCATTCTTCAAAAGGAAGCTTTTCACATTCTAAATGATATAACTTGGTATAAACCTAATGCTGCTCCAAATTTGAGCAGAACAGTATTTGCAGCCAGCCACGAAAATCTTATCTGGGCAAGGAAAGATAAGAACTCGCGGCATGTTTTTAACTATGAATTGATGAAAAGCGGAAGTTTCAATGAAGATATTTTTAAAAATGAGAAAAAGCAAATGAGATCTGTTTGGGCGATTAACAGTCCCAAGCCCTCTGAAAAAATCTTTGGGAAGCACCCTACCCAAAAGCCCCTTGATTTATTGAAAAGAATTATAATTTCTTCTACAAAAGAAAAATCAATTATATTAGATCCTTTTAGTGGAGGCGGGACTACTGGAATTGCAGCTCAAGAAATAGGGAATAGGGCTTATATTGGAATTGAGATTGAGCAAGAATATATTGACTTAACTGTCAAAAGATTGAAGCATTTACAAAAGAATTTTAGTTTAGGTTATCAAGTTTAACGCTGCCAAAATGTCTGAGCTGAGCAACATATTGAAAATTATTGAGCAACTTGAAAAGGAGCAGGTAGATTTTATTATTATTGGTGGTATGGCTGTTATCCTTTATGGTATGCCAAGAACAAGCGAAGATTTAGATATTTTGGTTAAAATGAAAAGTGAAAATATTCAAAAAATTAGAAATGCGCTTTCAAATATATTTAGTGATTCAGAAATAAAAGAAATTACTTTCAATGAGCTAAAGAACTATGCTGTAA
>JAAYJM010000186.1 GCA_012522895.1 Ignavibacteria bacterium
ATTATGTGAAATTTGCAAGCAAAGATGTTGTTTATGCTTTTGGAGAAAATGCTACAATAGTAAAATCTACTGACAGCGGAATAAACTGGAAATTGATTAGCACCGGAGTTCTCATTTATTCAAGCCCGATTGTTATTGATGAAAATACTGTATTGCTACAAGTTGGGGACTACCATAGCAACAAATTTTTCAAAACAAGCGATGGAGGAAATTCATGGCTTGACTATACTATTAATATTGATAATGTTGAGCCGCAAGAGCAAGGTTATTTCTTTTTTCTTAGCTTAAATGATATAGTTTACTATTCAGAAAGTTTCATTAAAAAAACAAGTGATGGCGGAAATACATGGGAAAGCGTCCCTTTTCCAGAAACTACAGATGCTATTAAAATAGTTCGGCCTTTCGATTTTAATACTTTTTCCATTGTTGATAGCAAAAAAGTATTTAGAACAACAGATAGTGGTATAAACTGGATTGCAAATGATTTACTTGATACAAATTTTTCTTATTCAGGTAGTTATATTAACTATATTAATCAAAACACTTGGTTTTTATTTAACTATAAAAATGGATTTTATAAAACGAATGATGCTGGCGTTAGCTGGAAAAAAATTAGTAGCATTGTTTTGAACGCTCCAATTCTTTATTGGAAATTCTTTGATGAGAATACTGGTTATATTTTTGGTCGTAGCTTTTTATATAAAACAACAGATGGTGGTTATGATTGGGACAAGCAATTTGCCGGGAAGTCTTTTGATGCCGAAATACAGAATGTTGATATTTTTGAAGATGGATTTTTAATTGGAGTTGGTGCCAATGGAGCTATTAAAAGGACTACTGATCATGGTTATACTTGGGTGAATTTAAGAATTAACGTAGGCAGTGTTATCCACGATATTGCCTTTACAGATAAAAATACCGGATATGCAGTCGGAAGACGAGGGACAATTCTAAAAACAACAAACACAGGTAAAACTTGGGAAAATAAAAGCTATCCAGATGAAGAATATCATTTTTCGAATATTCAGTTCTTTAGTCCGGACACAGCCATTATTGCAAGTCAAGATGGAACATTCTTTAAAACCACTGATGCTGGAGAAAACTGGAGTATGGTAGGCAGAATGTATAATACTGGTATAAAGGATATTTCATTTATAAACGAACAAATTGGTTGGGCTTGTATTCTTAGCTTTTCAGGTGGATATAGTGCTGTAAAAACAACTGACGGTAGCTCGTTTTGGTTGACAAAAAAATACTTTGGAGACACAATAGTTGAAGCAATTCATTTTTTTAATGAAAATCTTGGTTATGCCACTGGGAGAAAAGGCGTTATTTGGAAAATTACAAATGGCGGAGAAGATTGGCAAACGATTCAGTTAGGCACAAATTTTTCATTAAGCACCCAATTTTTTATAGATGAAAACACTGGTTGGGTAGCAGGCAGGCAAATTCTAAAAACTACTGATGCTGGGAATACTTGGACTCTGCAGCTTGAATCTTCTGAATATATTAGCAGCATACATTTTGTTAATTATAATGATGGCTGGTTTGTTACTCAGATGGGCGCTATATACAATACTAGCAATGGAGGTGAGAGCTGGGAATTTAATCGAAAATTAGCAGAGCAATTGATGTATAAAATATTCTTTTTAGACGAAGAAAATGGTTGGGCGACTGGCAATGGTGGCACTTTTTTAAAGTATTCTTGCACCGAAACAAGCGTAGAAGACAATCCTCCAATTTCCGAAAACAAGGATTTCCAAATCTTCCCAAATCCCGCTCAAAATGAAATAACTTTTTCCATTCCAGAAAATCAAAATATAAACTCAATTTCCATTTTTAATTCTCTCGGGACAGAAGTAAAACGGATTGAGCAAGCCAAAATAATAGGAAACAGCAAAATCACAATTTCGACAGCAGATTTCCCAAATGGCTTGTATCATTGCTCTTTCATCAATAAAGCAGATAGAATAACGAAGAGCTTTGTAATATTAAGATGAAATATTGTCTGAACCGTGATTAAAAGGATTTTAGGATTACTTGATTTTCCAGATGGACTCCACGTGGAAGGAAAGATGTGCCACACTTTTAAACTGTGGCAGATCTGGAAAATTTGCACAAAATGCAAATTCATTCAATTACAGCTTTTAATTTCTATTTATTTCTTATATTTGTATGAAGAAAAATACTGGAAAATAACAGCTATGAAATTCGAATGGGACGAGCGAAAGAACAAGATTAATCAAAAAAAGCATAATATTTCTTTTGAAAATGCTGCTTTTGTTTTTCAGATGAAAATGCTATTTCCATTTTTGATAATGAGCATTCCGAAACTGAAGATAGATGGGTAACAATCGGTTCAATTAAACGACCATTTTCGACAGTAATTGTTGTTGTGCATACGAATAGAATAAAATCCAATTTTGAATATATAAGAATAATTTCAGCCAGAAAAGCAAATAAAGAAGAAATTAACGAATATTTAAAACAGTTTAATAAGATATAGTATGAAAGAGCATTATGACTTCTCAGAAGGTGAAAAGGGAAAATTCTTTGTTCCTGAAGAAAAGATTGAATTGCCAATTTACCTAAATGATAATAATAGAAATTATTATCTTGAATTAGCAAGAAGTAAAAATATACCTGTATCGAAGCTAATAAACAACATATTAGCCAAAGAACGTGATATGCTAAATTTAGTATTGTCTGAATAATTGAGTAGGAAAAGCAAATTTGCGTTCACTACATTAATACACTATCGACTCCTTCCCATTTGAACTTGGGAAGGAGAAGACAGAAAAAAGATCTGCCACACCTTGAAGCTGTGGCAGATATTTCTATGTCGCTATCCCTAACGAATTAATTTCTGCAAAGAATGTTGTGCCTTCGCCAGCTGCAGAGCTAAAGCCTACATTGCCTTTTAAATATTTTTCAGTTAATAGCTTGATGCTATACGTTCCAATTCCGCGCCCTTTTCCTTTAGTGGAAAAAGAACGTTGAAAAATCTGCTTTTGAACATCTTCTGCCATAACAGTCGGGTTTTTTACCCAAAATCTAATGAAATCGGCGTTTTTCTCGCAGCCTAAGCTTATCGTTTGATTAGCTTTAGTCGCTTCAATAGCGTTTTTTAGCATATTGGCAATGACTCTCCCTAATATGCCCTTGTCTGCCTCAAAATTAAAATCAACTGAATTTTCATCGATTAGGATTTCTTTGTCTTTCGCTATGTCATATTTAGAGTAAATATCTTTAATTTCTTTCATAATAGCAATAGTGTTAATCGGCTCTTTGCTAAGTTCTAAGTGCCCGCTTTCTGCCATCATTAATTGTCTTTGACTTTTTATTTCATTCGTTAACCTTTCAGAAATCTGCCTTGCATATTGCTTAAATTCGTCATAGTCGTTTGGAAGTGAAATCTCTAAAAGTTCTGCAAGACAGGTCAAGCCAAATGCAGTGTTCATAATATCGTGGAAGAAAACCCTTTCAAAAACCTGTCGCCTTTTTTCATTTCCTATGTCTTCAACTGAAAAGATAACAGTTTCTTCATCGTTAACAGTGATTGGACTTGTCCGCACTCTCAAATCGAAAGCATTGCCGGTGCCTTCTTGAATTATGCGGCACTCTTGAACGTCTTCAAAGCCATGGATACTGGAAAGAATTGATTTCAAAGCTCCGCAAGTCGCGCAAAAGGTTGAAGTCCCGCAGCCATTATCAGTTAGAAATGCGCGATTGCAGTTCAGGATCTCGCCCGGACGCTTGCCTATAAATTCATCTACGCTTTCAACTTCAAGCATTTTAGCCAATAAATCATTAGCATAGACAACTTGTCTGGTGCTATTGAGTAAAAGTAAAATATTTGGAATGGAGTCAAATATTTTTAGCTGTATTTTATCAAATTGTATTTTTTCAGAAATACTCTGAGCTTCTTCTAAATTTATACGGTCGTTTAAATTATATTCATTCATATAGAACCTTTTTATTTAAAAAATTACTATACTTAATATTTTGCATTTATTATCTTAAAAACTCAATCCAAAAAGATAGTTAAAACCAATGGAAAGCGAAACCGCTCTGGGATTGTATTTTTCGGTAACGGAGTAGGGAGGACTTGGAGGCAGTTGATTTAACAAAGGGTCATTTTTAGGATAATCATCGAAAATCCCGTTAAGCATATAGGAAGCCTGAACAAAGATATTCAATGTGCCAGTCTCGTCAGACATTACAGGGAACCAGCCTGCAAGCCGTATTTCAGCTATTGTATTAAGTATGCTTTTATCAATTTTATTTCCTTCTATGTCTCCATTTAAAGGGAAGCCAACCCCAAAACCAGCTAAAAATTGAGAAAAATAAAAATCTGCTCCCAATTTCAAATAGCTATACCTTTGCGGAAAGCTCAAATTACCCGCCCAACTTTTTTGCTCAAAAGCGTAGGAGGAATAAGATATATCGAAGTTTATAGCGAGATCGGAGCTATCACTTAACCAGTAAAGAGCATTCATACCAATTTCCGGTATTCCGCAAAAAGCCATTCCATTTTTTCTTCCTTCAAGAGATGGCGCTCCATTTAAACCAGCTTTCACTCCCAAGCTCGGACCAAGGAAAAGCCTGTCAAACTCTGAGCTAAATGCGAGTGATGAAATTGAAAAAGCAGCAATAATAATGGCTAAAAATAATCTCATTTTTCATACTCTTTCGCAATATTATCAAAATAGTTCAAATATTTTCCTTTTGGGAAGCTTCTTCGATAAAGCTCAATAAGATAAAGAACTTGCAAGGTCTTTTTCATTTCAATCTGCACTTCAACATTTCCAAGGATCGCTTCTTCCAAAAATTTAGCGTCAGGATACTCGTTAATAACAACGTCATAATAAATTGAAGCCGCAAGCGGACTGTTCAGCTTTCTATATAGTTCTGCGGTTGCATATTCTCTTTCAGCAAGTTTATCACGCAATTCCTGAATCCTTTGGCTTGCCAAAACGGAGAGCGAATCGCCAGAATAAAAAGTTTGATATTCTGCAAAAGTTTGAATTGCTTTCAATGTATATTCTTGGTCTCTATCGTAATTGGGTGAGAGCTCATAATAGCATAAGCCAGTTTTAAATAAAGCTTCTTTAATGAAGGGACTTGATGGATAATTTTTTCTTAGCAAAGTGTAGTTAAATGCAGATAAAATATATTCCTTGCGCTTGAAGTTTATTTCTGCAATATGAAATTGAGCATTGTCGGCATAAGAACTTGCTGGATATTGCAAACGAATAAGATCGAAATAGCGCTGAGCTTCAAGCAAATCATCTTTTTCAAAGCAATCGCGTGCAATTCTATAATATTCCTCCACTCCCATTAACTCGGGAGATTTTTTTGACGAACAGGAAAACAATAGCAAACTTAAAAGAAAAAGATTGCAAAAAGTTTGTAATCTCAAATATTTTTTTATTTTTGTTATTTTCATACTTGCAATATAAACTTTTTATTTTTTATTATAAAAAGAAAGTTAGATGAAAAAGATTGCATTATACGAAAATCCTTCGAAGCCGGAAGCAAGGAAATGGGCTGAGTATGCTGCTCGCAAAATCATTGCTTTAAACGCAGTTTGCTATGCAAGTCAAGAGCTGATTGATAGCTTTCCAGATGAGCTGGCATCGCAAACTATTGCTTGTCCAATTTCTAACTTTGAGAAATTTATAGATGTCGTAATTTCTTTTGGTGGCGATGGAACAATGCTAACTGTTTCACGTATCCTCGTAAATGCCGATATTCCTATTATGGGCTTTAACGTTGGCAAACTTGGATTTCTTGCTGAATATTCCACTTGCGAGATTGATGAATCGCTAAACGATTTAATTTCAGGGAATTACAGAATTGTAGACCGAGCAATTTTAGAAACAGAAATCAACGGCGAAACAATTTACGCTTTAAACGATTTTGTAATCGAAAAAAAGAATTCTTCTCGTATGATTACTATCGAAGCTTTCTCGAATCAGCATTGCATCGGAATTTATAGAGCTGATGGACTAATTATTACCACCCCTACTGGCTCAACCGCATATTCGCTTTCCTGCGGAGGTCCAATCATTGCGCCCTCGACACAGGTAATCTGCTTAACGCCAATCAGTCCGCATTCCCTTACTTTTCGTCCCCTTGTTATACCCGACACGACCGAATTAGCAATAAAGGCAAGTTCCGGTTCTAACGTTGTTAATTTTGTAGCAGATGGACAAACAGAAAGATTGCTCAAAAGCGGAGAGCAAGTTGTAATCAAGCGCTCAAAAGAGCTTTGCAAACTTATAAAGCCGCTCAACAGCTCTTATTTCGATTTGCTAAGAGAAAAACTTTTATGGGCAGCAGACGGCACTTCCCACAATCCAAAGCAATAAGGTGAAATTTTAAATTGTTTTGTCTAAATGAGCCAAAAAAACAAGCGCAATATACTTGTTTATTATATAGATATGCAAACGTTTGAAAATTTTTAAACAGGCAAACGGCCGCTCTACTTTTATATTTCAAGTAGGGTAAAGATACTTTTAGTTGATTTATTTTAATAAAT
>JAAYJM010000002.1 GCA_012522895.1 Ignavibacteria bacterium
GATTTCCATCTCTGGATTCTTCACTACGTTCAGAATGACGCTGCCACTCTATCTCCCCCTTTGAAAAAGGGGGTCGGGGGGATTTCCATCTCTGGATTCTTCACTACGTTCAGAATGACGCTGCCACACTTTCCCTACGCTTCTCCTCTCCTTCCCATTTGAGCTTGGGAAGGAGAGGGAAAATACAGCACAAATTTATCTTAAAAATATTCCTACTGATTGCTCTGCCCAATTTACTATTGGACTAAAATATATACCAAATAGTAAGGTTGGAATCGCAAGAGCAAACATAAGAACTATGCTCGGAATGGAAAACTTAAATGTTTCTTTTGCTTCGTCAACTTTCCTTAAATACATATTTCTAAATACTTTTACATAGAAAGCAAGTGAAATAACGCTGTTAATCACCCCAACTACCGCAAGCCAAATAAAATCTGGATTTTGCAATAGAGCCGTAAATATGTATAGCTTTCCGATAAAACCCGCTGTTGGAGGCAATCCGGTAAGCGAAACAAGGAAAATCACCATACATACACTAATTGCAGGAGCTTTGTATCCCAAACCTTGATAATCCTCAATATCCTCGCTGCCCGTTTTATTCGCAATAAGCAGGACAAAGAAGAAAGCCCCAAGATTCATAAAAAGATAAACAAAGAAATAAATGAGAACTGCGGCAACCCCGGCATCATTCATAACCGTAAGCCCCATAAGCATATAGCCAGCGTGAGCAATGCTCGAATAAGCAAGTAATCGCTTAACATTAGTTTGCCATAGCGCAACAAGATTTCCAAGTGTCATCGTCAAAACTGAGAGCAGTGCAATGATATGTTGCCAATCTAAATGCAAAACAGCCCAAAAATCTCCTCCAAACATACTATCCACAAAGCCTACCTTTATAAATCTAATAAGCATTGCGAAACCAGCTGCTTTTGAAGCAACGGAAAGCAAGGCAGTAATAGTAACAGGGGCACCCTCGTAAACGTCTGGCGTCCAAAAGTGGAAAGGCACAATAGAAATTTTATAACCAATACCGGCAATTATCATTAAAGTAGGAACTAACAAAGCCCACAAATTTATATCTGCGTTAGCAAGAAAGCTATTGATTTCATAAAGGTTAAGCGTTCCAGTTAGCCCGAAAATTAATGAGATGCCATAAATCATAATTCCAGAAGAAATAGCACCGTAAATCACATATTTCAGCGATGCCTCGCTTGCGCGTTTGATTTCCTTTGTATAACCTGCTAAAACGTAAGAGCTTAAACTCATCATCTCAATGGAAAGATACATCATAATCAAATTGTTGGAAGAACTAAGCAAAAACATGGCAAGTGTCATTCCGGCAATTAAACTATAATACTCTCCCAGTGTTCGGCTTTCCGTGTATAGCTCTTTTGAAAAGAGCGACATAACAACAACAATTAAGCTTGCAAGTAAAATTATTAGCTTGAAAAAATTGCTAAAAGGGTCGATTGCCACCATTTGGGCAAAGCCTCCGGCGTTTGCTGAATCGGCAGTGCAAAGCAAAAATCCCGTAACAATGAAGCCAAGGATTGCAACATAGCCCGCAATGCTCCTTGTCTTTTTAAAAATTAAATCGAACACAAGAGCAAGCACAAAGGTAATTAGCAAAGCCACTTCCGGCTGCATTAATTGAATGCTTTCCCCTACATTAGTTACAAACTTATTTATAATATCTTGTTCGAACATTTCAAGTTCTCTTGTCTTTTATTAAAAAAAATTTCATTTAAAACAAGCCAGTATTTAATGTGGCACTTGCGTTAACAAATTCAATTAAATGATTAACAGAGCTTGTCATCAGCCCAATTACTGGATTTGGGTAAATTCCCAAGAAAATAATCACAACTGCAAGCGGAATGAGTGCCGCAAGTTCAAGTCCATTAATATCATCGTGTTTGTATTTTTGTCCAGTAGGATCCCAAGGTCCAGACCATTTTTCTGGCAGTTTCCCGAAAAATACTTTTTGCAAAGCCCAAAGCATATATCCAGCTCCAAAAATTAGACCTAAGCCGGAAATCATAGTATAAACGGGATATGTTTTGAATGAACCAAGGAACACAAGGACCTCACTAATAAATCCGCTTAAGCCGGGCAATCCAATCGCGGCAAAAAATGCGATTGACATAATTCCAGTAAAAACAGGCATTTTATTGGCTAAGCCACCAAAATCGTCAAGTCCTCTGCGGTGCGAGCGGTCATAAATAACACCAACTATCATAAATAGCATAGCTGTGATTGTTCCGTGATTGAACATTTGGAAAATTGCTCCAGTCATTCCTTCCGGTCTCATCGAAGCCATACCCAGCACTACGTAACCCATGTGGCTAACGCTTGAGTATGCAATCAACTTTTTGAAATCTCTTTGTCCTACTCTGAATTGCCCCAAAGCACAAAGCGCTCCATATATAATAGAAAGCATTCCGATAAAAGCAATTATGTTTTGAAAATAAGCAACTCCATCGGGGAACATAGGCCATGAAATACGCAGCAATCCATAGGTGCCCATTTTTAAAAGCACTCCTGCAAGTATTACGCTTATTGGAGTCGGTGCTTCTACGTGAGCATCGGGAAGCCAAGTGTGAAAGGGCACCGTGGGAATTTTAATTGCAAATCCCACAAAAAGAGCAGCGAAAGCAATGAGTCGCCAAGTAGTATCGAAGCCTCCAAGAATTGAATTTGGGTCAAGTTTGCTTGGGTCCATCATATCAAGCATATTGAAAGAGCCAAAGCTGAAATAGAGCGCAATCATTACCAGCAGCATAAAAACACTACCGAAGAGCGTGTAAATAAAGAACTTAATTGCAGCATATTCTTTACGCGGTCCGCCCCAAATACCAATTAGAAAATACATTGGCAATAGCATCAATTCCCAAAATACATAGAAAAGGAAGAAATCTAAAGCTACGAAAACTCCCATCATTCCAGTATCGAGAAGCAAAAACATTGCAAAATAACCTTTTACTGCCTTTGTTATAGTGAAAGACGGCAAAGTGGCAACAAAGCAAACCAGCGCAGTAAGAAGCACCATAGTAACGCTTATTCCGTCAATACCAACAAAATATTCTATATGAACATTGCCAACAGCGGGTAAAACTGCTTTTATCCAAGTAAATTTTTCAATGAATTGGAATCCTTCTATTTTATTAACTCCACTTAAACCGCCATCGAAATTCATAAAGATAATTACTGCTAAAATCAGTTGAATAAAGGTAACGGTTACTGTTGTCCATCTGAACAGATTTTTTGCAGCAGCTTTGCTTTTTTCATCTTTTCCAGATGGAATTAAAAGTAGGATTATCATTCCTAAAATAGGTAAAAATGTAATCCATGTCAAAATGGAGGAGCCAAAAGTAGTTGAAATTGAGCCTCCCATTTATCCTCCCAGTAATTTATTATTTAATTTCATTTTTTCTGTTTTTTTATTAAAATCCCCCCTACCCCCCTTTTTCAAAGGGGGGATTTTTTATCTCCACCCTTTCGAAAAGGGAAATAGCTTTTCTTCTCCTTTTAGGAACTGTATTTCTCTGGATTCTTCACTACGTTCAGAATGACAATGTAAAGATCCAAACCCTACCACCGCCAGCGCGGGACAGTGCCGTCATTCCTCTGCTTCCCATTTGAACTTGGGAAGATAATTTCCTTCCAAAATTCAATTTTGGAAGGAGAGAAAAACACAGTTAATAATTTAATCCCTACGGGATAAACACGATCAAGGTTTTCCTTTTGCTACAATAACATAATTCCTACGGAATATATTTTCCTTCATTAAGTGCTTTTTCCACCCCCTACCCACGCCAGCGCGGGACAGCGCCGTCATTCTGAACAAAGTGAAGAGTCCAGAAATCTTTCAAATAACGATATCCCTATGGATTCTTCGCTGCGCTCAGAATGACCCTCGATTTCCAAGATCCACCCCCTACCCCCGCCAGCGGGGGACAAGGGGGATTTCCATCTCTTATTTTCCTAAATTATCACGTAAAACAAAAGGAACATACCGATAATTGCTAACACGATATAAGTTTGCACGCTGCCTGTTTGGACTTTCCTTACAGCAGCTCCGAAAAAGCCCGTTATATTTGCAATTAAATTAACAAAGCCGTCTATTACTATATTATCAAAATGACCTATGAAATAGCTGAAACCTCTTGTAATCAAAGAAGATAGATTAACTATTCCGTCAATTATTTTATTATCAAAAAATGCTAATACTTTTGCTAATCCAACTGAACCATTTATAAACGTAGCCTGATAAATTTCATCAAAATACCATTTACTGTAAGAACCTTTGTATAGCTTGCGGAATTGATTAGCAAGGTTGTCTGCGTTAAGTATTTTAAATTGATAAACACAGAAAGCAAAGAAAATTCCAAGCCCAGCAATGAGCAATGAAAGTGCCATAGCAATATAATGCTGGCTATGAATTTCTTCTTCAAATGCAGTTCCATAGTGCTGTGAAGTATGAGTCGAAGTTCCTGCTTCAATAGTCGTTTCGTTGTGTATTAAAAAATCCCACTGATAAGTTTCAGAAACAGATGTGTGCGGTTGCGGAACTGCCTTGTGAAACCAGCCATTTGAAGCGTCAATCGGATTTGGCGAATAAAAAATCCAAATCGAAAGAGTAGCTAAAACGATTAATGGAATAAGTATATATTTATTCGTTTCTTTCGTATTTGAGGCAATTTCTGTTTTTGGCTCGCCGTGAAAAGCGATAATCGTCAAGCGGAACATATAAAAAGCTGTCATACCCGCTGCGGCAAAGCCCATCAGGGGAATAAGCCAGTTCCCAGTCAAATTAGCATAAGCAAGGGTCCCAGCTAAAATTCCGTCTTTACTTAAAAAACCGGAAGTTAAGGGAACTCCCGCTATTGCGATTGTTGCTATTAAAAAAGTAACGTATGTAATCGGCATTTTCTTTCTTAAACCGCCCATATTATTAATGTTTTGCGGGTCGCTGTGGTGGTCGTTTAATTTACTCATTGAAAGGTGCATTGCGTGGATTACTGAGCCAGACGCTAAAAACAGAGCAGCTTTGAACCAGGCGTGGGTTACAAGGTGCATAAAACCACTTGAAAAAGCTCCAACTCCAAGCCCCATAACCATATAGCCAAGCTGACTTACAGTAGAATACGCAAGCACTTTTTTAAAATCAACTTGCGTTATAGCAATAGTTGCAGCAATAAAGGCGGTGATGGCTCCAAAATACGCAATAGTTAAAAGTGCATTCGCAGTAAGCATTGGGAAAACGCGTGCTACAAGATAAACGCCAGCGGCAACCATTGTAGCGGCGTGAATAAGGGCGCTCACCGGAGTTGGTCCCTCCATAGCATCTGGCAACCAAACGTGTAATGGGAATTGAGCCGATTTGCCTATCGCACCGCAAAATATTAATATACCCGCAGCTGTAAGCATAGAACCGCTATCGAAAGGCAAAATTCCGGAACTAATATCTGAAAAAATTTCATCATACATAAAAGTTCCGTAAGTAAAAAACATTATCATTATCCCAATTAGAAAGCCTAAATCGCCTATTCTATTAACTAAAAACGCTTTCTTTCCAGCGTTTGCAGCGGAGTCTTTTTCATACCAGAAGCCAATTAAAAGATATGAGCTAATTCCAACAAGCTCCCAGAATACGAACATAAATAGAAAATTATTTGCTAAAACTATTCCGAGCATTGAAAATGAAAAAAGCCCTAAATACGCATAATACCTTGTAAATTTCTTGTCGTCAGCCATATATTCAAGTGAGAACAGATGCACTAAAAAGCTAATCAGAGTAACCACAATTAGCATTATTGCTGCAATGTTATCGATTCCAATTCCAACTCTTATAAAAAAGTTATTGCCGAGGTCAATCCAATTGAATTTTGCTTGAATTAGCTGTATATCGGCAAAGTTACTGATTTTGCTAAACGCAACAAGAATGGAAAGCAGCAAGCTTATTCCAAGTATAGCCGTTCCGATGAAGCCAGATGCCCTGCCGAGCCTTTTCCCAAAAAATATCAGAAAAGCAAAGCCAAGCAAAGGCAAGAGCGCTATCGCAGCCGATAATAAAAGAATAGTATCTTGTGTCATAGCCAGTATTTTATTATTTATTAATTTTCTTTTATAAAATTTTCAGCCATAATTTTTAAAACTTTTATGGCATTTTATCCAAATGAAGATCTAAAGAAAGTGCTTTTTGGTCTTTTTTATAGCTATTATTTTAAGCTATAATTAATCCCAATTAAGCAGATCAATCCTTCATTTTCACAATTTCATCAACGTTTATGTGTTTGAAATTTTGATAAATATTAAGCACAATCGCAAGGGCGACCGCAGCTTCAGCAGCAGCAAGAATAATCACAAACAAAGCTGCTACCTGTCCATCAATATTCATCCCGCCATATTTGGCAAATGCAACAAAATTGATATTTGCAGCGTTAAGCACTAATTCCAATCCCATCAGGACCATAATCGCATTCTTTCGAGTGATTATGCCGAAAATACCCAAGGAAAAAAGAATCGCACTTACAATTAAATATTCTGTTAATCCAACACTCATAATTCACCTTTTTTATTTTCTTCGGGCTATTAAAGTTGCTCCCACCAATGCGATTAGCAAAAGCACAGCAGCAATTTCAAATGGCAATAAATATTTAGTCATAAAAGCAAAGCCAATCGAGTCAATCGTAGTATTTGGCTGAACGAACTCTTGATTTACCCACTCTACATTAGTAAAAAGCAAAATCAAACTTATCGCGATAATCACAACAACTACTGATGCAGTAATAAGTTGCACCTTACCAGTAGTTCCAGATTTTATATCAACTCCAGTAATTTTTGTAGTTAGCAAAACTCCGAAGATGATTAAAACAAGAATGCCACCGATATAAACCATAATTTGAGTAAGTGCAACGAAATCAGCGAATAGCAAAACATAAAGTCCCGCTACTCCAAAAAATGTAAATAGCAAGGAAAATGCTGAATACATTATATTTTTTGACAGCACCACCACTGAGGCAGAGCCAATCACAACAAAGGCAAATAGGTAAAAAAGTAAATCTTCCATAACTATTATATATTTATTTCAATTAAATTTCATCTGTATTTTTTGTCTGAACTACGATTAAACTGATTAAATCAAGAAATCCCCCCTGCCCCCCTTTTTCAAAGGGGGGATTTTTATTTTCCTTTTTTCTAAGGGAGACTCTTTGTCGCTGACCTTTTTTTGTCTTAACCACGATTAAGCTGATTATATCAATAAAGAACTCTCGTTCTTTATACCACTATACTATTTATATATTACTTAGGCTCCACAGCTTCTTTTTTCTTTTCTTTTTGATGCTCAGCCCACTTTTCTTTTACCTCTGCGATTTTCTCATCCGACATTGAGTTTTGTAATTTTACGAAATTGTAAACCAAGTCATAGCGATTATAAGAGGAATACTCAAATTCAGTTGTCATTACAATGGCGCCAGTTGGGCAAGCTTCTGTGCAAAGCGAACAAAAGCAACATTTGGTAAAATCAATCTCAAATTGCGATACCCAAAGATTCCGTTTTCCACCCGAGGCGAGCGGAGGCGGCGCATCCCCGGGAACTGATCGAACAGTTTCAATGCTAATGCAATTTACGGGGCAAGCCCTTGCGCAGCTGTTGCAACCATTACACTCATCCATATCGACATAAAGACGATTCCTTGCATTGCTCGGCATATCCATCCAACCTGCCTTATCTTTTGGATGAACATTTGGGTATTGAACAGTTACATTTTTTCGGAATAAATGGTCGATTGTAATTCTCATTCCAATTAAAGCTGTCCAAACCCCAAGCCATACATTTTTAAAGTAATCTTTCATCTATATTAACCAATAATTTACAAACAAATTCTATTTCAACATAACAAGCAGCGATAATGCTAAAAAGCAAACGAAAGAAAAGGGAAGAAGCACTTTCCAGCTAACATACATTAATTGGTCTACCCTTAACCTTGGGAGAGTCCAGCGAAGCCAGATTTGTAGAAACACAAAGACAAATGCTTTGGAGACAAACCAAAATACGCCCCAAATAGGACCGCCCATAAAATCGCCAAAAGGAGAGTTCCAGCCACCAAAAAAGATTATAGTTATAATTGCAGAAACAATAAACATATTTGCGTATTCTGCAAAAAAGAACATTGCGAATTTCATCCCGCTATATTCAGTATGATAGCCCGCAACAAGCTCCGATTCGCCTTCCGGTATGTCGAAAGGTGTTCTGTTTGTTTCGGCAAGCGATGCTATTATATATATAATGCACATAATAAAAGAAAAGGGCAGGAAAATAATTTTTATCCAGCCGCCGCTCCCACCAAACACAAACCAATTCCAAAACCAGCCGCTTTGCTGGCGAATAATTTCTTGCAAATCTAAGCTGCCAGCCATCACGGCAATAGTCAAAATAACCATAGCAGCAGGAATTTCATAGCTTACAATTTGAGCGACAGCGCGCAAGCCACCAAGCAAGGAATATTTATTATTCGATGCCCAGCCCCCCATTAAAAGTCCGATGATTCCAAGCGAGCCAACTGCTAACAAGAAAAATAGCCCTAAATTTATTCCAGATGGAACAAAGTAAGAGCTAAACGGAATCACGGCAAACCCGGCATAAGAAGCTGCAAACATTATAAATGGAGCTAAATTAAAGAGAGGTTTGTTCGCAGAATCGGGAGTAATATCTTCTTTTTGTAGTAATTTCACTACTTCTGCGACTGGCTGAATTATTCCCCAAGGACCTGTTCTCATTGGACCAAGCCGCTCTTGTATAAAAGCAGAAATTTTTAGCTCGCCCAAAATAGCAATCAATGCGTAAGCGAGAAGGAAAATCATTGGAAGCAAGCTAATAATAGCGAATGCAATCCAATTTTCTCCAATCATATTAAATACAAAATTTGCTTCTTCCATAATTCTATTTTAATTATTCACATTCTTATTTATTTTCATATACTTAAAATGCTCAATGTTTAATGAAATCATCTGTCAACTTCACCAAGCACAATATCCACGCTTCCCAAAATCATAACTAAATCAGCAAACATATAGCCTCTGGACATTTCCGGAAGTGCGCTAAGATTTACAAAGCTCGGAGCGCGCACTTTTACTCTTTCTGGCTTGTCTTTGCCATCGCTAATAATATAAAAGCCAAGCTCACCCTTTGGATTTTCTGCCTTGCAGTAGATCTCGCCTTTGGGCAATCTAATGCGTTTTGGAACATTTTCGCGAACATCTCCCTGACTTGGAAAAGTTTTTAGAGCTTGCTCAATAATTTTGCAACTTTCTTCCATTTCTCGAAAACGAACTATGTTTCTATCCCAGCAATCTCCAACCGTCCCTACTTCACCGTTACCAACAGGTATATCGAAATCGAAGCGCTCGTAAATGGAGTATGGCTCAGCTTTTCTCAAATCGAGAGGAATTCCCGAAGCGCGAAGGATTGGGCCGGTAACGCCATAGCTAATTGCAATATCGGCTGGCAAAATTCCTACATTTGCCGTCCTATCAATAAATATTTTATTTTTTAAAAGCAGATTTAGTATTTCGGCATTTGTATCTCTAATAATTCTAATCGCCTCAGTTATATCTTCTTTAAAAGTTGGATGGACGTCAGCAGCAAGCCCACCGACCCAAAAATAATTATAAAGTAAGCGACCGCCTGAAGCTTTTTCAAAGATTGTGAGAATCATTTCTCTATCGCGAAAATAATAGAGAAAAGGAGTAAAGGCGCCAGAATCAAGTCCAAAAGTTGCTATTGCAATTTGGTGATTTGCAATGCGGTTAAGTTCAGAAAAAATAACGCGAATATACTCCACTTTTTCCGAAACTTGAATATCGAGCATTTTTTCAAGTCCCATAACATAAGGCAGCTCGTTATTCATCGAGCTAATGTAGTCCAGCCTGTCGATATAAGGGATAATTTGCGGATAGGTCATATTTTCAGCATGTTTTTCGAAACAGCGGTGAAGATAGCCGATATGAGGAATTAGATCTGTGACTATTTCACCGTCAAGCTCCACCTCAAGCTGCAAAACTCCGTGAGTCGAAGGGTGCTGTGGTCCCATAAAAAGCCGCATACGTTCCGAATCGAGCTGGCTAAATTCTATGTCTATATATTTTTTTTCACTCACAATAAGGTCCTTAAATTTTAATTAATATGGAACTCTATTTCCGTGATACTCCTCGGGTTCTTTGTAGTCCTTGCGCAAGGGATAGCCTTCCCAATCGTAAGGACAAAGGATTCTAATTAAATTGTGATGTCCTTGGAAATTTATACCAAACATATCGAAAGCCTCTCGCTCGTGCCAATCAGCGGTTCGCCAAACTCTTACAAGCGAAGGCAGGTTTGGACTGTCTTTTGGAACCTCAGTTTTCAGCACAAGTCGATGTTTTAGCTCCATTGAATATAGATGATACACAATTCCAAGCTTTTCCTTCAAATCCAATCCGCTAAGCAATGTTAGAAAATCGAATTTAAAAGCATCATTATCGCGTAAAAATCGACAAATTTCATCAATTTTCTCTGGCTTAACAGAAATATAAGTATCCGAAGATGGATTTTCTACAAGCTCAGTAATTTCTTCTCCAAAATGAACTTTTAACTCCTTAAAGATTTCATTTGGCTTCATAATTTTTCCGTCTATATAAATTATTTATAGTTCATTTGATTAGCTAAATCTTCTTCAGCAAGTCTTTTTCTTTTTCTAAAAATTTCTTCCATTCTAATTTTTTTCTGCAAAAGAATTAAGCCCTCTTGCAATGCTTCTGGACGTGGCGGACAGCCCGGAACATAGACATCAACGGGCAAAATTCTATCCACTCCTTTTAGAACGTGATAGCCGTGTTCCCAGTAAGGTCCGCCAGAATTGGCGCAAGAGCCCATTGCGATCACATATTTTGGCTCTGCCATCTGTTCGTAGACCCGTTTTAATCTATCTGCCATTTTAAGCGTTACCGTTCCGGAAATGATTACAAAATCTGCTTGACGAGGGCTTGAGCGCGGGATACAGCCATATCGCATCATATCAAAGTGTGAAGCATTGACAGCCATAAATTCAATGGCGCAGCAGGCGAGTCCAAATTGCAAATACCAATCGGATTTACTGCGTCCCCAGTTCAGCAAATCTTCTACTGTTCCAAAGATAATGCCATCAAGCCCGATTGGGTCATTTAATCTATTTAGAAGTCCCATTTTATATTTCCATTTAATTTTATTTCAAATATATCAATTAAAATTGCTTTAACAGTTAAATTGAGTTTTTTTTCACTTCATAATAAAAATTCAAATATACATTAGAATTCAAACAAAAATTTCTGATAAAGGTTTAAAATTTATAAAAATTGATTTATATTTTCTATTGAGTTCGTTTTCATTTCTGCTATTTTTTTCCGTCAATTAAATCGCTAAGAACTGGCACTATTGGATTTGGTTTTTCCCAATCAAGATAGCCCTTACCCCAGTCGTAGACCAAGCCGAGTGTTAAAATGAAGAAAAAAACGAGCATTGCAGCAAAGGCATACCAGCCAAGCCCTTTGAAAACGACAGCCCAAGGAAAAAGCAGCACTATTTCCACATCGAAAATCAAAAATACAAGTGCAATCACGTAAAAACGAGTGTTAAAGCGGATCCAAGGGCTACCCAGCGCCACTTCACCGCATTCGTAAGTTGCATTTTTTATTGGGTTTGGCTTGTGAGGTCGGATTAAGGAGGCTGCTGCGATTGAAATTCCAACAAAGATAAATCCGATGATGAAAAATAAAAGTATGATTCCAAAATTTGTCAGCATAATTTTCTCTTTTTTTGTTTTTTCTTAAACAAACGTCAATTTTGACTTGTAAAATTAATAATAATTAATTGAATCAACAAACTTTTTATAAAAAAATGCAAACTATTATGAATATTTTTTAATATTTCTTCATTTTCACTCAACCAATGGCTTAAAATCATCGCTTGAGTAGTGCTTCTTTGAACTGTGGAATGCTTATGTAGATTAGTTAATTATTTTGCCATTGCTTGGACTTTCAGCTCTTTTGGCATCTTTTCTATTGCATATCTTAGCGCTGTTCTCGGCATAATTGCTTTGTGCTTGATTACAAAGTCAAATACTTCCTTTTGATGGCTTTGACTTGCGACTTTTAAAAGCCAGCCATATCCCTTTTGAACTAAATCCTCTGCGTCTAAAAGTAAAATTTCCGCAATTTCAAAAATATCATCTAAGAATTTTCCTTTTTTTGCGGGAATGATAAGAGAAACAGCTGCGGCACGCCTAAGCCAAGGATTGTCAGATTTTGCAAATTCTTTGAGCTTTGCTATAAATTCTGGATACATTTCTATAAACTCGCCAACTGTGTGATTGCAAAAAGTATCGCAAGAAGCCCAGTTGGAAATATATTTACTTATCCAGTTTTCAAAAACCTTGAAATCCTCTGGAAGAAATTCTTTTCTTGCGCTAAAAACCCAATTGCAAGCAATAAAAGATTCTTCAAGATAACCCGATTGCCACAGCTTTTCAGCTAAATTGAAAATAAATAATTTATCTTCATTTTTATTGGATTTGAATTTAATGGATTTGAATATTTCTTTACTTATTTTGTTAACTTGGGCTGATTTAATGCCATATACTTTTATTTCTTCTTTAAAAAAACGCTGGCTACTTGCCCTTGTTTTTTCATCTGCGTTTTTTCTAAGCTCCTCCCTTAATGCGTCAAGTATTTTGTCCATAATGATTTTTAAGTATGATTTATTTTAAGCAACTTGCTCTTCTTCTTCATATATGATTTCTTGTTGAATTGGCGGGGCATTGCTTTGCTCTTCTTCTGCTTCAACTTCTTCTTTTTGTTCCTTCGCTTGCTTTTCTGCTTCAATTTCTTTTTGCTCGCGGAATCTTCGCAACTCTTCTTGTCTTTTTGCTTCGGCTTCCTTAAATTCTTCTTCCATCTGTTGCTGTTTGGCTAAACGCTCTTCTTCTTCTTGCTTTCTAATTTCTTCTTCAATTTTTCTTTGCTCCTCCATTTCAACTTTTTTCTTCTCAGACAAAACATAAATAACGGCAACCATAATCACGCCCGCCCCAAGATAGACAGTGCAAAAAATGAAAAAGCTTTTCAAAATTGATTTAGTGAGGTCTGCTTCAAGGCCAAAAAAAATGTAAATAAAGTAAAGAACTCCCGCCAAGGCACTTGTCCGAAAAAGCAAAGAGAAAGGGTATTTAAGAATTTTATTTATTCTTTTCCTTTCAATGTTCTCCTTTTTCTTTATAAGTTGAGCTCTTTCTTTTTGCTTTTTTGCTTTTTCCTTTTGCTTTTTCTCTTGTAGTTTTCTTTCAGCTGCTTCACTTTTCTTCCTGTCAAGCTCAAATTTCTTTTTTTTGTCCTCTGTTTTTGCCATAATTAATTAAGAGATTTCTCAATAATTCTTTCTATTAATTCTTTCTAATACTATATCGGATAAAATTGCTATTGCTTGAGAAACGTCTTCCTCGGGATTTGATTTTACAAATAATTCTTGTTGAATAATTGATTGCCTTACTATTCTATTATAAGGAATAAAGCTAAGCGGCTTGATTTCAAAGTTTAAGAATTTATTTGTAACAAGATTCATTTTGTTTGAAATATCATCGGCGTCTTCAGAATCAATAACATTATTAACTAAAAGGGATATATCGCCGATATCAACATAATTCCTAATTATTTTTATAAGTGCATACCCATCTAATAGCGAAGTAGGTTCATCGTTAACCACAACAGCGCAAAGATCTGAACTGGCGCAGCATTGCAAGACCTCATAAGAAGCCCCGGCTGAGCTATCAATCAAAATTATATCAATTTTACTGTCTAAAATTATATCTGCTAATAATTTAATAAAATCAATTTCTGATTTTTTTTCCATATTCAGTCGAGCAGGGTAGCCAGCTATTAAAGACAAATTATCGCCAACAGGAAAAATAGTTCTCTCGATAGATATTTTCGAGTTAAGAGCATCTTGCAGGCGAGTTATTGGCTCAACTCCAAATAGTAAATGTTGATTTGGAAAAAATAAATCAGCATCGCAAATCAAAACCTTTTTTCCGGATTGGGCGAGCCAAAATCCAAGATTTGCTGTTAAAATACTTTTTCCAACACCACCTTTTCCGCTGCAAATTGTAATTATATACGGGCTATTTGACCTTAATATTTCTGACATCGTTCTTATACTTTTAATATAGCTCTTTCAAAATGGCTCTTTTGTTAAAAATAAGCGAGCTAATTAGCTCTTCAGTCGCCGGTTCAATATCATCGGGAATTTTCTGACCATTTGTAACATAACAAATTGGGATTTTCACTCCCTCCAAATTTTCAATAAAAGATGCAGCACCCTCAGTTTCATCGCTTTTACTTAAAATCAAGCCAGTTGGCTCAAGCATTCCAAAATTTTTAATTGCTCTATTGACAACGCTGTTTCTATTTGTTAAACTTAGAACTAAGTATGTTTCATCGAGCTTTATTTCTTTAAACAGTTCTTTAAGCTCGTTTATTTTGTCAAGATTCAAGTGGCTTGTTCCAAAACAATCGATAAAAATATGTGCGTTTGAATTTTCTTTTTCTACTGCATCTTTAAGCTCCTCGGCTGAGTAAACCGTTTTGAAAGGAATGTTTGCTATTGAACAAAGCGTTTGAAGCTGCTCGCTCCCCCCCACTTTATACATATCAGCAGAAATCACTGCGACCTCAGCTTCAAAAACCAATTTGCTTACAATAGCTAATTTTATTAATGCAGTCGTTTTTCCAGAACCTGTTGAGCCATTAAAGCTATTTATTATTCTTCCTTTTGGAGCTACTCTATTTTTAATA
>JAAYJM010000187.1 GCA_012522895.1 Ignavibacteria bacterium
AATAATTTTAACGGCTTTGCTAATTGGATGAGAGCGCAAGCAGAGGAAGAAACCTATCACGCAATGAGATTCTTAGATTACCTTGTTTCGCGAGGCGGCGATCTAAAGATTTTCCAAATTGATGAACCAAAATTAACCTGGAATTCTCCGCTTGAGGTTTTTCAAGCTGCATTAGAACACGAGCGTTACGTTACAGCTTCCATTCACTCTTTAGCTGACTTATCGGCAAAAGAAAAAGATTACGCAACTTCAATAATGCTCCAATGGTTTATAACTGAACAAGTTGAAGAAGAAGCAAGCGTTGAAGATATTGTAAATAAATTGGAGATGGTTAGCGATTTCAAGGGGGCTATACTTATGCTTGATAATGAGTTAAAAAGTAGAACTTTCACTCCGCCAACAAGCGAATAATTTGCTATGAAAGACGAAGTTTTTTTAAATATCATCAATTTTGCCATTGAAAGAGAAATTGAGGCTGCTGAGCTTTATGCTGCTATGCAAGAAAAGGCAGATTCGCCAGCAATTAAAAATCTCTTAATTGAATTAGAAGCGATGGAAGTCGTGCATATCGAGGGGCTAACTCAATTAATTAATGATAAAGGACTTAGCTCTGAGAACAAAGGCGCTGATAGCATTCAATTTTCAGATTATGTGATCGAGGCAAGCGAGTCAAACGATTTTAAAGAAACCTTGAAGACAGCAATTCTGCGCGAAGAAAAGTCGTCTTTTTTTTATTCTAATCTCGCAGGTAAATATCTGGATGAAAAGTTAAAAAGTTTGTTTTTATCTTTATCAAAAGAAGAAGCTGAGCATAAAAAGATGCTTGAAAATATTTACTATTCCGAAGCTGAATAATAGAACGACCCAAAAAACTATGTAAAACTGAATGGAAACTCAACTTGAATTGCTGCGGCTTTAAACGGCAGCCGATAACAGATATTTCTAAATAATATTTCTAACAAAAAGAATTCTGAAACAAATGAAATACAAAATTTTTGCCCTGATATTGCTTTTAGCAATTAATTTAGATTTTTCAATAGCAAAAGAACAAATAGTCTTTTCCGCAATAAAAAAAGAATTGCAACGCTCAATGACAGAGCTGCAGCAGGAAAACGCTCCTCCGCTTTATTACGTTTCTTATTCTGTTGTAGAAAGAAAAAATAGCACAGTCAGCGCAGCTTTCGGGAAAATAAAGTCTGCGAAAGCCGAGCAGTCAAGAGCTTTAGATATTGATTTAAGGGTTGGAGACCATAAATTCGACAACACACACATCATTCGCGGAGATCAATTCCAATTTAGCGGATTTAAAAGCTCATTCGACCTCCCTATTGAAGATGACGAAAAAAGTATACGCAATGCTGTTTGGTTCATTACCGATAAAGCATATAAAAACGCAATAGAGCGATATGAAAAGGCATACTCCAATCGTGCTGTGAAAGTGCAAGAGGAGGACACATCAGCAGATTTTTCAAAAGAAGTGCCAGCCCGCTTCAGCAACGAAATAAAAGAATTTGATATTGACACAGCTGCTTGGAAAGCAAAGGCAAGATTAGCTTCTTCTTTTTTTGCAAACGAAGACTGGCTCTACGATGGTTCAGTTATTATTTCCGGAACCACCACGATAAAGTATTTCATTAACTCAGACGGCTCAGAAATTAAGCAATTCGAGCCATCATTCCGAATTATTATAAGTGCCTTTACGAAAGCAGAAGACGGAATGACCTTGCCTTTAACGAACAGCTATTTTGCTTTTTCTCCAAACGAGCTGCCAAGCGATGAGCAGTTAGAAAAAGATGTGAAAAAAATGATAAGTTTGCTGAAAGAATTAAGAGAAGCCGAGCTGATGAAAACTTTTTCTGGACCTGCAATTCTTTCAGGTGAAGCCTCGGGTGTCTTTTTCCACGAAATATTTGGTCATCGCGTAGAAGGGCACCGTCAAAAAGACCCAAGTTCCAGCCAGACTTTTAAAAATTTCATAGGAAAAAAAGTATTACCAGAATATATTGACGTAGTTTTCGACCCAACTATTAATAATTTAAAGGGCTTTCCTCTTTCCGGACATTACGTCTACGATGACGAAGGCGTTCGCGGGCAAAAAGTTGTAACGGTTGAAAATGGAATTTTCAAGAACTTTATAATGTCTCGTTCTGCTATAGAAAATTTTCCTAATTCCAATGGGCATGGCAGGAAAAATGTAGGCTATGACGCAGTTTCTCGGCAGTCGAACTTGATTGTAATTCCGAAAGAAACTCTGCCAGCCAGCTCACTCAAAGACAGATTGCGTGAGGAGTGCAAAAAGCAGGACAAAGAATATGGCTTATATTTTGAGAAAGTTCAGGGCGGCTTTACTTTTACCGGCACCACCGTTCCAAACGCTTTCAATGTAACTCCTATTCTCGTTTATAAAATATATGCTGACGGCAGAAAAGACGAGATGGTTCGAGGGGTTGATTTAATTGGAACGCCGCTCACCACATTTGCTAATATTGTCGCTGCTGGAGACGATCTTGGGGTATTTAATGGTATGTGCGGGGCTGAAAGCGGCTATATACCTGTCTCTGCTTGCTCGCCAAGTTTGCTTGTTTCGTTAATTGAAGTTCAAAGAAAAGCAAAATCGCAAGCAAAACCTCCGATTTTAGAGGCACCTTCCGTTTTGAAGTCGAATTAATTGAATGGAGCGTTCTGATCTGCTTATTTTAAATATAGTTAAGAACTATGCTCTGAGCTATGCTTAAAAGGATTACGTTGCTTGATCTCCTTTTTGCAAGTCCAACTATTCTCCCATTTGTTTGAATCCATTCCAAGGCAATGTATTTATTGTTGTTTTACTGCAATATTTTAAAGAAAAAATAAAAAACACTTTGCAATTATTAGTAAATTGCTTATTTTGAGAAATTAAAATTATTGTAGTTTGTAATATTTAATTAATACATTATAAAATAAACAAAAAGGAGCTAAATATGAAGCTTAAAAATTCTTTACTCAGTTATTCGATGCTTTTTATCATTGCATTATTCTTCGGAGTAAGCACGCTTTATTCAGCATCTCCAAGAATGATTATAGTCGAAGAAGGGACTAATGTCGGTTGCGGTCCCTGCGCCTCAATGAACCCGGCTTTCCAAGAATATTTAATGGAGCATTTAAACGAAGTAATTCCGATTATTTACCACTCTTCTTGGCCCAGTGGGCAGGATCCATTTTACTTGAATGATGTTAATATGAACAATACACGCGTTTCATATTACAATATAAATGGAGTCCCGTCTGGCGTTGTGAACGGAACTCTATTAAGCAATATATTACCTCAGACAGTTGAGGCTCAGGTGTCGAAATATAGAGACAAAACATCTCCGATTACAATAACAATCGATGAGCAAAAAAATGGTAACAACGTTAATTTCACAGTCAATGTTTCATCTGATAACGATCTGACTTCGAAGAAATTGCGTGTTGTTGCTGTTGAATTCTATCATCCATTGGCACCGGGAGCTGCCCCAAACGGAGAAACTGAATTTTATTGGCTTGCTCGCAGAATGTTCCCAAATGCTGCCGGGCAGGATTTAAACGTTTTAGCTGGCGAAACTTTTTCATACTCAAATAGTTTCACAATTCCAACGGGAGAAAATGGCTGGAATGCTGACCAAGTTTATTTAGTTGCCTTTGTTCAAGACGATTCAAATAAAGAAATTTTGCAAGCAAAGTCCTCGCAAAAGCTAACACAGTCAAAAATTACAACAAGCAATCAATTTTTAAGAATCGACCCTGAAAGCGAGCTTTCTCAAACATTAACTGTTAGCAACCCGAATGACGAAGATTTAGAGTTTCAGTTAGTAATTAAAGGTGAAAACGAGGGCACACATTTGCCAGCAGGTTGGTCGGCAACACTTTCAGAAACTATACTTTCCATACCAGCTGGAGGCTCGGAAGATGTTGAAATTACATTTGTCGCTCCAGATGAGGCTGGTTTTGTCTTTGCAACAATAGAGGCTGTGCCTTGGGGCGAAGACCTTGGCACTGTTAAAAAAGGCTCAATAGCAGTATTTGCACTATCAAATAAAACAAAATATGTTCTATACTACGGAGCTAATAGAGCCGCTACTATAGCATATAGCACGTTTTTAAACTCATTAACTGCTTATAAAGACAAAGCAGCAATGTTGCCACTTGCCGAGGTGGTTTTAGACGCTTATCCAGTGTCAAGCTTTGACTTTGCCTATTTTAGCTTCGATTATTTTAGCCGCGGAGTGATGGGAACTAATGCTTATTCAATTAGTCCTCGAGTTATGTCTGGCATTAGTCAAATGATAACAGACGGTAAAAAGCTAATGATTACAGGTGAGCTTGAGCTACTTTTATCTAATGGCGAGCAAGGCTCATTTGCAGCAAGGAATTTCTTCTCTAATGTCCTTGGAATAGAAAATTCTGGCGATACTCCCTTTCGTGTTTCTGTAAACAATGATGGGGCTATTACTGGCATTCTAAATTTCCCATTTAGAGGCGTTGATGGAGATGAAATTGGCGATGGTGTCTATTTAACCTTGAATAACTACTCTAATTTACAAAAAGACCCCTTTATCGTTACAACCGACCTGATAAAGAAAAACGCTAACTCCACTGCAGATTTAATTGGTTACTATGATAATAACCAAACCCGTGGAGCTGGTGTTAGAAAAGAACGTGAAAACGGTGCAAAAATAGTTTATTTGACTTTCGGACTTGAAGCAATTAAAACTGAGGCAGATAGAAGTGCATTTATGAAAAAATGCGTTGATTGGCTATTTAAATCCTCTGGCCCTGGTGCAGGCGGAAAATTAGCGTTTGATTCACCTACCCTCAGATTTGATGCTGTTGAGGTTGGCAGCTCTGTTACAAGATATATAACCTTTTCCAATACCGGCGATGGTGATTTAAATATTTCTGACATAAAAATTGAGTGGGACGATTATGGAGTATTTACCTTTGAGCCCAATCAGCAAAAAGCGATGATTCTTGCACCCGGAACAGAATATGAATTACCAGTAAGATTTAGCCCAATTGCAGAAGAAGACTTTAGCGCCGTTGTTACAATTATTTCTGATGCTAAAAATGGAAATGAACTCTCCGTTTTCCTTGAAGGAAAAGGCGGAGTTGGAACAGGTTCAAAAATTGCTTCTAATGCAGAAGACAACATCATCGATTTTGGTCATATAAAAATTACAAAAAATAAAGAATTTAACCTTAAAATCTATAATACAGGCAACGAGGATTTAGAGCTTGAGCTGATAAGAATTAGCCCAAACGATGACGATGCTTTTGAAATTATTGTCGAAGGCAATCTTTATCCATACGCAATCAAGCCAGGTGACGAAAGAGTGATGAGAATTAGATTTTCTCCAACAGAACTGCGTGCTTATATGGGCAATTTATACATTAAATCAAATGCAAAGAACCAGCCCAACTATAATATTATTCTTACTGGCGAGTGTGACCCAATAGGCATCATTTCTACTAATGCAGTGAATAGCACTATCGATTTCGGAATAGTAAACGTAACGGAAAAAGAAACTTTTGAGCTTGTAATTAATAACAGTTCTGCTGAAACTGTTAGAATCAGCTCTATTGAGTTTAGATATAATGAAGACGGAGCTTTCTCGCTTTCTGAGGGTGTAGAATTTCCAATTACAATAGATGTTGACGAAGAAAAAGCAGTAACAGTTGAATTCGCGCCTCTTGCAAATCAAGCTTATACTTCTACTTTAAGGATAAACACAAACTCAAACGCACAACCAAATATTGACGTTGAGCTAAAAGGACAAGGGTATGAACCTGAATCTGTTGAAGATGCTGTTGATGATATTTTAGTTTTAAGCGCTTCTCCTAACCCGGCAAGAGATCAAGTGAATGTAGAGTATACAATAAATGGCGAGCAGTTTAGAGAAGTATCCATTTTCTTGGTAAATGTCCAGGGAGTAAGAGTAGAAACTATGCTCGAGCAAGTATTATTGCCCGGAAGTCATAGATTCAATTTCGATTTGAAAGACTATCCATCTGGCTCTTACTTCATAGTTGCTCAGATTGGCAATCAAATAAAGCGCTTCCCGCTTTCCATAGTTAAATAAAAGCTCTCAGCTTTTTCGATTTATTTACATCAGCTCCTTCTCAAATTCAATTTGGGAAGGAGTTTTTTTTTGCTCAAAATTAGCGTAAATGCTATTGCATTACTTTCCCCTCCTTCCAAAATTGAATTTTTTATTTTAAAATAATTTACTTAATTTATTTACAAAATTATTTTATTATTAGGAAAAGATATGATTTTCAAAGTAATTTTAGAGAAAAGCCCTGAAGGTGGCTATACATCATTTATTCCTTCTTTGCCGGGTTGTATTTCTGAAGGAGAAACCAAAGCAGAAGCAATTGAAAACATCAAAGAAGCCATTTACCTTTACCTTGAACCAATTGAAGATGACTTAGTTTACGACACTTATGAACATTACGAGGTGAAGATGTGAGCGAATTTCCTTCCTTATCTTATGTTTAAATTATAAATGCATTGCAAAGGTTTGGTTTTATAGTAGTTAGACAGAAAGGAAGTCACATTAGATTACAAAAAAGACATGGTGAAAAAGTAATAAAAATCACAGTTCCAGCGCACAAGCCAGTAAAGATCTATACTTTACTCCAAATACTAAAACAAGCCGAAGTTTCCCTTGAGGAATTTAAAAGATTACTATGAAAAATTTTCTTCCCAAGTTCAAATGGGAAGTAGAAACAGCGTTGAGATGGATTCCACTTTCCCTAGTGGAGTCCATCTGATGGCTTTTGAACTGCATAGATGTGCCACACTTTTAAAGTGTGGCTGATCTGCGGATCTTTCAATTCCCCCTCCTTCCAAAATTGAATTTTGGAAGGAAATTTTCTTCCCAAGTTGAACTTGGGAAGGAGTTCAAGATCTGCCACACCTTGAAGGTGTGGCAGATCTGAAGCAAAATCCACCCCCTTTTCCCCCGCCAGCGGGGGAGATAGGACTGTTCTGTGTTTCCCACCTAAAAAGAATCTCCCCCTTTGAAAAAGGGAGCAAGGGGGATTTACTGGATTCTTCGCTACGCTCAGAATGACTATGTCCCCATATATCTCCCCCTTTGAAAAAGGGGGCTGGGGGGATTTTGAAAATTTTTGCACTTCTTCATATATTTTTACTATCTTTGCAACAATATTTGCTTTTTAAAGTCATTAATATTAGAAATTTTTATAATTTAGTAAAAATATTATGGAGTTCTTATGGTTTTTAAAAGGATTTTGACGTCTGTAATAGCTATAGTGCTATCTATTATAATCGTTGCTTTGCTTTTTAAAGTAGTATTTGGAGTGATTACCTTTCTTTGGCATTTTTCAATTGTTATTTTAATCGTTGCTTTGCCTTTATACGTTATTATTAAAAAGAAAGTGCTGAAGTAGTATGAAAAAAAGCGTTTTAATTCTAGTTGCTGCAATTTTGTTTTCGCATATAAAACTAAGCGCAGCAGAAGACATTACTATTGATTTAGCACGCTTATTTAGCAAGGACATTTTTGAATTAAATGGACTGCCCTATCTTCAACCGCTTGTCGAAACGATGAATGCCACTTCAAATTCGCGCTTCTTTAATCAAGCCTTTGTTCCGCAAAAAGTTGATAAGCCATACTTTCGCTTTGGAGTTCATAGTATGCTTGGCTTTGTCCGAGATGATATGAAAACATATAATCCCGCAATGCCCGCCGAGCAACTCGATCCAAATAAATTGAGCAATTATATAGAATTTTCCTTAATTCCACCGAGCTTAAAATCCATTAAGGATACAACGGGTCTAATTTATTATGCTTTGAAAACTATTCTTTACGATGGAGTTGCCGATGGCTCAATAATAATTCCCAAAGAAGCAGCTACAGTTTTAGGTTATAAACAAGAAAAGTTTCATTTGCCTAATGACACATTGCTTGCTTTAATTGAAAGGAATCCAGCTTACAGCTTGCTTCCCAAGGAAATGCAAGATTCAATCTTAACTATAATTAAAGGTTTTCCAGAAACTTTTACACTGCCCGAGGGGGCAAACATGAGCAGTTTGATAGCAGCGGTTCCCCAATTTGAAATTGGCTCTTTTTATGGGACTGAACTGCTTATTCGCTTTATTCCGCCTGTAAATATGGGCAAAAATATAGGAGATTTTGCTTTCTGGGGTTTTGGTTTAAAGCACAGCATTTCGCAATATTTTCTCGACAATCCCAATGGAAGCGCAAAGGAAAGAGAGTTTGACCTCGCTTTTCAGGTGGTTTACCAAGGGACGCATTTAGAAAATACTGTTGGGGTAACCAACGCAGAGCTTAAAGCAGATGCGACTTTCTGGAATTTTAATTTGCAAGCAAGCAAATCCTTCGATTTTGGAATGGATATCTACACAGGTCTTTCTTATGAAACAGTGAATATAAATTCTCAATATAAATATTTGCTGCCACAAGAAACTCAAGCCCAGCTCGGCTTACTCAGAACAGATAAAGATGAAAACGGGCATATCATCTATATTTATCCAGCCGAGCCGCCAGAGTATCCCGGCGATACTAATCCACAGTTAGCGAAAATGAAGTTCGATGACCAAAACATAAAATTCACTTTGGGCGTGGCAAAGCAAATTGGTCCAATAAATATTTTCGTAGATTACAATATAAGCAAATTTAATATTTTCACTGGTGGAATAGAATATAGATTTTAGCGCCAGTTCAGACATCTACAATCATTTTATTTTTTTAAAGAAAGAATTTTCTCTATTTCTTTTTTTACTAAAATAAGATACCATTGAGGAGTGCTGGTTGCGCCCGTAATTCCAATTTGCTTTGCGTTTTCAAACCAATTTTTATTTATTTCATAAATATTTTCAATAAAATAAGTTTTTCGGTTCGCATTGTAAGAGACAGTGAATAAGCTTTTTCCATTGGATGAGTTGCGTCCAGCAACAAAAATTACTACTTCGTTGCTTTTAGCAAAATCAATAAGCGATTGGCCACGGTTTGAAACATATTTGCAAATGGTGTCTTTTTGCTCAAATATTTTTAATCTTTCTCCCTCGCTTAAGCTCTCATTTTCTACGTTAAATTTTTCTTGCAATGCTGCTGCAATCGACTGAAATTCCTTTTTTTCCATAGTAGTTTGAGAAAAAAGCACAGTTTTTTTAGTGAAATCTACTTTGCTAAGCGCCTCTTCCGAGGAGTTAATTACTATACATTTATCATCGCAAACCCCTCTTAGTCCTACTACTTCCGCGTGGCTATGCTTGCCATAAATCACAATTTGAAAGCCCTTATCAAAGTATTTTTTTACTTTGTTCTGCAAATTTTTTACAAGCGGGCAAGTTGCGTCAACAAGCTCTAATCCAATTTTTTCTGCTTCTTCGTAAGTTGAAGGCGGCTCTCCGTGAGCTCTAATTATGGCAACAGAATTTTCGGGATTGAAATTTATCAGCTCATCTTTTAAAAGCGTTTTTAAGCCTTTTTTTTCTAACCTTTTAATTTCACTTGGGTTGTGGATAATTTCACCCAACACGTATACATTTTTTTCGCTGCATTCTTCGAGGCATTGCTCAACTTTTTCTAATGTCCGAACCACGCCCCAGCAAAAGCCAGCATTTTCGTCAATTGATATTATGTAATCTTGATTTTGCATAAATTTTTAACTTTAATTAATATATTCAAAATTAGTAAATTCAGTTTGATTTCACAAATTATGAAGGAATTGTCAAGTAGAATTTTGACCCGTTTAATTCAAAAAAAGGAGTAAACGCCTTTGATTATTTTAAGTGTTTATTGGTATTTAAG
>JAAYJM010000188.1 GCA_012522895.1 Ignavibacteria bacterium
CCTTCCCAAATCCACTTTGGGAAGGATTTTTTTTTGAAAATTCATTGCTTGGATAATTGCTTAATTTTTATTAATTTAATAAAGATAGTGAAAAATCTTGAAATAAAATGCGAAAACTAAGGATATATATTGATACTTCTGTTATCGGTGGCTGTTTCGACAAGGAATTTGCTGTGTGGTCAAATATGTTGTTTGATGAGTTTATGGCTGGAAAAAAAATTGCTGTAATATCTGATGTAACAATTGGTGAACTATCAAAAGCTTATGATTTTATTAGAAACAAGATAAAAGAAATTCCTGATAAATATATTGAGGTAATACATAAGACTAAAGAAATAGAGGAATTATCCCATAGCTACATAAAGAATAATGCAACAAGTAAAAAGTATGGAGATGATGCTTTACATATTGCATCTGCTACTATTGCCAAAGCCGATGTGTTAGTTAGCTGAAACTTTAAACATATAGTTAATCTTAGGCGTATTCAAATTTATAATTCAGTAAATTTAATGAATGGATATTCAATAATTGAAATAAGAAATCCAAGAGAGGTGTTATAACTATGAAAAAAGAACTTGATTGCGTAGAAATGAAGTTAAAAATACAAGAACAATTATGGAAAGAAGCAGGCGAAACCTTTGAAGGTTTAATTAAATTGCACGATAAATTATTAAAAGAAAGTGAGTTATATCATTTTCTTATGGAGAGAAAAGAAAAGAAAAGCAGTTAGAAACTGCATAATTTTAAAATAAGTATGTAAGTGCGGCATTGCTTTTTTATTTGTTATCAGTAATCAGTGCCTTAAAAGATTTATCCATTGAAAACACTGAATAAGACACTGATTTACACTGAAATTTTTCAGTGTGTTCTGTGGAAAAATAAATCTGCTTTGAAAGTTCCGATAAGGTATGCTCGAAGAAGGTTTAGAGATTCCCAAACAAACAATATTTGGTATTGACTACTATCATATTTCTGATAAGTATAATATGGGATTGGAAAGAATCTCTATACCGTGAATTGAAATCTATTCCATGTAATATTTGGGCGCTTATGTTGGGAAAGAAGAATAGAATAAGAGAATAAAATAATAAGAGAATCTCCTTCCCAAATCCACTTTGGGAAGGATTTTTTTTTGAAAATTCATTGCTTGGATAATTGCTTAATTTTTATTAATTTAATAAAGATATTGAAAATCTTGAAATAAAATGCGAAAACTAAGGATATATATTGACACTTCTGTTATCGGTGGCTGTTTCGACAAGGAATTTGCTGAATGGTCGAATGTGCTGTTTGATGAGTTTATGGCTGGGAAAAAAATTGCTGTAATATCTGATCTAACCATATCTGAATTAGAATTAGCCCCTGATAAAGTAAAAAACAAAATTGACGAAATACCTGCAAGCAACTTAATAAAAATTGATATTAATCAAGAAATAATTTCGCTTGCCAATAAATATATTGAATATAAAGCTGTTAGCAAAAAGTTTATTGACGATGCAACTCATATCGCTGCTGCTTCTTTGAATAATGTCAATATTTTAGTTAGCTGGAATTTCAAGCATATTGTAAATTATAATAGAATTAAACTTTACAATTCAATTAATATGATGATGGGATACCCATTAATCGAAGTAAGAACACCGAGGGAGGTAATTGATTATGAACACTAAAACTTTTGATTGTGTAGAAATGCAAAGAAAAATTAGATTTCAACTTGTAGAAGAAGCTGAAATGGACTTACAAAAATTTTTCCAGCTAATTAACAAAAAGAAATCTCAAAGTGAATTATACAGAAGGATAACAGAAAAAATTGAAAAGCAAAAAAGCAAATCTGAAGTAGTAAGTTAATGATATTGAAGATTTTGCATTGCTATTTGTTTAATAACTTAATAATTATAAAACTCCTTCTTAACGATTTCGAAACAACGCGTCCAAAACAAGTTTCAGTCCGCTTCATCGCCCAGATGAATAGGGAGTATTTGAGTGCTTATGTAAGGAAAGAAGAATAGAATAAAAGAAGTTCCTTCCCAAATCTGCATTGGGAAGGATTTTTTTTGAAAATTCATTGCTTGGATAATCGCTTAATTTTGATTAATTTGATAATGAAATAGTTGTTGGAGGGAAAAAGCAAAATACTCTAATGCCAACATTACTAAACAAAGGTCCGTATAGGTTTTACTTTTATAGTCATGAAAGCAATGAACCTCCACATATTCATATTGACAGAGATTTATTTTCTGCAAAGTTCTGGCTTCAACCAGTTTCGCTTTGTAAAAATATTGGGTTTAGTCCCATAGAATTGAATAAAATTTACAAAATAATTCTTGAACATCATAAATATTTCATAGAAAGATGGAATGAATACTTTAACACATAATATAGATATGCGAATAAAAGCAGTCAATTTCAAAGACGAAATGATTGTTGTTAGTTTAATGGATGGCAGAATAATTTCTGTCCCACTTATTTTTTATCCAAGACTATTCAATGCAACAGCGCAACAAAGAAATAACTGGGAAATTTGTGGGGGAGGTTACGGCATTCACTGGGCTGATATTGATGAAGATTTGAGTGCTAAAGGCTTGCTTCTTGGCCAGCCGGCTCCTGCAAAAGAGTTTGATTATGCATAATTTTTTTGCTGAATCTAAATGGAGAAAAAGAAAGTCTATATTGAAACAAGCGTAATAAGTTATTTAACTGCAAAACCAAGCAGAGATTTAGTCGTTGCCGGTCATCAAAAAATAACTTATGAAAAATGGGAGATAAAAACGCTGCATTAAAACGATTAGAAGCAGTTAGAGATTTGCCTGATTTAGGATATAGCCCTAATGTTCAAAATTTAGCTATTAAATATATTGATTTATTTAGAATTCCAGAAAAAGCCAGGTTAGACGCTTTTCATTTGGCATACGCAGTTTTATTCAAAATTGACTTTTTATTATCTTGGAATTGTAAGCATATTGCTAATGAATTAGTAAACTTAAAATTAAAGAATTACAACATTAACAACTCTTTATATGTCCCATTTTTATGCACAGCACATGAATTATTGGAGGTTTAAAATACAGAAAGACCCAATCATTGCAGTAGTAAGAAAAAACAGGGAAAAACTTTTAGCAAAATTTAATTTTGATTTAAAAAAGTTTTCTGAATATATAATTGAAGCACAAAAAAAGAAAAGAGAAAAGTTATTAATTTAGAAGAAACAAGCAATTGAAATGCTTATTTACTTCTTTTGCGAAGCAGTTTGTCCAAAGCAAGTTTCAGTCCGCTTCATCGCCCAGATGAATAGGGAATATTTGAGTGCTTATATGAAAAATGAGGAGTAGAATAAGAGAAGAATAGAATAAAAGAATCTCCTTCCCAAATCTGCATTGGGAAGGATTTTTTTTGAAAATTCTTTGCTTGGATAATTGCTTTATTTTTATTAATTTAATATTGATAGCAAAATGATAAGAAAGCGAAAATATGCCTTTAAATGTTAGAATCTGCGGAAATAGCCAAACTTCTGAATTAGACGATGCACGCGCTTTAAAAGAAATTATTGAAAGAGATATTCCAAATAATATTGAAGGAGAGATTTTAATAGTTCCTAATGCTACCTTATTTGGTCAAGAAACAAAGGACGTTGACTTAATTCTTATTGGAAGACTGACTGATTATAGACTACCGTTAAACTCAGCGTCAAAGACAGCAATACCCAATGAAAATGAAAATAGGCGAAGAGTTAGGAATATTTATTTCCAAAATTTTTGCTTTGTTATTGAAACTAAGCACCATAGATCTGAAGATGTATTTTTAAAAGGCATAAATCTATGCGTTAAATATAACAATAGATTAGCTGATGTTACTACTCAAAGTGAAAACCAAAAATACGCTTTAAAGAATTTTTTCTCTTCTAGAATTGAGAGCATCCCTTACATTTGTAATTTTATTTGGTTAAGAAATGTAAACACAGAGTCTTTACGACAGCTTATTGGCAATAATGATGAAATAATGTATAATCATAATTATTTACCTTCAGATTTAAAAATTAAATGGCTATTCCAATTAGCTTGTGTCCAAAAGTTTCCATACACGCCTTACGATTCACAAAGACAATGCTTTAAAAATTATTCAGTTTTTAAATCAACATTTGGCAATGAAGCAAACAATGATTTGGATAGTATAGAAGAATTATTCAACCAATTTGAAAGAATCAAGCAAGGGCAAGGAAATTTGACAAGAAGAAAAATAGAAATAATTACAAGACGTTTGTTAAGAGATCAACAGTATGCGCAAGCAATTGGTGAGAAGTTACTAATAATTAGAGGTAGAGCTGGAACAGGCAAAACAATTAGGCTACTTAATATCGCTTGTGATTTAACTTCAAACAATGGCAAGCGATGCCTGATACTTACATATAACAACGCTCTAGTTAGTGATATAAGGAGAACATTTGCCTTAGCTGATATGCCAAATCAAATTGATGGTAAATCAATTAACATATCAACATTGCACAAATATTTTAGAAAGCTACTTATAAGTTTTGGTATTGTTCAAAACAATAAACTTGATAATTATTTAGAAAATTACGATTACTATATTAAGGAACTTAATAAATACATCCAAGAAGGCTTAATTCAAGATAAGGACATTGAAGAATTAATGGTCAAAAGTTACGACGAGGTTGCTTGGGATTATGTTTTGATTGACGAGTCTCAAGATTGGAACTCAACAGAAAGAGATTTAATATTTAAGATATTTACTCACAGAAGAGTCATAGTTGCCGATGGTCAGGATCAGCTTGTAAGGAGACAAGAACACTGCGATTGGAAGCAAGGTTTAAACGAAAATGAATACCATCGAAGGCAACCAGAAAAACGAAGCTTAAGACAAAAATCAAATCTTGTAAGGGTTGTTAGGGCGGTTGCTGATGAAATAGGTGTTGACTGGGATGTTGTGCCACAAGATAAACTTGGTGGAGGTAAAGTAATAGTTACTTTTAACCCTTACAATGCAGATTTACACAATAGAGAGTATGCTAATTGCACAAAGAGTGATAACACCGCTTATGAAATGTTGTTTCTTGTGCCACCTTCGCTTGTTAGTAGAAATGGCAACGATCCAAGATCACGATCGTTTCGCAATATAAAAGAATTTAGTGATATGGGAATTAAAATATGGGATGGAACAAATACAGATATTCGAACTGAGTACTCAATTAACCTTGAGGAGCATAGATTAATACAATATGATTCTTGCAGAGGCTTAGAAGGTTGGTGTGTTATTTGCTTGGATTTTGACGATTTTATTAGATATAAAACAGAAACGTTTAAAGAAGAAAACAATTCCAATCAATTAGCACTCGAAACATTTGAAGAGAGAAGGCAAAGATTTGTTAATATATGGTCTTTAATACCTTTAACGAGAGCAATAGACACATTGATTATTACATTAAAAGATAGAAATTCGAATACTGCAGAACTTCTACGCCAAGTTTATCAGGATAATCCTGATTATATTGAATGGATTGAATAGAGCTCTCAAGTAAAATTGCACTTACACGTACTAGCAAGGATAGTTAAATTTTTTTACAAAAACTCATTAGTTGGATAATTGCTTTATTTTTATTAATTTGATAAAGATTTTAAGAATATGCTTAAATGAAAAGAAAATTAAAAATATACTTGGATACTTCTGTAATAAATTTTCTTTTTGCTGATGACGCTCCAGAAAAAGGGTTGCTTTAAATCCAATGGAGGTTCTTTATGAAAAAAGTTGATAAATCCTTAGAAGAAGTGTGGGAAATGAAAAATCAATTATATGATGCTTTTGTTAAAAGTGGATACAATAATTATTCGCTATTCATTGAAAACACTGCGAAAGATACTAGAAAAAGATATAATATTAAATATAGAGATGAAGAGCAGTTAAAAACAGCATAGATTTTAGATTGTTACATCTCTGCTTTCAAATTAATGGAAACAATAGAAAAAAGGGTTTTCTAAGGCAACGTTAATGAATTAGGAATCAATGTTGCGACTCCTAAAGAATTTCTTCAATTAATTGGAGTTATAAAGTGAACGTATTACAAATACCCATAAATGAAAATTTATATTCTAAAATAAAAGAGTTCTCTGAAAAAGAAAATATAAGTATTGAATCTTTCGCCAGTTTAGCTATAGAAGAAAAAATTGAATACTATTCAGAAAGCGAATATTTTCTTAAACGCTTTAAAAATAAAACAAAAGATGATTTTCGTAGAGCATTACTAAAAGTCCCATCAGTTGAACCACCTGAATATGATAAATTATAATTTTATCAAAAGATAATTAGGACAATTTCTCCTTCCCAAAACACAGTTTGGGAAGGATTTTTTTTGAAAACTCGTTTTTTGGATAATTACTTAATTCTCCTACTGCTTTAAATAAATATCTCTGTAAATATAGTGCTGCACTCCATTATCATCAACTTCTACTTCTATCAGTCCTTTTGTTATAAAACTTTCTAAAACTTTTCTTGTCATTTCAATCGAGAGATTCATTTGCAACGTAGCTTCCGTTAAAGTAAACCGACCTTTGCTGTTCGAAGCAAGTAAAAGCACTCGCCTTTCCATCATTGGGCTGTCTCTTATCTCCAATGGCGTTTTTTTTGACTTTTTCATAATACTGCGACCAATGAGTAGCGGGATAATTCCAGCAAAAATTAGCATACCGAAACTGTTCCCAGGGTTGCTGCCACTAAACAGGCTAATCACTCCAGAAAAAGATGCAATGCTTCCCCAAACAAAAAGGATTTTCCCGACTATTCTTGTTGTTCTACTCATTATTTTACTTGCTTGTTAAATTTATTTTAATCAATTTTGAAATTACAATATATTAAAATAATTAAAATAAAAAAAATAAAAAAATTATGAATTGGCAACTAATTAAGTTTATACAAAAAGGCTTTGCAAAGGCTGGCAAGGATAGTAATTTTTTGAAGTTTATTCGTGCTGTAGCGTTTTTTGGAGTTATGCTTGGAAGCATGGCACTCGTTTTTTCCTTGTCTATTCTTGAGGGTTATGAAGAAAAATTATATGACAGCGTTGAAAAATTATCTGCTCATATAAAAATTTCATCTTTTAAAAATGAAGCAATCCCTTACTCAGAAAAAATAATCCAGCATTTAAAAAACAATTTTCCAGAAATAAGCGATATTGCTTCAATCATAAAAAAAGAAGCACTGCTCCGCTCAAAAGAAGGAGTTGAAAGCATTGCCATTCAGGCTTACGAGGGATTTGGCAGTTTAAATAAAAATTATGATATTGCGAGTAAAGTGGTAGATGGAAAAAGCAACTTTTCATACGAAGAAGCTAAAGAAATCATTATCGGGAAAAAACTTGCTAAAAAGCTAAATGCTAAATTAGGCGAAGATATTTTAGTATTTACGATTAACGATAACAATGGTGCCGAAGGCAACTTTTCTTTCCCAAGTATAAGTAAATTCAAGCTGATAGGGATTTATGAAACAGGTATGGCTCAATATGACGATATAAATGTTTATGTTCCATTTAAAGCCGCTCAAAGGCTTACCAAAATGCCAAATGGCTGGGTGCAAGAGTATTCTATTTGGCTTGAATCAATAAATAATTTAGATGAAATAAGCGGCAAAATGCAAGATTTCCTTGGCTATCCCTTTTTCGTAACAAATCTTTTTCAGAATTTCACTTCTATTTTTTCTTGGATTGAGCTGCAAAAAAAGCCGATTCCCTTAGTGCTGGGACTGATTACGATTGTAGCAGTTTTTAATATTACAACTATTTTGTTCATTACAATAGTGGAAAAAACAAATTCAATCGGCATACTGCGTGCTTTGGGAATGAAAAATAAGGACATAGCTTTCGTTTTAATATTCAAAGGGACTTTGCTCGGTTTTTTAGGAACGCTTTTTGGCTGCGCGCTATCGTTTGTTTTACTGTTTATTCAAAAAGAATTTGGAATTATTTCATTAAACCCAGAAATTTATTATTTTGATAGAATACCTGTAAGCATATCATTAATTAATTACTTAATAGTGATTTTACTTTCCAGCTTTCTTTCTTTTCTTTCCACTATAATTCCGTCTTTTTCGTCATTTAAGATTATGCCAATTAAGGCAATAAGGTTCAAATAATTAAAAATATGCTAAATTTTTATAAAAGGTTTATTATGAAAAGGATTCTTTGCTTTGCTTTAACAGTTTTCTTTTTTATTGCTGTTTTTAACGCATTTTCTCAAGATGTAGAAAAACCCGCTTCAAAAAATGAAATTTAAAGTGCTCCAATTAAACAAATGCCGGATTACAAAAAGCTTAATCCTGAGGAGGTTAAAATTAAACGCGAGCAATTTTTAAGAAAAACTAATGATAGCGCAAAATTAAATCCTGATATTACGAATTTTGCAAGCGTTGAAGATGCTCTGCCTTATGCCTCAAGTATGAAAAAATTAATTATTGCTGGCAATGGACTGAAAGAATTATCGCCAAAAATACGCGAGTTTAAAGAGCTTGAAGCTATTGATTTAACAAGAAATTCCTTAACCACTTTGCCAGATGATCTTGCTGAATTAAAAAAGTTAAAAACTATTGTTCTTCAAAGAAATCAATTTAAAGACTTTCCTCTCGTTTTAACTCAAATTAGCTCGCTCGAACTTATTGATTTTAGCTTTAATTATCTTGAAACCTTGCCGCCTCAAATATCTTCTCTATCAAATTTAGAAGAATTGAAGCTTTTAGCAAATAAGATTTCTTTTCTACCTTCAAGTTTTGCTGATTTAAAAAATTTAAAGTCAATAAATATTGACGTTAATAAACTTGAAGCATTTCCGGAAGAGCTTACGCAAATCGAAAATTTAGAATATTTGAATTTAGCAAAAAATCAAATTAGCAGCTTGCCGGAAAGCATAAAAAGATTGACGAATTTAAAAACATTAATAATAAGTTCAAACAAATTTGCCGAACTAAACGAGCATATTGGGAGCTTAAGTTCTTTAGAGTATTTAGATGTTCAATATAATTCTCTTGCAAGCCTGCCAAAAGAAATTGGCAAACTTAATAAACTAAAAAAGTTGCACTTGGGAAGCAATGACTTTGTTTCTTTTCCCGATAACATTTCCGAACTTAAACAATTAGAAGAGCTTACTTTAAGTTCCCTTAAAGTAAAGAAATTTCCAGATTTCTCCAAGTTTAATATGGTGAGAACATTAGATTTAAGCAATAATAATTTAACAGAGTTAGCGAAGTATTTAGCAGATTTCAAAAACCTTAAAGAAGTCAATTTAGCTGCAAATAAATTTAAAGCGCCCCCATCGGTTCTTTTTTCAATGGACTGGCTTGAGAAGTTGAACATAACCAGAAACGAGCTAACGGAAATTCCAAGCGATATTTCTAAAATAAAAAATCTAAGTCTTTTGAATATGAATGCTAATAAGATTGAAAAAGTATCTGGAAGCATTGCTCAACTTAAACAACTTCAAACTCTTATGTTAAGTTCAAATAAAATAAAAAAATTACCGAATGAACTATCTTCTATGCAAAACTTGAAGTTCATTTACTTGCAGCAAAATAAAATAGAGCAAAAAGACAAAGACGAAATAACTAAGCTTTTACCCAATGCAAAAGTGAAATTTTAGAATTTTCTGCAAATGCTTGGTTTTATTTGATTTAATAAAAAGAATTTGACGCTTTAAGCCAAAATCAAGAAAGAATTTTATTTAAATGCTTATGATAAAAGGACTTGTCCCCCGCTGGCGGGGGACAAAAATGTCATTGTTAATTTTGTGGAACTGCCTTCTCTTCATTATTTTTCATTTTGAGCAAAACAGTTGTAAATAATTCAATTAAAAAGCCGTAAATTATTCCAAGAAAAATATAGCCGAAAAACAAAAGAATATTGTTTTGTAAGCTGTTTGAAAAAGCGTTAAACGCAATAGGCAATGAAAAAAGTAGTCCAAGCAAAATTCCGTGAGACCACCATTTCATTTTTAGCTTGCTAATTCCAATCGCAAAGCCGAGCAATGCCCTTGAAAGTAAAATTGAGATAAAAGCGCTTATTGTCAGCTCATCTCCCCCTTGTTGGGAAATCTGAGTGCATATCACACCAAAAATAGCACCTAAAAAAGTTGCAGTAACAATCCTTTTCATTATAATCCTTTCAAAAAAAATAAATATTTTACGATTAATTTATAAAATATTCCAATTCTTTCAAACAAAAATCTTTTCCGTTTCAATCTGTTCAAATAATTAATTATTTTTGTTATAATGGAATATGGTAGTTTGGGAACTATTAAGTTGATAGAATTTTATAAATTTAGGAAAATTTGGAAAATCTCGAAAAAAGCGGCGCTGGAAAAAGCGATGGAGCGTCTATTTCCCTTTTGCTGCCATAAAAAAGAGCGGGAAATCCCCCCTACCCCCCTTTTTCAAAGGGGGGAAAGAGAAAGGCATTCGGAACGAAGTGAAGAAAAAGAAATCCCACCTACCCCCCTTTTTCAAAGGGGGGATATAGAAAGACATTCGGAACAATTTTCCCGTCATCCTGAACGAAGTGAAGAAAAAGAAATCCCCCCTACCCCCCTTTTTCAAAAGGGGGATATTAACGAGCATTCGGAACAATTTTCCCGTCATCCTGAACGAAGTGAAGGATCCAGAAAATTTATTTTTGAGCAGAAAGAAAGAATATTATTTCTCGCAGAAAAACATTTGAATAAAGAGTTTTCCTTGTTTGGGACTGAATGGAAAAAAGCAAAAGTAATAAATGAAAATAATCAAAAGAGAATAGATTGGAATTATGACCTTTTGACGGGATTTCGATGGGATAGCTCGCAGCTTGGAAAAAAAATAAAACTTAATCAAGGAGAAGGAATTGACATAAAAAATATTTGGGAACTTGGACGAATGCAGCATCTTTTGATTTTTCCAATTGCCTCTGTTTTAGCACAGCAAGAGCAAAAGGATTCCAAAGTTCCAAACCAATATTTCGAGGAATTTAAAAGTCAAATATTAGATTTTATCCAATCTAATAAATACACTTATGGCGTCCATTGGTCTGTTGCGATGGAGGCGGGAATTCGGGCTACAAACTGGCTGATTGCTTTTTATGTTTATAAAAACGCTGGTTTCATTGCCGATGAAATTTTTAATAAGGTATTTGAAAAAAGTTTGTTTGAGCATCTTTTATTTATCTGTGAAAATTTGGAGTGGAGCAATGGAATAAGAGGAAATCACTACCTTGCAAATATAGTTGCGATGCTCTTTCTTTCTGCATTTCTCCCAACAACAGAATTTACAAAAAAAACGCTCTATTTCGCAACTCAAGAGCTATGCAATGAAATTCTTGTGCAGTTCAACGAGGACGGCAGCAACTTTGAAGCTTCCCTCCCTTATCATTATTTTTCTACTGAAATAGTTCTTGCTGGGCTTTGGCTTATTTTTTCCTTAAAAGAAAATAAAATAAAGGATATGCTAAAAGTTGAGCCTTGTAGGTTTATCAAAAAAAAGAAAATTCAGCCATTTAAAAAACAACTTTTTTCTATAAATAAAAACAATTTTTCAATAGATTTAAATGCAGCTCTTTATGAAAGAATATCAAAAATCTTGGATTTTTCCCATAACTTGCTAAAAAGCAATGGCAAAGCAGAGCAAATTGGAGACAACGATAGCGGCTTTTTCATAAGTGCAGAAATTGAGCCTTTTTTAAAGGAGTTTTGGGAGCATTTATTACTCAAGATCAGTCCTCCAGAAATTAAGCAATTTTATTTTTACAAAGATTTTGGCATTTTTATCAAAAGGACTAATCAATATTTTGCTACAATTCGCTGTGGCTCTATTGGACAAAGAGGCAAAGGAGGGCATAGCCACAACGACCAGCTATCTCTTACTTTGAATCTTTTTGGTGTTGATTTTCTTGTCGACCCCGGAACTTATTCATACACAGGGCAGCCAAAGCTGCGAAATTTGTTCCGCTCTACTGCTTATCATAATACCCTTTCAATCGAGGGAATGGAGCAAAACGAGTGGGCAGAAAACAATCTCGATGATCTTTTTTGGTTTAAAACTGATAGAACAAAATCGAAAATGATTGAATATTCTGAAAAACATTTCATTGCTGAGCATTATGGATTTGGAAAGCCGCATCGCCGCGAAATCTTTTTTCACGATGACTTCATAGAAGGTATAGATTTTTGCAAAATAAAAGGGAAAAAAAGAGTATGTTTCCATCTCTCGCCTGATATACTTATTGCGCCTATTAAGGAAGATGATGAGAGCAGCTCTGGATTCTTCACTGCGTTCAGAATGACCCCCCCTTTGAAAAAGGGGGATAAAGGGGATTTTCAGCCCCCTGGATTCTTCACTGCATTCAGAATGACCCCCCCTTTGAAAAAGGGGGATAAAGGGGATTTTCAGCCCCCTGGATTCTTCACTGCATTCAGAATGACCCCCCCTTTGAAAAAGGGGGGCAGGGGGGATTTCTCGCCTTCTTTGAAAAAGGGGGATAAAGGGGATTTTCAGACTTCTGGATTCTTCACTGCATTCAGAATGACCCCCCCTTTGAAAAAGGGGGGCAGGGGGGATTTCTCCGCTTTAAGCGATTTCGAGGCAGTGCTTACATTTACAAACGGCATCGGCTTTATCGAAGAATATAATTTTTCATCGGGTTACAATCAAATGCAGAAATCGAAAAGAATTATATTAGAATTTGAAGAGGAAAAGTTAAATTGGAGATTGCAGTTTTGCAAAATTGAAAAAAAGATTTGAAAAAATTAACCGATTTTATAATTTTTTAAGGAAATTAGAATGTATGCTAAATTAAAGGAACATTTAAGCAAAGAGTTAAACAGTATTAAAGAACAGAAACTCTATAAATATGAAAGGGTTATCGAAAGCAGTCAAGGTGCAGAAATTATTGTGAAAGGGAAAAAAGTTCTTAACTTTTGCGCAAACAACTATCTCGGGCTGTCTTCTCATCCAGAGCTAATTGAAGCGGCGCATAACGCAATAAATAAACGTGGTTACGGACTTTCTTCCGTTCGCTTTATTTGCGGCACGCAAGATATTCACAAAGAGCTGGAGCAAAAAGTAAGCAAATTTTTAGCGATGGACGATACAATTTTGTTCTCCTCTTGCTTTGATGCAAATGCAGCCGTTTTTGAGCCGCTTTTGGATTCCCAAGACGCAATTATTACAGACGCACTGAATCATGCCTCGATTATTGACGGGATACGCCTTTGTAAAGCGCAACGTTGGATATACCGACACGCCGATATGAGCGATGAACTTGGAATGGACGAAGCAACTGGAAAGGAATACAAGGGCTTGGAACGCTGTTTGAAGGAAGCTCAAAACTGCCGCTTCCGTATGATTGCAACTGATGGCGTTTTTTCTATGGACGGCGATATTGCAAAGCTCAAAGAAATCGTTGCTTTGGCTGAAAAATACGATGCGATTGTGATGGTCGATGACTCTCACGCTTCTGGCTTTATGGGAAAAATGGGTAGGGGAACTCACGAATTCCACGGAGTTATGGATAAAATTGACATTATCACAACTACTTTCGGAAAAGCATTAGGCGGTGCTTCTGGTGGTTGTATCTCGGCACATCAAGAAATTGTAGACTGGATGCGGAACAAGGCACGTCCTTATCTTTTCTCCAATACTATTGCTCCTTCCGTTGCAGGTGCGACTATAAAAGTAATTGATTTGCTTAGCAGCACAACGGAATTGCGCGATAGACTTGAAGCTAACACAATTCGTTTCCGAAAAGAAATGACTGCGGCAGGTTTCGATATTATTTCCGGCGAGCATCCAATCGTTCCCATTATGTTTGGCAAATATCCCGATTGCTCCAAGCTCGCTGTGGATTTTGCAAATATGATGTTGGAAGAGGGTATTTACGTTATAGCGTTTTCGTTCCCGGTAGTTGCGAGAGGGAAAGACAGAATTCGCGTTCAAATCTCAGCAGCTCACAGCGATGAGCATATTAGCACTGCTATTGCCGCTTTCACAAAGGTAGGCAAAGCATTGGGAATGATATAGTGGCTTGTATAATATTTTGAACCGTGATTAAAAGATTAAGGGATTTCTTGATTTTCTAGATGGACTCCACTTGGGAAAGCGGAGTCCATCTTTTGTTTCTACTTGGATTGTATTTTTGCCCAAAGAAAATAAAAATAATTATTTTTGTAAAACGTTTTTGATTATAAATTGTATGAGATTTATAGATTTATATGGAAATTAATTCTGAAATAAGGAGCTATGTCAAAGACGCGTTGATTGATATTATTGCAAACGAAAAAGAGATTTTTTTTGATGCTTTTTCTGAAATAATTGAAGATATAGCATTTGGAAAACACATTGATGCTGCTGACCTTGGCGATTATGTTGATGAAGAGCTTGTCCTCCAAAGCTTAAAAGAAGTCAGATGATAGCCTTATTTGAATCATCTTTCTTAAAAGATATAAAAAAAGTGGATAACGCTGAAATTGCTAATAAGCTTCAAAATATTATAAAGCAAATAAAATCAAGCGAATCAATTAAAGATATTTTTCATTTAAGAAAATTGAAGAGCTACAAGTCGTATTATAGAATTAGAGTTGGTGACTACCGTTTAGGGCTAAAAATAGAATCAAACACTGTTGTTTTTATAAGGTTTTTGCATAGAAAAGATATATATAAAGTATTTCCTTGATAACGTTTAATTTTTTACGGCTATAGTCTGGGCTGTATCTGTTTGAACCGTGGTTTGCTTGATTAAGGGATTTCTTGATTTTCCAGGTGGAGTCCAGAAATCCCCCCAGCTCCCTTTTTCAAAGGGGGAGGAAGAATGTCCCACACTGGCGGGGGTAGTTGCTTCAGATGTGCCACACTTCGAAAGTGTGGCACATCTTTTTTCTGTCTACTACTTCCCATTTGAGCTTGGGAAGGAGGAGTTTTTACTTTTGGAATATTGCTAAACTTTTTCATTTAAGCAACAGGTCTAATTATGTAATTCCTGCTCATTAAATTAGTTGCAAATAACAAGCAAGCATTTATATCTTCTCTTTCAAGAGATGGATATTGCTTTAATATCTCTTCAGCAGTATCGCCGGCATTTAAAAAACCCAATATCGACTGAACAGTAATTCTCATTCCTCTAATAGTTGGCTTTCCATTACACAGCGCTTCACTTATAGTTATTCTATTGGATATATATTCCATAATCCTTTCCTTTTTTTACTACTTAAAAGAATGTCCACCGCTGGCGGGGGCAGGGCTGATATTTGGAAACGTCATTTTGAACGTAGTGAAAAATCCAGAAAGCGTTTCAATTCCGCAATCACTCTGGATTCCTCGCTGCGCTCGGAATGACAGCGCAAAATATCCACCAATTTCCCCCGCCAGCGGGGGATACTGGACTGTTCTGTTTTTTCTTTCCTTTCACTATTTTCCCACTCCTTCCAAAGCTCAGCTTGGGAAGGAGAAACAGAGTAGAGATGGGCGCCAGCTCGAAGGTGGAGTCCATCTAACTGTTTCAAGCTGCTTCCAAAATTAATTTACCTTTGGGCTACCGGGAAAGCCCGGAAAAGTATTCGGCTGCCTATCGGTTTTTATTTCTCCGAATTGCTGCTCGTATTTTCTAATGTTGTCCATAAGAGCGCCTAAAAGCATTTTTGTGTGCTGGGGCGTCATAACAATACGAGCAAAAACTTTTGCTTTCGGAACGCCGGGCATTACTCTTGTGAAGTCCAACACAAATTCAGCTGGCGAATGAGAGATAATTGCAAGATTCGAATAAATACCCTCCGCTTCTTTATCGCCAATTTCTAAATTAAGCTGCTGTGTTGTGCCTTCTTGTTTTCTTTCAGCCATATATTCCTTTTTTATTAAATGTAACTATATTTTATTTTCTCAATTCTAATATTTTTTTCTGTAGCCGTTCACTGTCTTCTGCTCGCCCTCCAATTCTATCGTAAAGCCTTACTAAAGAGGAGTAATAACGTTCTAATTGCTCAAGCGGAATTGTTTCTTCAAGGGCTTCTAATTCAGCAATTGTGTATTTTTGTTTATCAGTTTCCTTTGTAAATGTATATATTTCAGCGAGTTCAGCAAGAACATCGAAATCGCGGCTAAATTTCATAGTCTTTCTGCATAGCTCGAAATATTCAGCTGATTTTCGGAGCAAAGGCATATACTCGTCTGGATTTGGCTTATAGTTTCTGTCACTATTTACCTTTTCCTGCTGTTCTTTTTGTATGACAAGAACTTTATTTTTGTATGCTGAGGCTATGTTTCTTAGCGCATTATCGTTTTTTGGGTCAATCTTTATTGCCTTTTCATATTGCTCAATCGATTCGTCAAATTTTTCTAATTGTTGAAGCAAATCAGCATGCTGGACGAGATAGCTGGGGTTATTGGGATTTTTTTGCACCAGCTCTTGAATATATTTAAGCGATTCCTCTTTTTTTCCTTGTGATTCATAAATAAGGATAAGCGCGGTGTTAGCGTCAATGTTTTGCGGGTCAATATAAAGGATTGCGAAAATATTTTGTAGGGCATTGTCCCAATCTTTGTTATCGAAAAAGTATTGAGCTAATGAGAAATATGGAGAAGTAGAAAAAGTGAAGGGTTGAAAGCGCTCTTGAATAGTAATATCTTTTGGCAAATCAGCACGCCATCCGGTAACCACTATCGGGTTGGAATGCTCTTTTAATGAATAAACTATAAGCTCTTTAGACTTATAGAGATAAGCGTCAATTATAACGGAATCGCCTTCTTCACCATAAGGAAGAGCCATACTCTTAATAGGCGCCCCAAGAATGCTATGAGAGGCACTTCTTTCCATATTGACGTTTAAACCTTTTTCCTTTGCTATCTCAAGTTCTGTTTTTAGCAAGTCGGCATATTTGTTGTTATTCAAATTTGCATTTGCAAAGTCGCCTTTTGCTTCATAACCAATTGCTAATAAACGGTATACATCTGGGCTGTTGGGTCTTAGTTTTATACAGTTTCCAAAGCTTTCAACAAACTTTTTAAAATCGCTTTCATTTTTATCTTTTAAATAATCGTTAAGATACTCTACCCCTTTATTATATGAGGCGCCGTATATGGCATATTTAGTGTGCGGAACTCTTTCTGTTAAGTCTTTAGAAACAATATACTTTTCTCCTTTAAGAATGGTGCTAACAGCTTCGTCAATTAGATTGAGCTGTTGATTAACCTCGGTAAGCATAATCCAAGCTTCGCCATTATTATGATTTTTTTCAAGTTCCTTTTCAAAGAACTCCTTAGCCTTGCGCCAGTCTTTGTTTTGAAGAGCAATTTTTGCGGTTGTCATTTCAGGCGAGGCACACTGAAATCCTTGCATTAAAAAAGTGGCTATTACTAAAAAAGCGCTTAAATAAATTAGCTTTTTCACAATTTTCTCCTGTTTTTTATTTATTTTTACTTTATTGGTTTAGCTTAATTTAAAAAAACATATACAATTTAACAAAATTAACTAAAAAAAGTTACAAAACTTGAAAAAAATATTTATTATAGCAGGTGAGCGCTCTGGCGATATGCATGCGGCTTTTCTTATGGATAAAATCCTTGAAAGGGAGCCAGATACAATGTTTTATGGGATTGGTGGAAAAGAGATGGAAAAAAGGAGACTTAAATCCCTTGTTCCACTTGAAGATTTTTCTGTAGTCGGTTTTTTTGAAGTTGCTAAAAAAATTTCTTTTTTCCAAAAAGTATTAAAGCAATGTAAAAATTTACTTGATAGTGAAAAATTTGATGTTTTTATCCCAGTTGATTTTCCCGGGTTCAATATAAGATTAGCAAAATATGCAAAGTCCAAAGCTATACCTGTTGCATATTACATTGCTCCACAGCTTTGGGCTTGGGGGCAAAATAGGGCAAAAGAGCTTTCTCAATCTATAGACAAGCTGCTTGTTGTTTTTCCATTTGAAGTAGATTTCTTTAAAAAATATGGTATTGATTGTGAATTTGTGGGGCATCCTCTTCTTGAAAGAATAAAGAGCATAAAAACGCAAGAAAGACAAAAAAAGATTGCGATTTTGCCCGGCAGTCGAAAACAAGAACTTCTAGCCCATTTGCCTTTGCTTGAAGGAATAGACAGAGAAATAAAAAGACAACTGCCAGAGTATCGCATAGCACTTGCAAAATCGCCATTGATTAATCAAGATTATTTTGCTAAAATCTCGAAACGCTTTCCAGATTGGGAATTTGCGGAGGATTCAAACAAGTTAATGCAGGAAAGTAGTTTTGGCATAATTAAAACAGGCACTTCTAATCTCGAAGCTGCGCTTTGCGGCTTGCCTTTTCTTATGTTTTACAAAACTTCTTTTATTTCCTACTTATTAGGGAAAAAATTAATAAATTTAGATTACATTTCTATTGTAAATATTTTATCAGGGAAAAAAGTTGTAAGTGAATACATTCAAAAAGACATAAATCCAAAAAAAATTGCAAGCGAGCTGCTTGAATTGGTGAATAATCAAGAAAAGCGTGCTGAGATGCAAAAGGATTTTTTAAAAATAAGGGATATGCTTGGCGAAAGAAATGCTTCTCAAACTGCAGCAGAAATAATTCTAAATTTTATAAATTAAAGTAAAATTCATAATTGTTAGCAAACAGATTGCTTTTAGCGCTTAATCATATTTTTTGATAATTCTGAAAAAACAAATAATGCAAATTTCTGTTTTCACTGCCTCCCTTTGCTATTTTCTTTTACTTGAAAAATCCACAATTAATAACTATATTTGCTTTAATGGAAGAAACTGTTGGAAAACATTAGTCAAGGATATTCGTTAAAAAAGCGACAATAAAAATAATGCAAAACTTTTTGCTAATACAAAAAAAAGGAGAAAATTATGTTTGAAGAAAAATCAATATATATTGTGCTAATCATCGTCTTAATAACTTGGCTTGGAATAGCTTTCTCATTATTTGGTATTGATAGTAAGCTCAGAAGAATCGAAAAGAGAATTATCGAAACAAATGAAGATGCAAACAGATGAAAAAATCATATATAGCTGCCATTTTAATTGGGGCGATTTCTATAATTGCTGCCCTTACGCTGTTTAATTCCTATTCAATAGAATATTCCGACATAGCAACGGCAAAAAAGACGGGCAAAAAATTGCAGATACTCGCTTCGCTTGACTCAATGCGCGAGCCGAGCTATGACGCAAACGCAAACATTTTTACTTTCCTTATGCAGGACGAAAAAACTGAAAGGGCGCAGGTGATATATAAAGGCTCTCCTCCCAACAATTTCAAATTAGCAAAATACTTCGTAGTTAAAGGAGAATACCGCGACACAGCTTTTTATGCAAGCGAAATCTACACCAAATGCCCCTCAAAATACGAAGCAGAAGGGCTGGAGTGAGAGGAATAATTTTTAAACTAAACAACTTATTTAATTAAATGCTATTTGCAGACAATACATATTTCTATTATAAATTCCCAGAGCCACAGTATCTTGGTGCGAAATACATCTGGTTGCCGTGGATAAATAGGTTTATCCCTAAAAATATTCGAACTGCTTTTGATGGTTTTGCTGGCTCACAATCAGTTGCTTATTTATTCAAGCAAAATGGTTTTAAAACAATAACAAATGATTTTCTTAATTTTAATCATCAAATTGGTCTATCTTTAATAGAAAACAATAATTTTACTCTATCTAAAGAAGAATTAGAATTTATTTTTTCAAATGAAAATATTAATAAAAATAACAGTTCATTATTTAAAAACGTATTTTCTAATGTCTTTTTTGATGAAGAACAAGCAATTTTTTTAGATAAAGTAAGAGCTAATATTGATTTGCTTGATAATCAATATAAAAAAGCACTTGCTTTTACTTTAGTAAACAGGAGCTTAACAAGAAAAGTAACAATGGGACATTTCGCACATAACCAAGCAATAAATTACGCAAACAACCCAGAAAGGATTAAACGAAATCCTAATTTGGCAAGGCATGTAAAAGATATAATCTCAGATATATTTGTTTTATATAACAATGCGATTTTTAATAATGAACAAGATAATAAGAGTTATAATGAGAATGTTTTAGAACTTCTCCCAAAATTAGACAATATAGATTTGGCTTACTACGATCCGCCATATTGCGATAGTCATGCTGATTATCAGAGCTTTTATCACTTATTAGAAACTTTTGTAGAATATTGGTCTGACAAAGAATTTATTAATACCACAAGAAGATACGAGCCTAAAAGATATAGCGGCTTTGATAAAAAACAATTAATAATTGATTCCTTAAATCAGCTATTCGCGCTATCAAAAGACATTCCGAACTGGCTAATTAGCTGGAATAATAGGAGCTATCCAAAAGTTAAAGAATTAGAAAAAATTTTAAAGCAGTATAAAGATGTTAGTATTGAAACACAGACTTATTTAAATGGACGAGGTGGAAAAGGAAGCGTAGCAGGAAGCAGAGAGGTTCTGTTTGTTTGCAAAAACAAATTATCAATAAATATTGGTTTGTGAAATGACAAAAGAAATAAAGGATTTCGATTATTGGAAAAACGCATATAATTCTGATAAGTTAGATGAATTTAATTTTAATTCATCTGCTTTGCTATGGCTGAAAATTAAGTCTATAACCAGAAAAGAACTTTTAAGTGATTTCATTCAATCAAATTCATTGATTATAAAAAGCAAATTATTAAATGACAGATTTAAAGAGATTTATTCTGTTTTTATTAAAGATTTAGAAAAATCGCATTTAATTTTAGATAAATTTATTAATGATAAAAATCAAGAAAATTTACATAATGTTGACAAAGAGGCAATAGTATCTGAGTTGTTTAAACTTCGTTCCTTTGAATGGGGCGGGGATTATAAAAACGCTCTTGATAAATATTTAGTAGATAAGTATGTAAAAGCATTTCAAAAATATGACGAATTGATTTCCAAATTTGAAACTGAAATAAATAGAGCTGTTATTGGATATATATTGTGTAGCTGGTATAATCATTGGTCAAGTATTCTTATTGAATATATTTTTAAAACTCATCCTTTTGTTCTCCCAACCGTTGGAAAAATTAAGAAAGTAGATTTTTTTATCAATAATATTCCTTTCGATTTAAAAGTTACTTACTTACCTTCAAATTTTATTGAAAAAAGAAGAAAATCAAAAGGTTTAAAACCGGAATTGACTGAGTTAAAACAAAAAGCCAAACAGGCAAATATTACTTACTCGAACCACAAGCGGCAAGATGATATTTATTATGAAATAGTTGAAAAAATGAAGAATAAAAATGATGATTTTTGTAAAAATTCCCTAAAAGAATTAAAAGACACCCGTATTTCTATTTTAAATGAAACATTAGCTAATCCCAAATTATTAGTTCAGAACCTTTACGAAGAACAAGGTGAAATGAGATTCGATTCATCAAACAGATTATTTCTTGTTCTTATTGACTCAGATGATTTTGATAATTCTTGGAAATTAAAAAGAAATCTAAATTTATTAACTCCATCAATTATGAAATACCTTGATGAATTCCCTGAAAAAAATATTGATGATTTGAAAGTTAGTTTTAAATACAAAAATAAAAGTAATGTATTTAATGCTTTAGCTGATATTATTTTTGTTGTAAAGTAGCTTATATGTCAAATTTTATTAAATACATAGAAAACTTTAATTTACAAGATAATTCCTTGTTTTTTGATAATGATAAATATTCTACACGTATTGAGAATTTTAAATATAATGGTTTTTCTATTCCAAAATATATAAATGAGTTTTGGACTTCAAAGCAAAGACAGGCAAATTCACTTCACGAAGTTTCTTACCGTGCCTGCTTTAAACCACAATTACCCCGTTTTTTCATTGAAGGATTAACAGAAGAAAAAGACACTGTCTACGATCCTTTTTCTGGAAGAGGAACCTCGGCTTTAGAAGCATCACTGCTAAACAGGAAAGCTATTGCAAATGACATCAACCCATTGAGTTTAATTCTTTTAAAGCCGCGGCTTAATCCCCCAACAATTTCTGAAATCAATAAAAGATTAAATGAAATAATTTTTTCTTATAATTTAACAAGTGATATTGATCTTTCAATGTTTTATGATGAAAATACTTTGTCTGAATTAGTTTCTTTAAAAAATTATTTAATAGAAAAAAAAGATAATAACACTGAAGATGAAGTGGATGATTGGATTAGGATGGTAGCTACTAACCGCTTAACAGGTCATTCCAAAGGCTTTTTCTCTGTTTTTACCCTCCCACCTAATCAAGCAGTTTCGCAAAAAAGCCAAATTAGAATTAATGAAAAAAGACAGCAAACTCCGGATTATAGAAATATAAAAAAGCTTATTCTTGGTAAATCAAAGCAATTACTAAGTGGAATTAATACAAATACAAGAAAAATGCTGTCAGAAAATTATAATTCCTCTTTGCTATTAAATTTAGATGCGAGGGATACTCCACAAATAAAAGACAACTCAATTTCACTCACAGTAACTTCGCCCCCTTTCTTAGATCTTGTTCAATATGCTAATGATAATTGGTTGCGACTTTGGTTTAACAATTTAAATGCTGATGAGATTGCAAGAAATATTGTTATGGCGAAAACAGAAGAGCAATGGCACAATTTTATTTTTGATGTTTTTAAAGAACTTTTTCGCATAACGAAACCTAATGCTTATATTGCTTTTGAAGTTGGAGATCTGAAAAACGGAAAGGTAAAATTAGATGAAATTGTTGTTAGTATTGGAATTGAAGTTGGGTTAAAATGTCTCGGAATTATCATTAATGAACAAGTTTTTACAAAAACATCAAACATTTGGGGCGTAAAAAATAATCACAAAGGCACAAATACAAATAGAATTGTTATATTTCAAAAAGGAAGCTAAAATGAAAAAAAGTGCTTTAGAAGAAAAATTGAATAATTATGAGAATATTGTAAGGTCCATTATTGAAACTTTCAATAATATTGATTTTCATATTACCGTAGAAACAACTATTCATAAAAATATTCACAAATTCGATCCAAAGAACAAACTTGATAATGATTTGCTTAATGACTTAAAATTAATTATCAATGATTTTGCTAAAACATATTCAAACGAAGGAATTACATTATATTTGTAGCAAAGCTTATGAAATTAGGAAATTTTGAAATAAATAATATCTATAACATAGATTGTCTTGTTGGTATGAAAGAGCTACCGAATGATTGTATTGATTTGGTGGTTACTTCACCTCCTTATGACGATTTGCGTAACTATAACGGCTACCATTTTGATTTTGACAACATTGCAAAGGAATTATTTAGAGTAATCAAAAAAGGTGGAGTTGTTGTATGGGTGGTTGGCGATAAAATTAAAAACGGTGACCGCACTTTGACAAGCTTTAAACAATGTCTTTATTTTCAAGAAGTTGGGTTTAATGTGCATGATGTAATGATTTATCAAAAGAAAAACACACCGTTTATGCGTTCAAATGCTTACACAAATTGCTATGAATTTATGTTTGTTTTTTCAAAAGAAAAGGTTAATACTTTTAATCCATTAAAAACTAAAACAGCCCGGCACGGTTTCGAAAAGTTAGTTACAAACAAAAAAGCAGATGGAGTTAATAAAAAAGTCATTGCAGAATTGAAAAAAGAAAAAACTATGACTAATATTTGGAATTATGCCGTTGGTCTGGGCGGCTCCACAAACGATAAAATAGCATTCCAGCATACTGCAATTTTCCCAGAAAAATTAGCACAGGACCATATATTATCCTGGTCTAATGAAGGCGATTTGGTTTTTGACCCGATGAGCGGTTCTGGAACAACCTGTAAAATGGCTAAACTGAATAATCGAAATTATCTCGGAATGGAAATATCGAAAGAGTATGTTGATTTATCTATTAAAAGATTAGAATTGCTGCAACATCAGCTTCTTTGATATTTTTTCAAATATTTTATTGCTTCTTCAAGAAATTCAATATTGTCTTTAAATCGCCCGAGACCAGTATTGCAGCTATCACAAATCCAAGTTCTTGCATCTCCAGTAGCATGGTCGTGGTCAATCACCAGATTAGCCGTAACGCCGGGTATTGAAGCTTTTTTGCATATTGGACAAATAAAAAATATTTCTGGTTTTTCAGCATTCATTCTTTTCTTTTCAGAATTTTTTAATGCCCTGCCATCAATTGATTTTCTGCATTCTTTGCAAGAAGGTCTTGTAGTTTTTCGTCCCAAAGCATCTGTTTGATTAATATCGAAATCTTTATAATCTTCTTTGAGAATATGACAAACATTGCATATTTTATATTTGTGCGATTTGCCAGTTTTTGTTATTTCAAGAAATTTTATTTTTGACAATTCAATTTCAATTTCACTCATTTTTCCAATGAAAAAAACTTTTGCCTTAGTTTTCTTGATTTCCTTGACAAATCCGACAGAATTAACTGCTAAATCATTATGCTTTTCAATCAAAACTACAAAATCGTTTACTTTAATCATTCTTGAATAAATCTGAGTTAAAAAAATCTGACACCGTCATCCCAAAAGCATTAGCTATTTTTTCAATATTGGCAATAGATACATTTCTTCGTCCCTGTTCAATGCTTGCAATATAGGTTCTATCAAGTTCACATTCATAAGCAAACTTTTCCTGACTAAGTCCTTTTACCTGACGCAATTCTCGTAGTCTTTTACCAATTTTTTCTTTGATATTCATAAAAAACAAAAATACTGCTTAGTAGTTTATCAAGCAACGGACTTTAAGTATAGTTTTGTTTTAATGCAGAAAAATAATAAAAACCTAATTAAAACGTATAATTACATTATATTTGCAGCAAAACTTATGAAATTAAGAAATTTTGAAATATTTCAAGTAGTTAAGGCAGTGATAACAACGAACTGTTCGATATTAGTAAAGGATTTTTTCGGATAAAGTAATCTTTTAATTACCGGCTACTGCTTAATTGATTTGTTTGATGTAAAAGTAACGATGAAACCAGAATTTAATACTAACAATTTAGAACTATACAAACAGGAACATATAATTTACGAACAAAGCTTCAACTAAACCCAAAAAAATTATGATTGGAAAATTCCTTGTTTTTATTTCATTTGCATTAGCTTGCGGCTCAGCATATTTTTTCTTTTCTGCAAATAATAACGAGAAAAGAATCAAAAATGCGCGATTTTTGTTTTATCTTGCCTCCTTTGGGATTTTGCTCAGTTCTGCCCTACTTTTAGTTAATATATTAAATCACAATTTCCAATACACATATATTTACAGCTATTCTTCAAAAGACTTGCCTTTTTCTTTGCTACTTTCTTCTTTTTGGGCTGGGCAGGAAGGCTCTTTTCTTCTTTGGGCACTTTTTACGGCAATCGTTGGAATTATTTTCATTAAAAGCATTAAAGGGAAATCCTTAGAACCACTTGCAATGGGTGTTTATTCGCTGGTTTTCGCTTTTATGATTGTGATTCTTATTGCGAAAAGTCCTTTCGATTATGTTTGGGAGAGCTTTGCGGGTAACAATGTGCAATTTGGCTATACTCCCGAGGACGGCAGGGGATTGAACCCAATTTTAGAAAATATATGGATTATTATTCATCCCCCTATCCTTTTTATTGGTTACGCTCTGCTTGCCGTTCCATATTCCATTGCCTTTGCCTCGCTATTTAAAAATGCTTATGAAGAATGGAACGACTTGGCACTGCCTTGGACTAACGCTTCAGCAGCTGTGCTTGGACTGGGAATTATGCTCGGCGGTTTTTGGGCTTATGAAACGCTTGGCTGGGGCGGTTTTTGGGGCTGGGATCCCGTAGAAAATTCTTCCCTCGTTCCTTGGATGCTTGTCCTTGCACTCGCTCATACGCAGCTTGTTCAAAAAAAATCGGGTGGAATGAGAAAAACTAATTATATTTTAGCCATTCTCACATTCGTTTTTGTAATATATTCTACTTTTCTCACAAGAAGTGGAATTTTAAGCGATGTGTCGGTTCATTCTTTTATCGACCCCGGCAAGGTAGTTTATTCAATACTTTTTGCCTTTCTGTTGCTTTTCTTTCTTGCAGGCATAACTATATTTTTCATTAGATTTAAAAATATTCCGAAAGCTGAAAGCACTTATAAACTTAGTAGCCGTCCCTTTCTCATTGTTTTTGGAACGATTATCATTTTAATTTCTACATTCATTATTGCTTATGGAACGAGTTTTCCAATTATAACCAGCTTAGTTGGGACTCTGCAATCAATGGAAATTTCTTTTTACGACAAAATGAACTTTCCATTCATTATTTTAATGATGATTTTAAATGGAGTATCGCTCTTTTTTGCTTGGAATGGAAATTTCAATAAAAAACAATTAAAGCAAGTAATTTTCCTTTCTGCGCTTTCAATCGTTTTGACTGCCTTTCTTATTTTTATTGCTCTTGACCAATGGGCATACATAGTTTTGGCGTTCTCGGCTATTTTATCAATAACGCTGAATATTTTTATAATGTTCAAAAAAATAAGAAAAAAATCTTTTCGGATTGCTGCATATCTTTCTCATATTGGTGTTGCTCTGCTTTTTCTCGGAGTGATTGGATCAGCTGGCTATTCAAGTTCTGAGCATTTAGTTTTGCGACCCAAAGAAAGCAGCGAGAAACTTGGCTATAAAATTACTTTTAAAGGAAAAACGCAGATTGAAAAAGGCAAAAAAGATAGAGAAAAATTTACATATAATCTTGAATTAGAAAAAAAAGGAAAGCGATTTGAACTGCATCCCATTGTGAGTTGGAGCAGCTATAATGATTGGCAGTTTCCATTTTTTGAGCCGAGCATAAGGACCTCGCTTTTCGAGGATATTTATATTTCTCCTAAATCTGTTTTAAACGACACTTCATTTCAAAGAGTTACTTTACTTGAAAATGAAACTGCAATTTGTCCGGCAGATTCCTCACTTCAAATAAAATTAATCTCACTCGATACCTCAAAGATGGATATTATGCCAGATGAGTTTAGAAAAGTATTTGCCAGCATAGTCGAATTTCAGATGCCAAGCCAAGTAATCCGCGATACGCTTTATTCTGTTTTAAATTTAGAAAAAGATTCCTTTAGCCCAATATGGTATTCAGTTTTGGGAACAAGCCTTAAAATCGGTTTAGTTGAGTGTAACTTTGAAAATGGCAGTTTTCAAGCAACATTTAAGTTTGCAAGCGAGCTTTTCACTTTCGAGGTCGCAAAAAAACCATTTATCAATTTAGTATGGCTCGGCACAATAGCTGTTGTAACAGGCTTTTTCTTTGCGATGTCAAGTCATTTGAGCGGAAAAAGTAATAGGAAAAAAATATAATTTTAATCTAAACGTTTTATAAGCTATTTAATAATTAATAAAGGGGTTCAAATGCTAAAAAAATTTAATATTTTACTAATTACATTTGCGTTAATAGCAATGTTGCCAATTTGTGCTTGCTCAAGCAATAAAGACGAAGAAAGCGGCGAATTTAAAAAGCCTATAATAGCTGAAGAACAAGCGAATAATAACACAATGGTATTAGCTTCTACATCGGAGAAGACAAGCGATGTTGAAAAGGAAGAAACGTTGCCAGCCCAAGTTTTCACCATTAAGTCTGTGATGAATGCTGTTAAGGGCAGAGCTGTTGATTTTACTTGGAACGATGGCAAGAAAGACGTTTCCTTTTCACAATACACAAGGGGAAAGGCAGTGTTTTTAAACTTTTGGGGAACTTGGTGCGGACCTTGCAGAGCTGAAATTCCAGCTATTATTGATATAGTAAAAGACTTGAAAGACAGGGATTTTGTTGTTGTTGGTGTGGCACTTGAGCATGATCCTGCCGCCGCTCTTAATGGAGTCAAGCAATATGTTCAAAAAGCGGGTATCAACTATATAAATGTTCTTGACCTTAAAAGAGAGCTTGACGCGGCTTATGGTCGCATAACAGGCGTTCCTACTTCAATGTTCATAGATAAAAATGGAAATATAAAAGATGTAATAGTTGGCTCAAGGCCCAAAGCTGAATTTATGAAATTAATTGAAAAAGTGCTTGATTAATTTCTTTTGAACCTTGATTTTCTTGATTGATGGATTTCTTGATTTTCCAGATGGACTCCACCTTCGAGGTGGAGTCCATCTCTACGCTGTTTCTCCTTCCCAAATTCAAATGGGGAGGATTTTTTTTGAAGAAATGAACTCCACTTGCTTAATGGAAAGCATTAAAAAAATATTTAAAAAATAAATTTGCTTTGTATTAAAAATATATTTAATTTTAATTATGATTAAACGAAATAATATATAAAAAGTGAATCTAAAAAACTAATTACAAAAAAGTATTTTAAAACAAGCTGGTTTAGAAAATGAATAAATATCTTATAATATACGAAAAAACCGAAAGCGGATATTCGGCTTACGCTCCAGATTTGCCTGGATGCGTTGCAGCAGCTTCTACTAAAAAAGAAACAGAAATTTTAATGAGAGAAGCTATTGAATTTCACATTGAAGGAATGCTCGAAGAAGGTTTAGAAATTCCCAAACAAACAATATTTGGTATTGACTACTATCAAATTTCTGATAAGCATAATATGGAATTGGAAAGAATCTCTATACCGTGAATTGAAATCTATTCCGGGGAATATTTGGGCGCTTATGTGAAAAATGAGGAGTAGAAAAACGACCCTTACGGGAAAAAATTTCTCGTTGGGGGGTTTCATAGTAATCTTTTTTAACTTACTTTGGAAGTAAGAGAAAAAATCATTTGCTTCTTTCAAAAAGTTAGCATATTTTAATAAAAATTTATTGTATCATTTATGAAAGCATTTGTTATGAATGACATTAACAATGATTTTATTACATTCAAAGATTTGATAGCTGATTGGATGACTGAAAAATTTCAACATCTTGAAAACTATTGGAATAATAAAGTAATGATTTCCTTAACTGAGTTTGAGCGGCAAAACCTTAGGCACTTCAATAGAACTCATTTGAAGCAATTGGATGTAAGGATAAACCTCAAAGTTTTTATAAGAAATTGGGATTTCTTTAAGGATGACTATCCAAATGATTTGCTAACTTATTTTATATTAATCTTACAAATTGCAAATAAGTTTGCTCATCCTTCTGAAGTCCCATGCAATGATGATAAGTTTCATGCTTATGATACTATGATGAGAATTTGTGATTATTTAAATCTGGACGAAGAGTTTAAAAATCAATGTGAGGCCCAAAGAACTGTTTTTTTTCAAGGAATTGAAAGTAACGTTGAATTTAATTATGAAATAAAAGATGCATCTCTATTATCGATTTCTAACATTTTTGAGAAAAGAATTATATTAAGAATACCAGATTTTCAGCGCGGTTTCTCTTGGGAAAAGAAGCATTTAGATCAATTCTGGCAAGATTTAATGCAGTTAGATAGAGGTGGAATTCATTATACTGGCGTATTAACATTAGATAGAGTTATAATTAATGAGAACAACCAAAACCACTGGCAAGACGCATATTCGCTTTTAAATGAATCACCAGAATTTACGCCCTACTATATTATTGATGGACAGCAAAGAATTACAACTATATTAATTTTACTATATTGTTTGAGTAATAGATTAAATGAAGAACAAAGAAATGAAATAATCAATAAATATTTTATTATTAATCGAGGAGGCAATAATTACTATTTATTTAAATACGAAACAAATAACTTTGCTAATGACTATTTTGTTAATAGATTGAGCGGTGAAGGAAATCAAATCAATATTAATGACTTATACACTAGGAGGCTAATAGAGGCTGAACATTTTTTTAATAATAAAATCAATGAAAAATTTATATCTGATGATGATGAAAACATTGTTGATATTAATGGAATAAGCGGGCTAATTGAAAGAGTTACTAATAAATTTAAATTTAAAATTTACGAAGTTTCTAATGAATTAGAATCCAGCATTATATTTGAAACAATGAATAATAGAGGAAAGTCTTTATCTAAATTAGAATTATTAAAAAACAGATTGCTTTATTTAACTTCTATTATTCAAATAAATAATACAGATAGAATTGAATTGAGAAATGAAATAAATAGAACTTGGTCAATTGTTTATGAGTATCTTGGCAAAGACGAGGAAAATGTTATAAATGAAGATGATTTTTTACTAAAACACTATTTTATGTTTTATCAGTATTACGGTATCCAGGTTGATCTGATTATAAACAGTTTATTTCAAGAAATTAGCGAAGAAGAGATTGAAGCTAAATTCCCATTGAACATACAAAATGACAATGAGGTTTACAGTAATATTTTAGAATACACTTTAAGTTTGCAAGAAAGTATTAAAGTATGGTTTAAAATTAAACTACCATATCATCAAGAAAATAACTTAAATGAAAGCATTTTATTCTGGTTAGAAAAGATCAACAGGTTGCCATATAGGGCATTCGATCCTTGTATTATGGCTATATTATTGAGATACCCAAATGAAATCGAACAAATAGTTGAATTGTTAAAAAAAATTGAGATTTTTATTGTAAAGTCATTTTATATAGCTAATAGAAATAGTAATTTTAGGAAGAATCATTATTTAGGCAGAGCGAACAGATTATTTAGAGATGACATTGAAGATCAAATTAGCATTCAAGGCTTAATTGAGGATATCGACGAATCGTTAAACGAAGGTGCTAATAACAATTATTACTTTGAAGCATTTCGGGAAAAAGTTACAGCTTTTCGAAATGAGAAAGGATTTTTGGATTGGAACGGATTTAAATACATATTATATGAATACGAATTGAATTTAATGGAAGAGGACCAAGATAACCCTTTATTAGTAGAATGGTCAAGAGCTAAACGTGATATACAATATGAGCTTATTTACCCCGAAGAGCCAAGAGATGGTGCTTGGAATCAAATTGAGAATGATTTAAATATTCAGACAATTAATAAAAATAGATTACGATTTAGCCTTGGAAACATTCTTTTAAAAAGATCACCTGGCCACAAGGCATACCGTAGAAATAGTTTCGAGAACAAAAAAACTCATCAAAATTTTGGCTATGAGGATGGCTCATATTCAGAAATGGAAGTTTTCGAAAAAGAAAATTGGACTCATAAAGAAATTTTATCAAGAGGAGTTAAAATTTACGATTTTATAAAAGAAAGATGGGAGCTTAGTTTCGCTGATGACCTTGCATCAAAGAAAAAAATATTAAGACTAGCTAACGTTCCTCCTATTGCTGATATTAACGATGAAAACTTTGAAGAGTTTTAAAACTTTCATATTAAAATTGGCAATTATGTTTATACTGTTCCTTTTGTAGAAGAAGCGGACAAAATTTTTCTTAAAACAATATATCCAGATAGAATAGCAACTAAAAAATATTTGGGGGAAAAAATGACTAAATATATAGATCATGAAGAAAAAGAAATAATTGAATCTTTGTATGCTGACGAGTGGCTTACAGACTTCGATGAATCTATTAAAAAAGCGTATGTAGAATCCGCACAATTGAATAGGTATAGTGCAAAGCAGATCAATATAGAAGTTTCAGAGCAGGATTATCAAAAGATACTAGCAAAAGCGAGGGAATCGGGAGTTCCATATCAGGCAATTGTTTCTATGCTTATTCAAAAATATAATGAAGGGAAGATTGCATTTATTTAATGGCTAAAAATTAATTCTTAAATATGAGTATTTGCATATTAGTTTAAATATTCTTAATTTAGTATGTCTATTTTATTATTTCAAAAAGAAAGGCTTTATTATGGATGAAAGAAAATACGGCGATATTATACAAAAATATCCTGAGCTTATCGAAGAAAATCTAACATTTATTGGCAGAGAAGTTCGCACTGAAGGTGATAGAAGAATTGATTTACTTTTTAAAGATGAAATTGGTAGGAAGCTGATAGTCGAGCTAAAAGTTGTGCCAATTAACGACAAGCATATTGGACAGGTAGTTAGATATTTAGGTGCTCTAAATGATCCTAACGCTAGAATTATGCTTGTAAGCCCTGTAATTCCAACTGCCACAAGAAGGGCTCTTGAGTATCAAGGTGTTGGTTACGTAGAGTTAACTTTTCAAAAAGTTTTAGGCTTCTTAGAAGAACGGGGAGACGAGAGTTTTAACGTTGCACAAGCGGATATAGAGGGAGCATTTGATGATTTAGGTGTAAAAGCTATAAAAAAAACGAATCTTGGAAATGAAATTAGACATACTAGTAGTGGCTTTTCGAAAATAAAGATAATCGATCATGAAAATCTAGCTGATAAATACAAGATTAGTAAGAGGGGAATAACTGATAGCATCGAATTTAAAACCACTGAGTATTTAGCAAATCTTTATTTAAGAATTGAGAATGCTTTATATGACAACAACATCAAAATGACAACAGAGCTATTAAATACTCAAAGAAATTTTGGTTTCAGTAGAAGTTATAAAAAGGAACGCGAAAGTATTGATGATATTGATCATAGAACCTTATGGTTTTGTTACGACACAAGCACCGAACAATTATGGATTGAAATAAGCGTTAACTTATTAAAAAGTGACATTAGGGAAAGGCTGGAGAATATACATATTGACTGTAACAATATATATGAAGATTTTTTAAGAATAGTAAATATAAATAATCACAATATTGACGAATTAATAAGCATTCTGATAGATTTAAGTATTTAAAAAAATACTTAATTTTTTTTTAGAAAAAACCATAACTGATCGTTAAAAAACATAATTCCCTCCTTCCCAAACCCACTTTGGGAAGGATTTTTTTATAAAAATACATTTGTTAAGTTGAAAGATTCTATTTAACTTTGCAAATCATTGATTAGAATAAGGAGTTTAAAATGATTACATTTACAGATGATAAAGTAATATTTTCAAAAGATACATGGGAAGAATTGAAATCAGACAGCTATTTTAACGAAGTAATTGAAGCAATTGAAGACAGGGAAGAGTTAAAAAAATCTATTCAGGAAACAGAGTATATTGTTGATTTCAAAGAATATGATAAGCAAAGAAAAGCCAGAATAAATGTATAAACTCGGTCTTTCAAATAAAGTTATTAAGGAATTAGAGAAACTTGATGATACGTTATATCTAAGAATTAGCAATAAAATCCACTCTTTAGAAAATAATCCAAGACCAAACGGTTCGATAAAACTATCTGGAATAGAGGGCTACAGAATAAGAATTGGAGATTACAGAATTTTATATACTATAAATGAAAGAACTAAGGAAGTTGTAGTTTATAGTTTTGCTCATAGGAAAGAAGTATATAAAAAGCATTAAGTAATTGCGATGTATAAAGATCCACCCCCTGCCCCCGCCAGCGGGTAATGGCACGTAGATAGTGCATTATTTGTATTTTTTATATCTTCCACATTTCAACATCCTTGGATAATGACGATTAGGACGTTTTCGAATTACATGACGTAATATCATCTTTA